>JADGOY010000041.1 GCA_017882715.1 Nakamurella sp. | reverse complement strand
GTGTGGGACGTGCTCGAAGAAGTCATCTCCGCGCACCCGGTGCTGCTGAACCGGGCGCCGACGCTGCACCGCCTCGGCATCCAGGCCTTCGAGCCGCAGCTGGTGGAAGGCAAGGCCATCCAGCTGCACCCGCTGGTCTGCGCCGCGTTCAACGCCGATTTCGACGGTGACCAGATGGCCGTGCACGTGCCGCTGTCCGCCGAGGCGCAGGCCGAGGCGCGGGTGTTGATGCTGTCCAGCAACAACATCCTGTCCCCGGGCTCAGGCCGGCCGCTGGCCATGCCGTCCCTGGACCTGGTCACCGGTCTGTACTACCTGTGCGGGCTCAAGGAGGACGGGAAGGGCGCCGGTTCGGTGTTCTCCTCGGCCGCCGAGGCGGTCATGGCGCTGGACGCCGGGCTGATCGACGTGCGCTCGCCCATCAGGGTCCGGCTGGCCGGTTCGGTCGTTCCGGGACCTGACGAGCAGTTGCCTGAGGACTACGAGGCCGGCAAACCGTGGATCGCTCAGACCACGCTGGGCCGGGTGCTGTTCAACGAGCTGTTGCCCACCGGGTACCCGTTCGTGAACTCGGAGCTGCCCAAGAAGCGGCAGGCCGCGATCGTCAACGATCTGGCCGAGCACTACCCGATGTCGCTGGTCGCCATCACGCTGGACAAGCTGAAGGAGGCCGGCTTCCACTGGGCCACCCGCTCGGGCATGACGGTCGCCATCGGCGACGTCATCATCCCACCCGAGAAGGACGAGATCCTGGCCAGGTACGAGGTGCAGGCCGATCGGGTCGAGAAGGCGTACCAGCGCGGCAACCTGTCGCACGAGGAGCGCAACGACGACCTGGTGAAGATCTGGGAAGCGGCGACCAAGGAGATCGAGGACGCCATCCCGCCGGCCTACCCGAAGGACAACCCGGTCTACACCCTGGTGGCGGCCGGCGCGGCGGGTAACTGGATCCAGGTCCGGTCGCTGGCAGGCATGAAGGGTGTGGTGGCCAACTCCAAGGGTCAGCAGATCCCGCGGCCGATCCGATCCTCGTTCCGCGAGGGCCTGTCGGTGCTGGAGTACTTCATCAACACCCACTCTGCCCGGAAGGGTCTGGCCGACACCGCGCTCCGTACGGCGGAATCCGGCTACCTGACCCGTCGTCTGGTGGACGTGTCGCAGGATGTCATCGTCCGGGAGTCGGACTGTGGCACCGAACGCGGCGTCGACCTGCCGATGGCCGACCGCTACGCGGACGGCAGCCTGCACATCAACGAGTACATCGAGACCTCGGTGCAGGGCCGGGTGCTCGCGGTCGACCTGGTCACCCCCGATGGCACGGTGGTGGTTCCGGCCGGCACCGACATGCGGGAGCAGCACGTCCGCGACGCCGTCGACGCCGGGCTGACGCACGCGAAGGTGCGGTCGGTGCTGACCTGCGAGGCCGCCATCGGCACCTGCGCGGTCTGCTACGGGCGTTCGCTGGCCACCGGAAACCTGGTCGACGTGGGCGAGGCGGTGGGCATCGTGGCCGCCCAGTCCATCGGCGAGCCCGGTACGCAGCTGACCATGCGGACCTTCCACACCGGGGCGGCGTCGGGTTCCTCCGACATCACCCAGGGTCTGCCGCGTGTGCAGGAACTGTTCGAGGCCCGGATCCCGAAGGGCAAGGCGCCGATCGCCGACGCCGCCGGCCGGATCCGGATCGAGGACGCTGACAAATTCGTCAAGATTGTCATTACGCCCGACGACGGCTCCGAGGAGATCGCCTACGACAAGCTTCCCAAGACGCAGCGGCTCGCCACGATCAGCGTTGACGGGTCCGAGCGGCTGCTGGTGGACGGCGATCAGGTCCAGGTCGGCCAGCAACTGTTGGAAGGCAACCCGGATCCGCACGAGGTGCTCCGCGTGATGGGCCCGCGTCAGGTGCAGCTGCACCTGGTCCGTGAGGTCCAGGACGTGTACCGCTCGCAGGGGGTGTCCATCCACGACAAGCACATCGAGGTGATCATCCGACAGATGCTGCGCCGGGTGACGATCATCGATTCGGGCTCGACGGAATTCCTGCCGGGCGCGGTGATCGAGCGCAAGGAGTTCGAGGCGTCCAACCGCCGGGTGCTCGCCGAGGGTGGGGAGCCGGCCGCCGGTCGTCCCGCCCTGATGGGCATCACCAAGGCGTCGCTGGCAACCGAGTCGTGGCTCTCGGCCGCCTCGTTCCAGGAGACGACCCGGGTGCTCACCGACGCGGCGATCAACGCCAAGAGCGACAGGCTGGTCGGGCTCAAGGAGAACGTGATCATCGGCAAGCTGATCCCGGCCGGTACCGGGATCGCGCGGTACCGGGACATCACGGTGCAGCCGACCGAAGAGGCGCGGGCCGCGGCCTACGCCTTGCCGACGTTCGACGACACCTACTACGGCGCGGACACCTTCGGGGTCTCGGCCGGAGCCGCGGTGCCGCTGGACGACTATGACATGGGCCGCGACTACCGCTGAGGTCGTTGCTGGTTCGTGGTGCGGCCGTCAACGGGCCGGTTTCTCCTGCTGATCGTGGCGGGAGGGCCGGCCCGTTCGGCGTTTGGGGCCGTGCGGGCACAGCGCGCGCTTCTCGCTTGGGAGTCGTTGGGGGCGGGCGCTTCTGCGGAACATTTGGCCGCATGCGGCAGTGCTGGCCCTCCGCAGCCCTCGGCCTGGTCCTGAGAGGGAGCCGTCCAGTCCCCTGTCGCCGGGTCACAGACGCAGGACTGCGCGGGCGAAGGCCGCGGCGGCCGGCTCCGGGGGACGATCGGGCGAGTCTGCGTGCCGGAAACTCCGTCGAGGAATGGCGCCGACGTGCTCGAGAACGGCTTCGGTCGGCTTCCGGAGCTCCCGAACTTCATTGCTCGTCAACTCGGTGAACGGGCCAGTGCGCCAGCCGAGCATCCCAAGGCCGGCGGTGACCAGCGCATTGCGTTCGGCGTTGGACAACCCGGCCGCAACGCCGACAAGCAGGAACAACCCCGCATCGTGACTGGCCCGAACCTCGGGACCGCGGGTGGTCAGTCCGAGCGGCAGTGCATCGGCCAACAGTCGCCAGAGTGCGCGGACATCTGTTCGCGCGCGTGCACCTGCCTTGGTGAGGGAGAGCCGGTTGTGGGCCTTTCGCAGCAGCCCGAGCCGCTGCGCGGACTCCCTGAACTCCAGGACGGGGTAGGTCTGGACCTCCCGGTTGTTCTTGCCGATCCAGAAGTTGTCCAGGCCCAGCATGTCGGCCACGGCTTCGACGTGGGCAGGGGGAAGGTAACCCGCCTGGGTCAGGGTGATCCCCGCTTCGCCGACCTGATCCAGGAACAACACGTAGCGATGCAGCATTGCCGCTTTCGCCTCGCGGTCAGGCTCGACGATCGGCGGCAATGAGGCCGCCACTGCATTCGCGAGTTCGATCGGAATGGAGTCCATGCGGGAGAGCAGGTCGCCCAGCGGACTGGCCGGATCGATCGACGACAGGAGACCGCTGACCAGGGCTTCGTTGTCGAGGGCGCGAGTGAGAGCGGCGTTCACGTCGTCGATATCGAAACGGTCGGGGTCAAAATCCGGTCCCACCCAGTCCCGGAGTTCCTTGTTGTCAGCATCGGGAGGCTGGCTCAACGCCGTCAGCAGTTCGTGATAACCCCAGACTCCGCCGCAGTCCTCGGGTGGGCATGCGCGGGCGCCGGCCACGCATATCGCCGGACTCTGGTGGTCAGCTCCTGATGGAACGACAGCCTCCACGTGCAGGGTGTGTGTCCAATCGTCCCCGAAATCGTAAGTGTAGAAAAGCCGATCCCCGGGTTCGACCAGCACCTCGCGCAATCGGACCGTTGTCTCGTCGATGCCCTCGAGGTCGTTGTCGATGGAGTCCTGCGGACGGTAGTGCTGGGCGAGGTCGTCAGCCGGGCTGTCGCCGCTGGCGAAATCATGCAGGTGCGAATCGGTCCAGCCCATCGCGGTCTGTAGGACGTGGTGAACTTGCTCCAGCGTCAGGTCGTTTGCCAGCTCCAAACGACGCCAGACTGGCGGCTCGGCTCCATCCAGATCGACGCGGATGCGATACGTCACCACGTCGTCCCGCGGTGCGCGGCACCGGGACGGAACTTGTGGAGTTCTCTGAAACGTCGCGGCGACATGATCTGGCCGAGTATCCGGTGGAGTTCGGCGGGCGTCGATCCGGCGATGAGTTGTGCGACCTCCGGCGGAAGGTTCGGCCCCGGCGCGCCGGAACGTGGCGGCTTCGGCCGAGCAGTCGCGCGACGCGGGCGTCGAGGTGGGTTGGACCGAGGCATACCACCGAGGTTAGAGGCACGTTGGCGAGCCCCTTCGGGCTGGGCAGACGGCGACGAGCATTCAGTGCGGAAGATGTGGTCGGTTGTTGAAGCTCGATCCTCGCAATGGTGCTCGGCCAGAAGTTGCTGATAGATCCTGCGTGTCGCGCACGCCTTCGAATCCCCTTTTTGGCACGGTTACGGCATGGACGATGAACACCTGACGATGCAGGTCCGAGCGCTGCGGACGAAGGGTCTGAATCCCAAGCAGGTCGCACGCACGCTCGGCATTTCACCCGTGACCGCGGCCCGGATCATTCGAGCCACCGCTGCCGCCGACGCGGCCCGATTCACCGATCCCGCCGAGCGGGAGCTTCGCCAATGCTGGGTCAATGCCGGATGGAGTGCGGGTCTCACCGTCGACGACCACCCCGAGTGGTGTGACGATTACGAGCCGGAGCCCGGTTGCTCGGGTCTGGTCTCCGTCCTGATCGCGCGCGACGCGGGCCGGAGCAGACTCAGCGTCTGCGGTTACCTCGTCGACGTGTACTGCCTGGGCGTGAAAAACGTGGTCGGTCCGCTCGTGATGAGTGCCCGCCAGTCCGACGAGTTCACCTGCCAGTTCTTCGGTGCCTACCCGGAGCCGCCGCTTGCGGCGACACTCGCGCTCGCCCAGGACCTGGTGTGCGGCGCCGTCGAGTACGCCCGATCACTCGGTTTCGAACCCGCGGCCGAATTCGACGACGTCAAAGGTCACCTCGGGTCGTGGTGCGGGCCGAGCGCCATCAAATTCGGGCGTGACGGAAGACCATTCTTCGTCGAGGGGCCCTACGACAACGGCAACCACATCGTCCGCCAGCTAGAACGTTCCGTCGGTCGGGACCGCTTCGAATACATGGTCGCCGTGTAGGTAGTCGTTGACCAGGGTCCCGACGCCCACGGACCCGGCGCAGGGCTGACGGTGGCACACGGCAGGGCCGATCGCCAGGGAGGTAGTTGGGCGGCGGCGTTTCCTCGATACGGCCCAGCACCCGGAATTGCGTGGCGCCGAAGGCTGGCTCGCTTCGAGGTGGACCGCGCCTGCGGCGTCCGCGGCAGCGAAGGGCTTCGACGAACCGCGGAATCGTCAGTTCGGTGCGACGGCCTCGAAAACCTCTGCAGGCCGTCATCAGGGTGGTGGTCCACGTGACGTTGCAGTTCTTTCCCTCGGCCTCCAGGGTTCCGTCCAGTGCCCGGGTGTTGCTCATCCGGTCGAGAACGGCAGAACTGAATCCCAAATCGATCAGCATCAAATTTTGGGACAGGCCGCTTTGGGAACGTCAGCATCCAGAATGGTGAGCTGAATGGCATCCGAGTCACCGGAAACGGCGGCGATTCCCTTGAAGCGTTTCCCGGCGATGCTTCGCAGATTCGGCACCTCAGCCGCAGACCGTCGACGTTCTTCGTCGGCCTTTTCGGGCTCTCATGACATGAATGTGGGTCGGGGGCGGTGTTGCATGGCCCGCTGACAAGGGCTGGGGGTTGGTGGGGCGCACCGGTGTCTCGTAGGTTCGAAGGCTCCTACACGCTCGACCCTGGAGTCACCCGTGCGCGCTACGACCTTACTCAATCGTGTCCTTGATCTGCCCGGGGTGAGGGTGACCGGCCGAACCGGACGGGAACTCGGACCTGAACCCATACTGGACGGCCCTGTCGCGGGGCAGCCTGTGAAGGACGCCCGGGTCCCGGGCGTCGTGGTTTCCCGCGGCACAGCAGGGAAGAAGAGTTCGATGCGTGACCAGGTCACCGCCCTGCTCCGGCAAACCCTCACCCTGGACGGCCTGCGTCAAACCCCGTGCTCTTATCGAAGGACTCGATCTGGACGAAAGGCCTGTCTTCTGTCTTCGTCTCGCGCGGCACACTGTGATCGAGCACGATATCTGTCTTCGACCGCGCGGTCTTTACTCGGCGGTGAGCTCCAAAAGCTGCTCTGCGGCGGTGGTGTTGCCCTTGTCAGCGAGTCGTCGCAACTCGTTGATGTCATCCAGCTCGGTGGCGAGTTCGATCAGCTGGTCGGTCGCGGTGGCGTTGCCATTGTCGGCAAGGCGCCGCAGTTCATCCATGTCGCTGCGCTCGGCAGCGAGCTCGATGAGTTGGTCGGCCGCATCGGTGTTCCCGCTGTCGGCAAGGCGCCGGAGCACGTCCATATCACCCCGCTCGCCGGCGAGTTCGATCAGCTGGTCGGTCGCGGTGGCGTTGCCATTGTCGGCAAGGCGCCGCAGTTCATCCATGTCGCTGCGCTCGGCAGCGAGCTCGATCAGCTCGTCGACCGCTTCCTGGTCACCGTTTTCGGCCCGTTCTCGCAGCTCGGACAACTCGGATTCAGTCATGGTGCACAACCTTCCAAGGGTTTCGGCGCCGGGTGGGTCGGCCCGGCGCCTGGCGTTCTCTTTCGGGTGTTTCTCTCTGCTATCCGCCCCGGGTGCGCTCCCGTTGCCCGAAGCTGATCGCGATATGTATGCCATTCATCCCGTAGCGCGGGCAGTCGCTCGCTCAGGAACTCGGCCAGCGCGACCATCTCCTCGAGCGGGGCGCGACGTTCCGGCGAAGCATCGGCCAGCAACGCCAATCCCTCCCGGAACAGTGCCGCATGCTCTGTATGGATGGCAGAATCGAAGTTCTGCGGCTGCTGACTCGTCGGATCCAGACTCACCCGGTCCACCCGCTCACCGGCGATACGGGTTCGCCGCACCATTCGGTAGCCCTCGAGCAGCTTGACCGCACCAGTGATGGCGCTGCGACTTGCCAACAACGCCTCACCGAGCTCGTCGATCGTTTGCTGCTGGGGATCGCAGACGAACAGATATCCCAGGAGGCGTCCCGCCATCGGCGGGAACGCGTACTGGCGTGCGTAGAAGCGGCCGACGTGGTCGGCGAAGATCAGCTGCGCATCGTGCGGCACCTTGCGAAGATAGCAGATCTAACTGAAATGACACTGATATAAGTCATTTCAGTGGCGTCGGATCAGTCACGGTGACATCGACCTCGCGGAGTCGGATGGCCGGCACACCGGGTACGCACGGCCGGTTCGGGTCGTGGTGTACACCAGAGGCGGACGGTCGGGGAATGGGAGGAGCTGGACTTGATGGGTGACATTGACGTGGCAGGGCGCTCTGCGGGCATGGTCGAGCGAGCGGAACCGGTCCTTCGGACGGCGGGGTGGCCGTGTCGGCGGGGGAAAAGGTGATCGCGGTGTCGGGGGGGCCACCTGTCGTGCGGGCGTTGTTTCAACAGCGGGTGGCCGGTGACGACGCGTTGCTCCGGTTGGCGAACGTCCGGTTCCGTCAGGCGGGGATGCCCGCCGAGGTGTACGCGGACCACCCGGATCAGTTGGAGTATCTGCTGGGTTTTGTGCCCGAGCATCGGACGCTGCCGGTGGTTCACCTCAGCCGGTCGGCGAATGTGTTGGTTGACTCGGGCCGGTCTCTGGTGGAGGCGTTCGCTTCCCGGTTCACCGGTCGGGTGGCCGGCCTGGTCGTGCATGACAAGGGGGACATGGCTGACCGGCTCCCGGAGGTGGTCACCGCCCTGCGTGAACTGGGCACCGCACCCCACCCCGGACAGACCGGCCGGCCGATGGTCTATCTGGAGTTCGCCACCGGGTTACCGGTGGATCGGTTCGTCGACCTGGCGCAACGGATCGCGGATGTCGAGTTCGCCTCGATGTGCATCGACATCGGTCACGTCGGCATCGAGCAGGCCAAACGGTCGCTGATCGAATCGAGACCGGGTCTGGCGTGGAGGGGCCTGTCCCCTCGGGATCCGCGGTTGCCCGAGGTGGTCGACGAAGTGCAGGCCGCGACCAGGACCGCGCTGCCGGCGGTGCTGCGGCTGACGGAAACGATCGGGGCGATCGGCAAGCCGGTGCATTTCCACCTGCACGACGGTCATCCCCTGGTGCCGGGGTTGTCCGATCACTTCAGTTTCCTGACCCGTGTGCCGGTCCCGTTCTCGGTGGCCGGCCGCTATGCTCTGCCATCGATGTTCGGGCCGGCCGGGCTGGCCGACGTGCTACGCAGCGCGGTCGGGGCCTGCCCACCCAGGTCGGCGTCGTTCACGCTGGAGATTCACCAGGTCGAGGGACGCCTTCCCCTGGCGGATGCGACGGACCTGTTCGCAAATTGGCGTGATCTGACCAACGCCGAACGCATGAACTACTGGCTGACGGTGCTGGCCGACAACCATCTGCTGGCCACCACCGTCCTTGACGATCGGCGGTTCGACACTGCGGTGCTCGACCCCGCGGTGCTTGACGCCCCGGGTGCTCGACCCCGCGGTGCTTGACGCGGCGGTGCTGGACACCCGGCGGCAACCTGCTGGACCGCCGCAACTGCCTGGTAAAGGTCCTCCTGCCGTGTTTTCACAACGCGCAGGGATGCCGGGCGTGTGCGCCGCGTCGAGGTCATCGCGGTGGTGTGCACGGCCCGGATGAGTGCGCGGCGGTTTGTCCGAGAGCGGGTTGCGGCGGGTGTCGATGCCATCCGGGTCACCGGACGGGGACGTCTTCGGGGCGCGGTGGTGGGATGGTGAAGATGTGCACGGATCGGTGTTTGGTCCGCCATCGCAGTTCGGTGCGGGGTGCCCGGTCGGAGACGACGACCACGTGGTCGTCGTCCAGCCATGAGACGCCTTCCACGGTGCCGTAGATGATGTGGTCGTCAGGGTCGCGGGGGAATTCGTAGGTCGCGCCGGTGTCGACCAAGTCCCAGGTGTCGGGGGTGAAGGCCCCCACCCACAGCGCGGACGATCGTTGGGAGATCACCGCAACCCGGTCGCCGCGCACCGCAACACTGCTGTGGTCGATGAACCACAGGTGCGGCGGCAGTTCAATGGTGCCGACGTGCGGGCAGGCGTGCTGGCCGGGGCGGAACAGCTGAATCCGGCCGCCGCCGGGCTGCTCGCCGGCTTTGCCGCCTCGGCACCGGTTTCCCTCGCACAGGGCCAGCAAATAGACCTCGCCGTCCCGGTTTGCGCAGGTCAGCCCCTCCATGCCCTTGTTCTCTTCTTCGAGGGTGAAGTCGAGCCACGCTTGGGAGCGGCGCCGGTAGTCGGCGTCGAGTTCCTCGACCCGGGCCTGGAAGCGGTCGCCGCGGCGGATCGCCTCGACCAGCAGGTAGAGATGGCCGGTGGCTGCGTCCCGGGCGACGTCCTCGTAGCCTCGGCCGGCGTGGCGGCCCCCGGCGATCAGCGGATCGGGTCGAACGGTGTGGTTTCCCTCCACCCGGCTGAGGTCGGCACCGATGACGCCGATGACCGTCGAGTCGTCGAAGATGACCAACAGTTGGCCGCCCAGGGCGAGCACCCCGCTGGCCTCACCGCGGGGGGAACCCCCGTCCGGGAGCAGGTCCCGGACCGGCGCCTCGGCGAGAAGTTGTAGCTGTGCGACCACGGCCGGACGTGTCCCCACCGTAGACACCCCCTGCTGGTATGGGCGAACGTGGTCAGACGCTGGCGAGCACCGGTCGGGGTGCGGACCCGAAGTGCGCTCCGCTGGCCCCGGCCGGGTAGGTGGTCCGCAGGCTGTGCAGCTGAGCGCGGGCACTGTCATACCGCATCCGCACGAAGTGATGGATCCCTTCGATGCTGCTGTTGCCGTGCCACAGGTGCTCCTGGGCGTAACCGCTGCGGTACACCTCGTCATTGGTGAACTGCCGGCCGGTGAACGCGGCCGAGTACGGTGTGTCTGCCTCCAGGTACGCCGCCTGGTTGATCCGCTGCCACAGACCGTTCCCGTCGGGGGTGCCCATCCGTGCGGCGACGGCCGCCGGGGTGAAGGCGGTGTCCAGCAGGTACTCGAGGTGGTCCAGGTAGTACTGCGCGAAGTCATGGTTGGCCAGAATGTTCTGCACCAGCGGGATTCGGGACCGGCGGTCGGGTTTGCCGTCTCGGTGCCAATACTTCACCGTGTTGCTGGGCCAGTCCATCAGGTCGGTGTACTGCCATGCGGTCCCGGAGTAGTCGATACCGAAACTGTTGTCGTAGTCCCACGGGATGAACGTGAAATACGGCTTCGTGAGGTACGTCTTGGGCTTGCCGGATGGGCCGCCGTTGTACAGGTAGTAGTTCGCGGGGGTGGCGAAATAGTTGTCCCAGCTGCCCAGCAGCACGTTCGCGCCGGCCCACCGCAGGAACGATCGGACGTCCAGCACGTCCTGCACCGCGTCGCGGAACGCGTCGGATGTGAACCGCTCCCCGCCGCCGGGCAGTCCGACTCCGTTGATGGTGCGGATGAGGGTGGCGAGATCGTCGTAGGTGTTGGACTCGGCGTCGTCCTCGTTCGTCTTCAACCGGTAGGTGCGGTCCTTACGGCCGGGCGTGAAGTACTGCTTCCCGCTGTCGTCACCGGCGGCGTCGGCGCGGTGTTCCAGGGTGGCGCAGCCCACGTCGCCGCAGTACGCCTTGTACAGGTTGCCGCGGTTGTTCACCCCGAAATGGGTGCGCAGGAACAGGTGGTCGACCTGCTCGATCATCGAATACAAACCCCGGTACACGCCGTTGATGCCCAGCCGGGCATACGTGTGCCGCGCCGCCGGTATCCCGGTCCGGGCAAACAGGTCCCACGCCAACGCTTCCCGCATTTGCGAGGGGTCGTTGTACATCGATTTCAGGTTCAACCGGGCCAGCCCGACGATCCGGTCGTCGTCATCGCCGGGTTTCACGTCGATCTTCCAGGACCGTTTCGGGGCGTACAGCGTCCGGTTCCCCGAGTTCATCAACGAGAACGTGGCACTGGTGAACAACACCCCCGACGCCCCGGCCGGCGGGATGCGCCGCGGATCCGCCGGATCGGCCCGCCACACCGCCAACCGGGCCTGACCTGAGGACGTCACCGCATCTTCGATGAGGGCATCCGGTGCCGGCCAATCGGTGATCGACACCACCCACATCGGCTGCTCGAAGAAATCGTCCGCGCCGCTGGCCACCTTCAGGTACTCCTGCACGATCGCGCCTTCCGCGGTCAACACACCGGCGCCATCGCGGACCGTCAACCTCGCGCCCGCGGACGGATCGGCACCGGTCAACTCACCGAACAACGCCTCCAGCTCGGCCCGGGTCCGGATCGTCGCATCACCGCGCCCGACCCGCTCGTTGGCACGTTCGGCCAGGTCCCGTGCGCGACCTGCCGGCAGATCCGTGAACACCACAGCCCGGTTCTGAAACAGCTCACGGAATCTGTCGAAATCCAGTTCTTTGTCCATAACTCACACCCCGCACTCGGCGAAGCGCTCACCGTAGCGACACGGCCGCAACGAGGTCAATGCCTTTCTGCTCAACAACTTCGGTCACCAAGAACCTGAACCAACCCGTACACAGCGACCGGTTCGGGGCTGGTCGCCGCACTGCTGCCGTCGTGTTCGACTCGAAGATCGTTCGGCTCGACACCTCAACCTTCTCCGACCCTGTGACGGCCGGTGCGGGCCTGGAAATCCTTGCTCGGTTGGCGCAAGATGCGCAGCGACTCGGCGAACGCAGTCATCTTTTCCGGTTCGGAGATCAACACGGACCGCAGGGTCCACCGCTGGCGAGTCAGGCGGTACCCCACAAGGACAGCGAGAACCACTCGCGTGGGTCGGTCCACCAGCCGCGGGCGACGAAACCGGCGGTTTCCAGTTCCGGGATCAACCTGTCCCGGCGGAACTTCGCGGAGATCTCCGTGCGCACCTCCTCGCCCCGATCGAAATGTACGTCCAGCGCAAGATCCGACAGGTGCACGACCATGTCCTGAGTGGCTCGCAGACGCATCTCGATCCATTCGTTTTCGGCGTCCCACACCACCACGTGCTCGAAGGTCGACCGGTCGAAGTCGGCCCGCAGGCTGTGATTCAGCACGTCGAGCACGTTGAGGTTGAAGGCGGCGGTCACGCCGCCGGTGTCGTCGTAGGCCGGGATCAATACATCCGGCGACTTCACCAGGTCGGCGCCCAGCAGGAACTGGTCGTGATCACCCAGTTCTCCGCGCAACGCGCGGAGAAAAGCCGCGCGCTCGGCCGGCTCGAAGTTGCCGATCGTGCTGCCGAGAAACGCCACCATCCGCCGCTCGCCCTTCGGCAGGAGTTCGAGATGGTGGGTGAAGTCCGCACGCAGTGCTCCGACCCGCAGCCGTGGGTAGCTGCTGACCAGGCCTGCGCAGGCAGAGCGCAGCGCGTCTTCGCTGACGTCCAGGGCGACGTACGAGGCGACCTTACCCCTCGGATCGACGGGGTGATCCGCGTGAGGCTCGGCAGGTTCTGCCGGTTGCGCGATCATCGCGTCCAGCAACAGACGGGTCTTTTCCGACGACCCCGATCCGAGTTCGATCAGCGTGCGCGATTGGCCGGCTCGGACGATCCCGGTGGCAGAATCCGCCAGGATCGTGCGCTCGGTTCGCGTCGGGTAATACTCCTGCAGGGCGGTGATGTCCTCGAACAGCTCGCTGCCCACCTTGTCGTAGAACCATTTGGGCGGCAGCCACTTTCGTGGCGCGGTCAACCCGGTGAGGACGTCGTTGCGCAGACTCTGTGCGCTGAAGTCAGCGGGCAGGTGATCGTCGTAGGTGTAGCCCAAGGCCGGCATGACACGGTCCTCCAGGAAGTGATACCGATGGATGAGGGAGGCGCTGCAAGTCTTGACGAGTAGAGCGGGTGCCGATCGAGTAGTCGACTATCGGATCTCGACCTTGACGGAGCGACGGCCGGTTTCCGGCCCGAGCAGGGCGACGGCGGTTCCGGCCCACGCTGGGCGCGCTCGGTTTCCGGTCGACCTGTTTCCGGTCGACCTGTTTCCGATCATGGCGGCGTGGGGATCCATCACGAAACCGGAGAACGGCGGCAGGTCGGTCTGCCGCAATCCCCGGCCTGCGCTCGAGAACCAGGTCCCGCATCAGAGGCGTTCAACGTTCACCTCTCTGGTGTCGGCCACCAGCAGGTGCTGATCGGGGACGTCGACCCAGGCAGGGTCGTCGTCGAAGGGCTCGGACGCGACGACCACGCCTCCGGAGAGCTGCCGCCAGCAGAGGCTGACACCCCAGGCCGTGGCGATGATCGTGTGACCATCGGTGAGCAGCAGGTTCAGCCGTCCGCCGCCGGCATCGACCGCCCGAGTGAGCACCTCGGCCAATGCGGCTTCTTCGGACTTGCCGCGCCGCAGCAGGTCGACGGTCAACGCCCAGAGCAGGACGGAATCGGTGGGTGCTTCGATACGGGCCAGCACCCCGGGGTCAAGACCCCACGCCAACCGTCCAGCTACCTCCGGCCAGCCTTCGACCGCGCCGTTGTGGCTGAACAGCCACCGATCGGAGCGGAACGGAGCAGCGGCGGCCCGCCCGGCTGCCATCCCGATGGTGGCCGACCGAACGGCCGCGAGCAGGCCGGTGGTGCGGGTCACCCGGGACAGGTCGGCGAAGGTCTCGTCGGCCCAGATCGGTCCCGCGCCGCGGTGCCGGGCAGGTTCGTCGAAGCCGTCGACGTACCAGCCGACGCCGAACCCGTCGGCGTTGAGCACACCGTGTTGCTGTCGACGAGGCGCCCAGGACTGGCGCACCAGCGCATACGACGGGTCGACCAGCAGTTCCCGCAGGAACACCGGCGATCCGACGTACGCCAGATGGCGGCACATGTGCCTCAGCCCTCGCCCGGCGCGGCGTCCCGCGCGCAGCGGAATCCGGCGAAGATCTGGCGGCGAATCGGGTAGTCCCAGTTCCGGAAGGTTCCCCGGCACGCGACCCGGTCGGCCGCGAACGAACCGCCGCGAAGAACCTTGTAGTCCGGACCGAAGAACACCTCGGAGTACTCCTTGTACGGCCAGGCGGCGAACCCTGGGTACGGGGTGAAGTCGCTCGAGGTCCACTCCCAGACGTCGCCGATCAGCTGATGGACGCCCAGCGCTGAAATGCCTTGGGGATAGGCGCCGATCGGAGCGGGCTGCAGGTACCGCTGCCCGAGATTGGCCAGTTCCGGAGTCGGGTCCTGCTCACCCCAGGGATAGAGCCGAGCCCGCCCGCTGACAGGGTCGTGACGAGCGGCCTTCTCCCATTCGCGCTCGGTCGGCAGCCGTTGGCCGGCCCAGCGGGCGTAGGCATCCGCCTCGTACCAGCACACGTGCATGACGGGCTCGTTCGCGGGCACCGGCTCCAGCCGCCCGAACCGCCGCCGGAACCAGTCGGAGCCGTCGCGCCGCCAGAACAGCGGGGCCGTGAGCCCGACTTCCTGCCGGTGATGCCAGCCGGCCGGATGCCACCATCGGCGGTCGTCGTAGCCACCGTCGGCGATGAAGTCCTGGTAGGCGCCGTTGGTGACCGGGTAGGCGTCGATCCGGAACGACGGCACCTGCACGAGGTGGGCGGGCCGTTCGTTGTCCAGCGCCCACGGGTGCGCGGAGGTGCCCATGGTGAATGGGCCGCCGGGGATGAGCACCTCTGCCGGTCGCGTCGCCACATCCGGAGCAGGCGGTGGCGAGGCATCGAGCACCGCTTCGCCCTGCCGGAGCTGATGGGTGGCCAGCATGGTCTCGGCGTGTTGCTGCTCGTGTTGGGCGATCATCCCGAACACGAAGCCCTGCTCGGTCAGCCGCCGGCCGCGGAGCGCAGTGCGGTCGAGCAGGTCGAGCACCTTCGATCGCACGTCCACCACGTAGCACCGCGACTGCACCGGATCGAGCAACGGAAGCGCCGGCCGGTCGGCGCGGGGGTGCTGGAAGGCGTCGTACAGCTGGTCGACGGTCTCGGGCAGGATCGGGTCCTTGCCGCCGACGTCGCGCAGCAGCCACAGCTCCTCCTGGTTGCCGATGTGCGCCAGGTCCCAGACCAGCGGCGACATCAGCCGGGAATGTTGACGTACGAGGTCCGCGTCGTCCAGGACGTCGGTCAGGCCCCGGGTCCGCGCGCGGGCACGGTCCAGGTCGGCGACGATACGGTCCTTGATCTGTCTGTCGTCAAGATCGCGAGCGCTGTTCGCGGGGGAGTGGGCGGTCTGGTTCGTCACGGTAGGTCCCCGATCTGCTCGCCGGCGGCCGCTCCCGGTCCGCCCATTGGTTCGTCCATCGCGTCGTCGGCCGGGCTTCTGCCCCTGACCGTCCATCGTTCGAGGTACCCCTCGACGTGGCGACCGAACCGCCTTGTCCGCGGGTCACGGGCCAGCACGGTCGCGGCGGTCTCCAGCAGCCCGACCGCCGCTCTGGCGAGAAGTGGGTCCTGGGTGCCGAGCCGGGCGGCGTCGCGCCAGCGGCCTTCGACAGCGCCGCAGATCTCGCGGGCCAGCTGTCCGGCGGCATCGTCATCGAGCAACGCGCTGATCACCGCAGGCGGCACGGTCCACCACGGACCCGGCTGGGCGTCGATGTAGCGGATCTCGAGATGGCCACGCGGCCGGACCGGGGGAAATAGGGTAGTGAGGTGATAGGCCAGGTCGTCGACGGTCGGGGGGGGCCGATCCGCGATGGCGGCCCGCCCCTGCCTGATCCATTCGCGGAACGTCAGGCCGCTCGGGGCTGCCCACGGCCCCTGGGCGCGCCGGATGATCATCACGGGGGCGTCGAGCGACCATCGGGCCCAGGCGTCGGCGATGTCCTCGCCGGGCCGCCGCGTCGGTGCACTGGTCCGCGCCGGATCAAGGCTCGACCATACGGCCTGGCGGGTGCTCTTCCAGCCGGTCAGTCGGCCGGCGTGTAGCGGCGAGTTGGCGAACGCTGCGACCAGGGCCGGACCGATGGCGTGCAGCAGATCCCAGCGGCGGGCGAGCTCAGTTCGTTGCCCCGGATGCTCCGGCGCGAGCACCCCGGCCTCGACGTTGACTTGAATCGACGCGGTCGAGCACATCATGATCCGGCCAGCGGGGCCCCATCGATCGAAGTAGCTCTCCATGGCCGCGTACCGGGGATCGTCCAGGACCCGCACCGGCTGGTGCAGCGGATCGACGCCGAGCCCGACCAATCGCACGCCGAGCCGCCCCGCTCGGCGGCCCAGCGCCGAAAGATCGCGCCGGACGACGTCGACGGTGTGGGACAGGCTCGGACCGGGGCGGGAGCTGAGCTCGACCTGCCCTCCGGGCTCGATGGTGACCCGGCCGTCGAGGCCGCCGTCGGAGAGTGTCCGCAGCAACGCGGAGGGGTGATGGTGTCGCTGGGACTTGCGTGCGGCCGCCGCCGGCGCGCTGTGCCCGGCGTCGAAGACCAGCAGTTCCAGTTCGACGCCGAGCCGACCGGGCGGCCCGTTCTTGAAACAGGTCCGTGGGATCCAGGCTTCCGCGGCCGCCTCCGACAACGGCGACGGGGGGGCGGGGCTCGGCTCTACCTGGGTGAACAGACTGTCGGCGGTGCGCATCAGGACTCCCTCGCGTCGGACTCGTGGTCTGCGGCCTTGTCAAGTCTGTCCCACGACACCGACAGTCGTTACAGAACAGTCCAGGAACTGCTGCGGGAAACTGTTTCGAACTGTTCACGTTCGTCCAGCGTGGTCTAGATAGGACCCGGCCGGGCTGCCCGACAAGAACGGCCCGAGGATCGGAGGTGGCGGTGAGCGACGGCACCGACCGCGCCTCCGGGACCAGCCGGTCACCAGGTGACCGTGCGCCTGACCACACGGCCGACCGCACCCTTCGGCCGCTGCCGTCCGATGGGGCCGATGCCGACCTGCTCCGCGCGTTGCACGACGAACACGCTGCGGCGCTCTGGGCCTTCGTACTGCACTTGACCGGGGGAGATCGGGCAAGAGCTGAGGATGTCGTGCAAGAAACCCTCTTCCGGGCGTGGCGCCGACCCAATGTGCTCGCGCAGCAGGACTCCTCGGCGCGTGGCTGGCTGTTCACCGTGGCCAGGAACATCGTCGTCGACGACTGGCGCGCCGGGCAACGACGGCCGACCACATCCGTGGAGTCGCTGCCCGAACCCCTGGAACCGGACGCGACCGACACCGCGCTGCAGTCGATCATGGTGACCGACGCGCTTCGCCGGTTGAGTCGGGATCACCGGGCAGTGCTGCTGGAGTGCTACTTCCGCGGCTGCACCGCAGGTCAGGCGGCGGCCTTGCTCGGCGTTCCCGTCGGCACCGTCAAGTCGCGCCTGCACTACGCGCTGCAGGCCCTTCGGCTGATCCTGGAGGAGATGGGGGTGGTGACGTGAGCGAGGAATGCCGCAACGACGCCGCCTATGTGCTCGGTGCCCTCTCACCCGCAGATCGGCAGGCCTACGAGCGTCATTCGCGGGATTGCCAGGACTGTCAGGATTCGGTGCAGCAGCTCGCGGGACTGCCCGGACTGCTGGCCCTGACCAGCGCGGAGGCAATTGCCGACCCGGTCCCCTCCGTCCCGCCGACGTCGCTCCCGGGTCTGATCGCCCGAGTGGCGAGGCAGTGGCGCAGGCGGCGCTGGGTCATCGGCGGCGTGCTGGCGGCCTCGCTGGCCGTCGTCGCCGCGTCGGTCTCAGTGCTGGTTCTCGGCTCGGCGACGCCGGCGACCACAACGGTGGCCGTCGAATCGCAGCCGATGACGCAGGTCGTTCCCAGTCCGATGACGGCGTCGGTGGAACTCGCGTCCAAGCAATGGGGAACCGCGATCACGGTGGTCTGCCAGTACGCCGAGTACATCGATCCGTCGGTGTCCTACGACCTGACGGTGATCGATGTCGACGGGCACCCCGCCGCGGCCGGCACCTGGCGGGCGGTGGCCGGCGCGACGATGCGGGTGGCCACGGCGACCTCGGTGCCGGAGGATCGCATCGCCACCCTGGAGGTCCGGCTGTCGGACGGGCGCACGATCCTGCAGGCGGACCGCTGACGGTCAGCGAGGCAGGCCGTACTGCCGGGCCAGCACGGCGTCGGAGGCCCTGGTCGGCAACAACCTGCGGGTGGCCACCAGAGACTTGGCCACCGCGTTGATCAGGTAACGGGTGCGCGGTGTGCCGGCGGACACGGCTTTCACGATCACGGCCGCGATGTCGTCGGCGGTCGAGCCGAGCCGGCCCAGCGGGCCGTCCTGGGTGCTCGCGAACGAGTCCGCGACGGCCCTCTTGTAGGCGGCGTACGGGTCGTCGACCGTCACCGTCGCCGCGCTGTCGTCCGGGCCGTTGTTCGGGTTGCTGTTCATCGATCCGACCGCGATGTCGTTCCACGGTGTCTTGACCGGTCCCGGTTCGATGATCACCACGTCGATCCCGAATTGCGCGACCTCCATGCGCAGCGCGTCGGACAGCGCCTCGACCGCGTACTTGCTGGCGTGGTAGAAGGCCCCGCCGGGCAGGGTGACCCGTCCGCCCATCGAGGAAACGTTGAGGATCCGGCCCTCGCCCGCCCTACGCATCCCCGGCAGCACGAGCTGGGTGAGCCGCACCAGACCGAAGAAGTTGGTGTCGAACTGCCGGCGGACATCGGCCATCGGCACCTGCTCGACCGCGCCGTACAGGCCGTAACCGGCGTTGTTGATCAGGACCGCGACCGGGCCTGCCTCATGCTCGATGGTCTTGACGGCCACGATCATCGACTCCTCGACCGTGACGTCCAGGGCCAGGGTATGGATGCCGTGATCGGCCAGGTCCTTGATCGAGTCGAGCCGGCGCGCGGTGGCGTAGACGGTCCGGCCGGCGGCATGCAGCGCCAGCGCCGACGACCGGCCGATTCCCGACGAGCACCCGGTGATCAGGATCGGGCCGGCGGGTGCGGTCTTTGCCATGGCGGGTTACCTCCAGGGGTTTGTCTCTAACTGGTTGGTTACAGACCTTGACACAACCGATCCACGCTGTCAATAACTAGTTAGTTACGGTACCGTACCCGTCATGCCTCCCGATTCGACCGATACCCGACGACGACTGCTGGACGCGGCGTTCGAGGAGTTCGCCAGTCACGGGCTGGCCGGGGCGCGGGTGGACCGCATCGCGGAGTTGGCCAAGGCCAACAAGCGACTCATCTACGCGTATTACGGCAACAAGGAAGAACTGTTCGACACCGTGATGGTCCGGTCCCTGGTCGTGCTGGCCGACGCGGTGCCGTTCGCCGCCGACGACCTGCCGGGATATGCGGGCGCACTGTTCGACCACATGGTGGCCCACCCGGAGATGGTCCGGCTGACGATGTGGAAGTTGCTGGAGCGGCCGAACGTCTCCGCGGCGGAGGTCGAGGCCTATCGGCCGAAGGTGCAGGCGGTCGCGGACTCTCAGGCGGATGGCCGGCTGGATCCGGATGCCGATCCGGTCGACGTGATGATCCTGGTGATCGGACTGGTCGCCGCGTGGTTCACCAGCTCCCCTGCTCTGCGTGCGCTTGCGACGGGGGAGAGGTCGGACGTACAGCGCCTGGCAGAGCATCGCGCCGCGCTGATCCGGGCGGTGGCTCAGATGGCGGATAACCGGACATCGGGCGATGATTCGGTCGGCCACCGGTTGTCGACCTGAAATGCGAGTGATAACGGATTGGCTCCAAGCTTTTCCGTAGTGCGCGCCGGAATATGTTGGCACGCAGTCATACAAAGCGGCGCGGAGTCGTCGTCGGTGCCCCGTCGGGCGGCGATCACCTCGTCATCGGCGGCCCGCACCGGCACCGCAGGGGTGACCTCGATGGGACGACGATTGACCACCGACACCGCCAGCGCACCAAGGATCCAGACACCGGCGAAAACGTAGAACCCCAGGGATTGGCAATGCCGGCGGTGAGCAGTACTCCGCCGATCAGCTGGCCCGCGGATCGCGCCGACGCGGCCGACCCCGGCCGAGCCGCCCTCGGGCCGTGGCCCGCGCGGTGGCCGGGTACACCCGGCCGACGTAGGCGAAGATCAGCGTCTGCGCGCTGAAGACGAAGCAGCCCGCGAGGATCACGCTGACGCAGACACCGATGCCGGGGAGTTTGCTGCCCAGCAGGGCCCAGAAGAGCACGGCGCCGTTGAACCAGGTGAGCGTCGTCCGGCGGGTTCCGATGCGGTCGGCCACCGCTCCCGCGACCAGCAGACCGATGATCGCTTTCAGCACCAGCCGCACGGCCAGCGCGGCGCCGAGCTCGCAGCCGGCCGATCGTGTGATCTCCGGAAGCCAGGTATCGAGTCCGTTGACCAGGAAGGGGCCCATGAAGGAGGCAACCCAGAAAGGCGACAGCGCCTGGGTGGCCGCTGAGGATTCATTCCGTCCGCGGCTCGTTCCTCGCGGCGCTGCGCTACGGCGTGAGGAAGCGTGGCATCCTCCGAACCCAGCACACCCACCACGCCTGGCGCGGCGTCTCGAGCGCTCTCCCGTCATGGGTGTCGTGCAACCGCCGCAGTGCGACGGGTGCCGACTGTCGCGGAGGTCGCGCCCGGGCCGGCACCGCCCTGGCCGCGTTGGGCGTCCCGGCCCGGCTGTCGTACCCCTCGGGCAGGATGACCTATGTGACCCGCACCCTGCTCTCCCGCCCAGAATCTGCGCCCATCAGCGGAAGCCAAGCAGCCGACACATTGCGCGAGTTCCTGCTGACGAAAACAACATCTTGGCTGTTCGAGGAACTGCTGACGGCCGCAGAGGCATCATCCCTATTGCGCGCCCGGCTCGAAGTAGCCGCCGGGGCCGAGCCTGTCGCAGATGTGTCCAGGATCCTGGCCAGGCTCGACCGTGCGGCAGGCCCGGCTGACTATGTTCACTGTGGCGAGGCGGCGTCGTTTGCGGACGGAATCCGAGGTGACTTGGACGCCGTCGCAGAACTGCGGACGGAGGGCTTCGCAGCCGCAGCGATCGAGGTACTGGAGCACGCCATCGAATTGCTGGAGGAAGCCCAGGGTTACGTCGATGACTCTGACGGCGAGGTTGGTGGTGTGCTTGCCGACGCACAGGAGATGCACGCCCAGGCGTGCATCGAGGCGATGCCGGACCCCGTCGAGCTTGCCGAACGACTCGCGCGCTGGGCGTTGCGCAGCGACTGCGAGGTCTTCCTGGACAGCCCGTCGACCCACGGCGATGCGCTGGCCGAGTCCGGACTCGCTCGATTCTCCGAGATCGTGGACGAGGTGACGGCCCGCGGGCTCGACTTCGGTTGCCCGGCCAGGTGTTGCAAGCGAACCGCCGACCCGATTCACCCGAACGCGGCCTCGGCCCACCGGAGCGCCTCGACCGGTCCGGTCCAGCCCTCCCGTACGGTCAAGCCAGACAATTCCCGCCCGACGAAGACACCGGAGCCAAGCCACCGATGACCGCCGACACGTTTGTCGACGCGCGCCGACTGACGAGCGTCGACCGGAACCACTCGAGGATCGAGGAAGCGAGCCTCGCCCGCCTGACCGACCGGGCCACCTTCGGCCGGGGCCGTGAGTACGCGGACACCGGGGCCGTCATCGAGGTTGGTCTCCGCGAGGCCCCCCTGCGACTGCTGGGCCGAGTGCAGGGTTCGCAGCGCAACCCCTATATCTGCACTGCGGTCATCGCCCAGGGGGCGTCCGGGGCCGTCACCTCGCTGCGCGGCGCGTGCACCTGCCCCGTCCAGATCAACTGCAAACACGTGATCGCGCTCGTCATCGTCGGCTTTCGGCAGATGCCAGAGCTCAGGACCGCGCTCGATCGAGACCTGGAGGTCCTGGCGAGCAGTGGCAGCGCCGACCGACGGGCGGCACTCACCCCCGTCCCGGACCATCCGGCGCAGCCAGATTCCAGCAGAACCGCGCTGGCGGTCGTGCCGCCCGTTCGGAACCGGCCTTCTGCACTACAGGGGGCGCCCCCCACCCCTGCGCAGGTTCCCGCCCGCCCGAGTCGGGTGACCCGGAACCTGCCCGCGGCGGCCCAGCCCGCACCGTGGATGCGCTCGATATCCGCCCTGCTCGGTGACGGCCGGAGCGCGAAGGATGCTCCCGGCGACCCGCTCGGCCTGCAAGTGGAATTGATACGGATCGGGCAACCGCCCCCGCAGCGAGGTTCCGAGGCGCTCGTATCACAAGTCCGGGTAGGTCTGCGACCGGTGCTCCTCGGCGCGAAAGGCAATTGGATCCGGACGGGAATCGCCTGGGACAAGCTCGGCTCCTACAACTACCAGCGGCAACAACGGCCCCGCGCCGACCACGTTCAGCTGCTCAAGGACATCAATGTCCTGAATTCCGCGTCGCGTGGCTATTACGGCTACAACCAGCCGTTCATCTATCTCGAGAGCATGAGCAGCCGCCGGATCTGGGATATTCTGGCCGAGGCCAGGAATATCGGAATGGCGCTCATCCAATCGGGCAAGGGTCAGCATCCCGTGACGCTGTCCGACGATGAGGCCGAGATCGTGCTCGAGATCAGGCGTGATGATGGCGATCTCGTCATCGAGCCAGCGGTCTCATTGAACGGTAATCCAACCGGGCCGGTGAATTTCGCTCTCCTGGGCACGCCGCTGCATGGACTGGCGCTGTGGCCCCAGGTGCCCGATGCGGACGTGAACAGCTCCGGGCTGATGTTGGTCCCCTCTCAGCAACGACTGGCCCCGGAATTACGTCAGTTCATGACCGAGGGTCGGGTCCTGATTCCCGGCCAGGACGCGGAAACCTTCCTCCGGGATTATCTGCCGCACCTGGCCAGACGGGTGCCGCTGCTGTCCCGTGACGATTCTCTGGTCATCCCCGAACCGGAACCGCCGACGTTGTCGTTGACGGTCAACGGTCTTCCTGGGCATCGGGTGAGCCTTGCCTGGGAATGGTGGTACACCTTCGGCGGGAGTACGACGACGCTGCCGCTGTGGCCGTCGGGTCCGGAGCTGCTGCCGCGGGACCGTGAGTCCGAGCAGAGCGCGCTGGACTCTCTGGCGTTGACCGCGGAAGAGGTGCTTCGTCTGACGCACCCGAGTCATCTCGGCCCACAGCTGACAGCCACGGTCACCCTCGAGGGCCTGGACGCCGTTGCGTTCTTCGGCGAAACCCTGCCCCGGTTGCGCGATCTACCCAAAGTCGCCCTGAAAGTGATCAACGAGCAGTTCTATCGCGAGGCGGTAGAGGCGCCCGTCATCTCCATCTCGAATTCGCAGAGTGCGCAGGACCACGACTGGTTCGACCTCGGCATCACCGTGGCGATCGACGGCGAGGACGTTCCGTTCAACGACCTGTTCCTCGCATTGGCCGCCGCCGACTCGTACATGATCCTTCCGAGCGGAACCTACTTCTCGCTCGATTGCGAGCCGTTCCTGACGCTGCGCAAACTGATCGAGGAGGCGCGAGCGCTCCAGGACGTCCCCAGCAGGACCCTGCGGATCAACCGATTCCAGGCGTCGTTGTGGGACGAACTGCAGGATCTGGGAGTCGTCACATCGCAGGCCGCGGCTTGGAAGAAGTCGGTCGGTGGGCTGCTGGCGGGCGATCAGATCGTGGACCGGCCGGTGCCCGATTCGCTCCGGGCGACGCTGCGTCCCTACCAGCAGACCGGCTTCAACTGGCTCGCCTTCCTGTTCGACCACGATCTCGGCGGCGTGCTGGCGGACGACATGGGTTTGGGGAAGACCATCCAAACCCTGGCTTTGATCTGCCATGCCCGATCCGAGCGACCCGACGCTGCGCCGTTTCTGGTGGTGTCGCCGACCAGCGTGGTGGGAAACTGGGCGGCCGAATGCCAGAAGTTCGCGCCCGACCTCAGGGTCGTCGCGGTGACCGAAACACTGACCCGGGGCGGCGTGGACCTCGCGACGATGGTCGCAGAAGCCGATATCGTCGTCAGCTCATATGCCTTGTTCAGGTTGGATTACGACGACTATTCGGATCAGGATTGGTCGGGGCTCATCCTGGACGAGGCGCAGTTCATCAAGAATCACCTGGCCAAAGGCCATCACTGTGCCAAGAAGCTCTCCGTGCCCTTCAAACTGGCGATCACCGGCACGCCGATGGAGAACAACCTGCTGGAGCTGTGGTCACTGTTCTCCGTCACTTCGCCCGGCCTGTTCTCCCAGGCGGCTCGATTCAAGGAGTACTACCAGACCCCGATCGAGCGGTCCGGCGACTCGGACCGTCTCGCGCAGTTGCGCCGACGGATCCGGCCCCTGATGCTCAGGCGGACCAAGGAGCAGGTGGCGACCGACCTGCCGGCGAAACAGGAGCAGGTCGTCGAGCTGGAGCTGAACCCCAAGCACCGCAAGGTGTATCAGACCCATCTGCAACGGGAGCGGCAGAAGGTCCTCGGCCTGATCGACGACATGACGAAGAACCGTTTCGCTATCTTCCGTTCGCTGACGCTGCTTCGGCAGCTCAGCCTCGATGCGAGCCTGGTCGATGCCAAGTACGCCAACATTCCTTCGACGAAGCTCGACGCGCTGATGGAGCAGGTGGAGGATGTTGTCGCGGAGGGCCACCGCACGCTGATCTTCAGCCAGTTCACCGGATTCCTGGACAAGGTTCGGCAGCGGATCGACACGGCCGGCATCGAGTACTGCTACCTCGACGGGACCACCCGCAACCGCCCCGCCGTGCTGACCGAATTCAAGTCCGGGAACGCCCCGGTCTTCCTGATCAGCCTCAAGGCGGGCGGCTTCGGCCTCAATCTCACCGAGGCCGACTACTGCATCCTGCTCGACCCCTGGTGGAATCCGGCCACCGAAGAGCAGGCCATCGACCGGGTTCATCGTATCGGCCAGACGAAGAATGTCATGGTCTACCGGCTGGTGGCCAAGGACACCATCGAGGAGAAGGTGATGGCGCTGAAGGCCACCAAGGCCAAGCTGTTCAGCAGTGTCATGGACTCGGGGTCCGCGCAGGGGACTGCCCTGACCGCCGCCGACATCCGGGAGCTGTTGAGCTGACGGCCCAACAATGGGCTGCCATTGCGCGTCTGCGGTCTCGATGCGCTGTCGAAGAGGTGAACGCTGTGTTGGCGGCGTCCTTCCCGTCGGTTCCCCGGTAGGTCCGAACAGCTCCGATGGCACGTTGGTGTCAACGACGACCATCTACGAGAAGCCCGCCGCACCGGCCTGCTCGTTCAGCGGCGCAAGATCGAGATCGACGCCCCCGATATCCGGAATTGGTCGCGGGTATGCGAACCAAGCCCACGCGAAGGACGGGTCGCCGGTCACGGCGCAGCGAGAATTGCCCGTGCGTCCGCCTCCGTGGAGCGTCCGTTCTCGGCAGCGCGTATCCGCAGTCGGGCCTTGACGTGGTCGAGATCGCGGAGGACCAGTGATGGTCGGGATGATATCGAGCGCAGGGAGGACGGTGACGACGGAAGGTGCGACCACGGTGCCCGGCGCGCTCATGCGTTGCCCTTGTTGCAGCAGGGCAACGGACAGGCGCTCAGAGCAACGTCAGACAATCTGCTGGCTGTTCTCGATTCCGGGTGGTGCTCGATTCC
>JADGOY010000399.1 GCA_017882715.1 Nakamurella sp. | reverse complement strand
GAACCGCGCCACCGGCGAGGGCGAACACCAAGAACGGCAGGACCTCCGGCACCGCGTGGGCAAAGATGTAGAGGACGAACTTACGGACGTTGTCGTAGACCCGGCGTCCCTCCTGGACTCCCGTCACGATCGTGGCGACGTTGTCGTCGGTGAGCACCAGCGTCGCTGCCTCTCGGGCGACTTCGGTTCCGCTCAGTCCCATCGCCACGCCGATGTCGGCGCGGTGCAATGCCGGCGCGTCGTTCACCCCGTCGCCGGTCATGGCGACCACCTCACCGCAGTCCCGGAGCGCGTCGGCGATCCTGAGCTTGGCTTCCGGCGCCGCGCGGGCAAAGACCACCTCCTGGCCGCTGGTCAGCAGCGCGTCCAGATCGGACTCGGGCATGCCGTCCAGGGCAGGACCGTCGACGACGCGGTCAGCGCCGATACCCACTGCGCGCGCGATTTCCGCAGCGGTGCGCCTCACCTTCGCCAGTGACCTGACCCGGCAGACCACTGTCGAGGAAACCGGGCTGGGCTGCTGGTCGGGCCGGCTCGGCACAATGTCCGGTCCTTCAACGGGCGTCGCAGGACCTTCGCCTCTGATGGTCAGACGATGCCGCGCGTCTACTGGTCGTGTCGGCGAGCGTCGGCGCGTCGCCTGTCCGGACTGGCGGTCCGGCGCCCCTGTTGACCGGGGAAGGCCGTTGTCATGAAGACGCTGGGGCGTCGCGCCAACGGGCCCGGCAAGTTCTCGCATTCCGAACTCCGGGTCGGTGCGACGATCGGCCTGAGACGATGAGCCCGCCCCTGGTGATGTGGGATCCGCGGATGCTCGGCTACGACCTCGGCGGACATCACCCCCTGCATCCGCTGCGGTGGGAGTTGACCTGGTTGTTGGCGCAGACCCTGGGCATCATCGACGGCTTCGAGGTTTCAGTCCCGGAACCGGCCGACGCCCAGACCCTGGGTCTGGTGCACACCTGGGGTTACATCGATGCCGTGCGCCGCGCTTCGCGACCGGGGTTTCCGTTCTCGGTCGGCCACGGGCTCGGCACCCCGGATAATCCGATCTTCCCGGGCATGCATGATGCTGCGGCGCTGATTGCCGGGGCATCGGTCGGCGCGGCGCGGGCGATCGCCCACCAGGATGTCGACCGCGCGGTCAACTTCTGCGGCGGCCTGCACCACGCGATGGCCGACTGGGCCTCCGGGTTCTGTGTGTACAACGATGCGGCGCTCAGCATCGCGGTGTTGCTCGAGGAGGGCGTGCGCAAGGTGGCGTATGTGGACGTCGACGCGCATCACGGCGACGGCGTGCAGGCCGCGTTCTACGACGATCCCCGGGTGCTGACCGTGTCCATTCACGAGTCGCCGCTGACGCTGTTTCCCGGCACCGGGCGGCCCTGGGAGTGTGGGGGCGGCAAGGCGTGGGGCACATCGGTCAACCTCGCGGTGCCGGCCGGAACGTCGGACGCAGCCTGGCTGCGGGCGTTCCATGCCGTGGTGCCCGCGGTGGTACGGGCTTTTCGGCCCGAGGTGTTGGTCACCCAGCACGGTACGGATACCCACCGCGAGGACCCGTTGACTCACCTGAACATGACCGTCGACGGCCAACGAACGTCCTACGAGACGCTGCGGGAGCTGGCCGAAACTGTCACCGGTGGTCGATGGCTGGCGCTGGGCGGTGGCGGTTATTCACTGGTGCGGGTGGTGCCCCGCGCATGGACCCACCTGCTCGCCATCGTATCCGGCCGTGACATCGACCCGGCCACGCCGCTGCCCAAGGACTGGCTCGCGCGGGCAGCGGCAGCCCGTCCCGCGATTCCCCTGCCCATAGGCATGTCCGACGGCACACCGCACACGGTGCACTTCCGCCTGTGGGACGGGACGGTCGATCTGCCCGTCGACCGCGCCATTCAGGACACTCGCAGCATCATCTATCCCCTGCACGGCCTCGATGCCCACGACCCGCGCGACTAGCAGCTTTCACGGGCCCGCCAACCGGGTCGAAGCCATCGCCCAGGAAGGAGCGCTCGTGAGGGTGGCACCGACCGCCGTGTACCCGCACCATTGGGAGGCCGACGTCCTGCTCGCCGACGGAGGTGTCGTGCACCTGCGGCCGTCCGGTCCGGCCGACGCGGATGCCATCCGCGCCATGCACGGCCGGTTGAGCGCGACAACGCTGTACCTGCGGTACTTCTCGCCGGTCAGTACGGTCTCCGACCAGGAGATCGCGATCTTCACCGAGGTCGACTACCACTCCAGGGTCGGGTTGGTCGCCGAATTGGGCGGGGAGATGATCGCGGCCGGGACCTACCACCGCGACCCGGTCGGGGACTCCGACGCGGCCGAGATCACCCTCCTGGTCGAGGATTCGCAGCAGGGCCGTGGTCTCGGTTCGATCCTGTTGGAGCACCTGGCCGCGGCCGCCCAGGAGCGCGGGATCCGCCGCTTCACCGCCTTGGTGCTCAGCCAGAACACCACGATGCTCGGGGTGCTCACGGATGCCGGCTACACCGTGCACCGCGAGTACGACTCCGGCGTTGTCGACCTGGTGTTCGATATCGAGCCGACCGAGAAGTCCCGGGCGGTGATGACCGCCCGGGAACACCGGGCGGAGGCCCGCTCGATCGCCCGGCTGCTCTCACCGCGGTCGATCGCG
>JADGOY010000040.1 GCA_017882715.1 Nakamurella sp. | reverse complement strand
CGGACAACGCTCGAGGAGAGCAAGCATGGCGCAGGGAACTGTGAAGTGGTTCAACGCGGAGAAGGGCTACGGCTTCATCTCCCCGGATGACGGCTCTGGTGACGTCTTCGTGCACTACTCCGCGATCAGCGGAACGGGCTACAAGTCGCTCGAAGAGGGCCAGCGGGTCAACTTCGAGGTCGAGCAGTCCCCGAAGGGACCGCAGGCCACTGGGGTCAGCGCAGCCTGATCGACAGTCTGATCCTTCTGATCCTTCCGGGAACACACCCAGCTGAGGCCGGCACCGTCCGCGGTGCCGGCCTCGGCTGTATCCCGATGCTCCGCACGGATCGTCCTTTGCGGAGCGGCGGCCGGTGACGACCGCCGATTCCGGCGCGGCCCGGGCTCCGGGCGTCAGCGCTGCCACGTTCAAGCGCGTGGAGCGGGCCGCCGGCGGTCTGGCCACCCGGTCGGTGGCTCTGATGGACGAGCGACTCCCCTGGTTCCGCGTCCTGCCCGCCCAACAGCGTTCCTGGGTCACCCTGGTGGCGCAGGCCGGAATCGCAGGATACGTCGTCTGGGCCACCACGCCGGGGCCCGAGTACCGGATCACCGGCGAGGTGTTCGGCAACGCTCCGCGGGACCTGGTGCGGGCCGTATCCCTGAGGCGCACCGTCGAACTCGTCCGGATCGCCATCACGGTCGCCGAGGACCAGCTGCCGGCGCTGGCCGTCGACGCCGCCGAATCCGTCGCGCTGCGCGATTCCCTGCTGCGCTACAGCCGGGAAGTGGCCTTCGCGGCCGCGGCCGTCTACGCCGCCGCGGCGGAAACCCGGGGTGCGTGGGATGCCAGAGTGGAGGCGGGCGTGGTGGACGGCGTGGTCCGCGGTGAGGACATCGGCGCGCTGTCGTCCAGAGCGGCCGCCCTGGACTGGGACCCCTCCGCCGACACCATCGTGGTTGCCGGCACGGCCCCACCGGGCGACCGGGCCGAGGCGGTGGCCGCCGTCGCCGAATGGGCGGCAGCCGCCGGCCGCGCGGCGATGGCCGGCGTGCAGGGCGATCGACTGGTCCTGGTGCTGTCCGGCTCCGGGCCACCCGGGGCCGGGGTAGAAGCCCTGTTCGGCGACGGTCCGGTGGTTCAGGGCCGCCCCGGTGGCGGCCTGCGCGGTGCGGTGATCTCCGCTGCCGATGCGTTGTCCGGCCTCGACGTGGCGGCCGGCTGGCCCGACGCGCCGCGTCCGGTCGAGGCCGACGACCTACTCGCCGAGCGGGTGCTGGGCGGCGACCTCCGGGCCGCCGAACGGCTGCGCACCGTGATCTACGGACCACTGGCCACCGCTCCGACCTCGCTGCTGCCCACCCTCGATGCCTACCTCGAGTCCGGCGGGGCGCTGGAACCGGCCGCCAGGCGATTGTTCGTGCATCCGAACACGGTTCGCTACCGGCTCCGCCGGATCACCGAATTGACCGGCCGGGACCCCACCGAACCCCGGGACCTGCTCATCCTGCAGACCGCCGTCATCCTCGGACGGCTGAGTTCGGCGGCCTCGACGGCCTGAGAACCGGAGGACCGACTTCGGCTCCCGACCGTGATCATTTGGCCATTCCCGCTGAGTGATTTGTAGGTTCTCTACAAATCAGTCGTCAGGACTTGGTGTCGTTCAATACGCGCGCCGGTGACCCGATCGTGTTTGGCTTGTGCGGTGCTGGCCATCGTCGCTCCTGGGCAGGGAGCACAGAAACCGGGCATGCTCGTGCCCTGGCTCGAACTCGACGGTGTTCGCGATCAGGCAGCGGCGATGTCCGACCGAGCGCATCTGGATCTGATAGCGCTCGGCAGCACGGCCGGCGCGGAGGAGATCAAGGACACCGCGGTCACCCAGCCTCTGGTGGTGGCGACGGCGTTACTGGCGGCGGGACAGCTCGCCGTGCCGCCCGGTGCCGCGGTGGCCGGCCATTCGGTGGGCGAGATCGCCGCCGCGGCGGTGGCCGGCGTACTGCCCGCGCTGGACGCGGTCGACCTGGCCGCCGTGCGCGGCCAGGCAATGAGCGCGGCGTGCGCGCTCACGCCGACCGGCATGTCGGCCATCATGGGTGGCGACACCGCCACCGTGCTGTCCACGCTGGAGGAGCTGGATCTGGTGGGCGCCAACGTCAACGGCGGCGGCCAGATCGTGGCGGCGGGGAGCACCGATGCGCTGGCCGCGCTGGCCGCCGACCCACCCGCGGACACTCGGGTCATCCCGCTGCCGGTCGCGGGCGCTTTCCACACCTCGTACATGGCCAGCGCGGAGAAGACCGTGGCCGATCATGTCCGATCCATCACCGCGGCGGATCCGCAGCGGCCGCTGCTGACGAACTGCGACGGTTCGGTGATCGGCGGCCCCGGATCAGGCGGGACATTTCTGCAACTGCTGGTCGCGCAGGTCACCCGGCCGGTGCGGTGGGACCAGTGCATGGCGACCCTGGGCAGCCTGCGCGTCACCGGGGTACTGGAACTGCCACCTGCCGGGACCCTGGTCGGACTGATCAAACGTGAGCTGAAAGGCGTGGCAACGTTGGCGCTGAAGACACCGCAGGATCTGGAGGCCGTCGCCGGCTTCTTCGGCGAGCACGCCGGGATGACCCGATGAGCGCGACCCGGATCCGCCGACCCGTGGGATTCCCGGGATCCAGGATCTCCGGCCTCGGCCATTTCCGGCCGGACACCGTCGTCACCAACGACGATCTGGCGCAGATCATGGACACCAACGACGAGTGGATCCGGTCCAGGGTCGGCATCGCCGAGCGGCGCTTCGCCGGCGAGGACGACACCGTGGTCTCGATGGGCGCACGGGCGTCGGCCAAGGCCATCGCCGAGGCGGGAATCCGGCCCACCGACATCGATACGGTGATCGTCGCAACGTGCACCCCGGAAAGCCCGGTGCCGCACGCGGCGACGCAGATCGCCGGCGCGCTGGGGATTCATGCCCCGGGCTCCTTCGACATCAACGCGGCGTGCGCCGGCTTCTGCTACGGGATCGCGGCAGCCGACCAGGCGATCCGCGCCGGATCGTCGTCGACCGTGCTGGTCGTCGGCTCGGAGCGGCTCACCGCATGGACCGATCCCAAGGACCGGGCGACGGCCATCATCTTCGCCGACGGTGCCGGCGCGGTCATCGTCACCGGGGCCGACGAACCCGAGATCGGGCCGGTGGTGTGGGGATGCGACGAGACACACATCGACGCGATTCGCGTCGACGGCCGCAACGGGACCTTCTTCCAGGAAGGCCAGACCGTCTTCCGCTGGGCCACCACGAAGATCGGTCCGGTGGCGATCCGCGCGGCGCAGGCGGCCGGCATCGAGTTGGCCGAGATCGACGTACTGGTCACCCATCAGGCCAACCTGCGGATCATCGAGGCGATCGCCAAGAAGGTCATCGCCGCGGGCGCCAGGCCCGAGCTGAAGGTGGCCAGGGACATCGTCACGTCCGGCAACACCTCGTCGGCGTCGATCCCGCTGGCCCTGGACCGGATGCGTGCGGCGGGCGAGGTCACCTCCGGAGAAATTGTGCTGTCGGTGGCGTTCGGCGCCGGCCTGACCTACGCGGGCCAGGTGTTCCTGTGCCCGTGACGGCCTCGATGACCCAGCTCCGCAACCGGGCGCGCGCGTCGAGGTTGCCCTGAGCGTCGTCGCCGTGTCGGTGCGGCAGAATGCGCCGGGAATCACTCCCGCCGCCTCCGATTCCGGAGCGGCCTGTCACCCCCGAAAGGAAACACCGTGAGCAACGAGGACATCATCGCCGGCCTCGGCGAGATCGTCGAAGAGGTCGCCGGCGTGAGCGCCGCCGACGTCACCGCGGAAAAGTCATTCACCGACGACCTCGACATCGATTCGCTATCGATGGTGGAGATCGCGGTGCAGGCCGAGGACAAGTTCGGCGTGAAGATCCCGGACGACGAACTGGCGAACCTCAAGACCGTCGGTGATGCCGTTTCGTACATCGAGGCCAACCAGGCATGAGCACTCGCCCTGACGTCGTCGTCACCGGCATCGGTGCCACCACACCCATTGGTGGCACCGCAACGGAGACCTGGCAGGCCATGCTGGACGGCCGGATCGGCGTCACGGCGCTCAACGAACCGTGGGCCGAGACCTACGACCTCCCGGTCCGGATCTACGCCCCACTGACCGTCGATCCGCTCACCGTGCTCCCGCGCGTCGAGGCACGGCGACTGGATCGGTGTCAGCAGGTGGCGCTGGTCGCGGCCCGGGAGGCGTGGGCGGACGCGGGGAAACCCGAGATGGACCCGGAGCGGCTCGGCGTCGTCGTCGGCACCGGGATCGGGGGCGCGTTGACCCTGTTGGGACAGGACGATGTGCTCGAAACGGTCGGGATCCGTAAGGTCGCCGTGCTCACCATCCCGATGCTCATGCCGAACGGTCCGGCGGCCGCAGTGGGCCTGTGGGCCAAGGCCCGGGGCGGGGTGCACGCGCCGGTGTCCGCGTGTGCCTCCGGCGCCGAGGGCATTGCCTGGGCCTACAAGATGATCAAGGACGGCGAGATCGACGTCGCCATCGCGGGCGGCGCGGAGGCATGTATCCATCCGCTGCCGATCGCCGGCTTCGCCCAGATGCGGGCGATGAGCACCAGAAACCATGACCCGCAGGGCGCGTCGCGGCCGTTCGATGTCGAGCGCGACGGGTTCGTGCTCGGCGAGGGCGCCGGGATCATGGTCCTCGAACGGGAAGACCACGCCCGGGCCCGCGGTGCCAAGATCTACGGCAGGTTGGCCGGCATCGGCATGTCGAACGACGCGTTCCACATCACCGCTCCCGAACCCGATGGCGAGGGCTCGGCCCGGGCGATCGCGAAGGCGTTGAAGTCCGCCGACCTGACCAAGGCCGACATCGGGCACGTCAATGCGCACGCCACCTCGACCCCGGTCGGGGACCTGGCGGAGTCCAACACCATCCTGCGTGCGATCGGCGACCACCCGGTGGTCACCGCCACCAAGTCGATGACCGGACACATGCTCGGCGCGGCCGGCGCGGTGGAAGGCATCGCCACGGTGCTGGCGATCAAGGAAGGGGTGATCCCGGGGACGCGCAACCTCAACAAGCTCGATCCCGAGATCAAGGTCGACGTGGCGGCCGACAACCGGAAGGTCGACATGACCGCGGCCGTGAACGACTCGTTCGGGTTCGGTGGTCACAACGTCGCGCTGGTGTTCAGCAAGGCGTAGGCGATCGACCGCGCGGCAGTGTCCGTCAGATGCGCGGCGTTCCTGGCCGGGTCGGGTTTGTCCGGCCCGGCTCCACCGGGACTCCTATCTACTCGAGCCACTCCGAATTCACCCTCGACGCCCACCGGCATGTCAGGAGTTCCCGTGACGTCTGTCGCCCAGCCGTTGACCTCTGTGACCGATCCCCCCGTCGCGCCTTCGGTGGCCCAGAGCCGCCCGAGCACGCCCGGCCCGCGGACCATCGATCCCCGCGAGCCCGAGGTGCGGCTGGCCGAATTGCTCGATCCCGGCACCCTGGTCGGACTGCATCCGACCGACACCTCCGGCGTGTGGGCGGTGCGCGGCAAGATCGACGGATCGAAGGCGATCGCGTTCTGCACGGACGGCACGAGAATGGGCGGCGCGCTGGGCCACGAGGGCTGCAAACACATCGTGGACGCGATCGACACCGCTCTTCGCGAACGCATCCCGGTGATCGGTCTGTGGCATTCCGGTGGCGCGCGTCTGGCCGAGGGCGTGGAAGCGCTGGACGGGGTCGGGCAGGTCTTTGCGGCCATGGTCCGAGCATCCGGACGGGTGCCGCAGATCTCGGTGGTGCTCGGCGCCGCTGCCGGTGGCGCGGCCTACGGGCCCGCGCTGACCGACATCGTGATCATGGCGCCCGACGCCCGGATCTTCGTCACCGGGCCTGACGTGGTCAAATCCGTCACAGGCGAACAGGTCGACATGGAGGCCCTCGGCGGCCCGGCAGCGCACGGACGCAAGTCCGGGGTCGTGCACATCATCGCCGATTCCGAAGAAGACGCCATGCGGCGGGCCCGCAAGGTGGCCTCGCTGTTCTCCCGGCCCGGGATTGCCGGCGTCGCCGGGATGGAGGACGACCCCGAGCTCGAGAAGAAACTGCCCGAGCAGAAGAACCGGGCGTACAACGTCAGACCGTTGATCGACGGCATCCTGGACGAGCCGATGGAAGAGCTCCAGACAAAATGGGCGCCGAACATCGTCATCGGCCTCGGCCGACTGGGCGGCCGCACCCTGGGCGTGGTCGCGAACAACCCGCTGCGCCTGGGCGGCTGCCTGGACTCGACGTCCGCCGAGAAGGCCTCCCGGTTCGTCCGGATGTGTGACGCGTTCGGCGTCCCGCTGCTGGTGATCGTCGACGTACCCGGCTACCTGCCAGGGGTGGGTCAGGAGTGGGACGGCGTGGTGCGACGCGGTGCGAAGCTGCTGCACGCCTTCGCCGAGGCGGTGGTGCCGCGGGTCACCCTGGTCACCCGCAAGGCCTACGGCGGGGCCTACGTCGCCATGAACTCCAAGTCCCTCGGCGCGACCGCGGTGTTCGCCTGGCCGGACGCGCAGATCGCTGTCATGGGCGCCAAGGCGGCGGTGGGCATCCTGCACCGGCGCAAACTGGCCGCGGCCCCCGCCGAGGAGCGGGAGGCGCTGCACGCCGCGCTGGCCGAAGACCACGAGAAGCTGGCCGGCGGGGTGGAGAAAGCAGTCGCCCTCGGCTTCGTGGACGAGGTGATCACCCCGGCACAAACCCGGCGGCGGGTGGCCGAAGCGCTGGCCTCAGCACCCGCGGGCCGCGGCGCGCACGGCAACATCCCCCTCTAGGAGTCGGCGCTGTAGGTCCTTGCGGTCTCGACCCGTCCGGGTGAGCAGCACCGTTGCCAGCGGCGCGGCCAGCGCCCCGCCGGCAACGACCCCGGCCATCGGCACCGCCGTGCCTTCGCCGCCCAGCGCCAGCAGCGGGGTCACCAGGATGCCACCGGCTTCGTCGAGATCCTTCCCGCGTCGGGCCGGCGCAGGCACGTGGATGCGGCCTTCGACAGCGCGGCCGTCACCCGCACCGCGGCCTTCGGATTGAGCACCTCCGACGCCGTGGTGCGCTTCATGGGCCTGGGCTTCGGGGCGACGCTGGTACCGGCCTCGGCGACACACCGGCCGACCAGGTGTTGCCGTCCTCGGGCCGGAACCCCGGCACCCAGTGCCCGCGCATTCCTGGCGCTGCTGTTCGCCAACCAGGTGTAAGTCAGCCCGCTGCGCGGGCCCGCGCGGCGATCGCGGCGTGGGCGTCGGACCCCACCACATCCAGGCCCGGACGCGGCGCTCGGGCCAGCGCCAGCCGCAGTGCATACACGCGCGCCGCAGCCTGTAGCAACTGGGCCGGGGACAGCGAACCGTCGCCGACCGCGGTGACGATGCCGGTCACGGCGGCGGCCGGGTCCGTCGGCATCAGCACCAGGTCCTGCCCCGCCGCCACCGCACGCCAGGCCGCCTCGCCGGGCGAATAGTTCTGCGAGATCGGCGCCATCTCCATCGCGTCGGACACGGTCACGCCGCGGAAGTCCAGACCGTTGCATCCGTCCCGCCCGGGGCCGCGCAACAGATCGGTGACGACCGCGCTGGAAATGCTCGACGGCACATCCGTGGTGCCGACCGCCGGCACAAGCACGTGGCCCGTCATCACCAGCGCGACACCCGCGTCGATGCCGCCGCGCATGGGCACGGATTCGTCCGTGTTCCATTCGGCGCAGGCGACGTGCAACGTCGGCAGCGACTCATGGGTGTCGGCGGATATCCGCCCGATGCCCGGGAAATGCTTGAGCGTGGCAGCCATGCCGGAGCTCTGATAGCCGCGCACCGCGGCCGCGACCAGCGCGGCGTCCCGCTCCGGGTCCGACCCGAAGGATCGCTCGCCGATAGCGGAGGATCCCGAGGCCGGCACCACGTCGGCGTCGGGCGCGAAGTCGACGTTGATGCCCACTGCCAGCATCTCCGCGCCGGCCGCCGCAGTCACCTGTTCGGTTGCCGCCACCGCGCCGTCCGTCGAGCCGATCGCGGAGAGTTCCGACGTGCCCGGGAAGTCCGTAAAACCGTTGACCAGGCGGGTGACCAGACCGTATTCCTGGTCGGTGGCGATCAGCAGCGGCGCCCCGGCCTGTGCCGCCGGCACCTGCAACTGCAGGTTCGCGGTCACCGCCGCCACCTCGTCGGGTGTCCCGCCCGTCGTGCCGTCGATCGATCCGTCGGACCCCATCAGGATGACGCCGCCCAGGTGCAGCCTGGCGACCAGATCGGTGTCGACGGCCTCGGCGGAGTTGGCCATCACGACGCTCCCGGCCTGATCCGGAACGCTCATCGCGGCTACCGCGGCCTTCGCCTGCGTCATGTCGGTGTCGGTGACCAGACCTCCGGCCGGCACCGGCACGGCGGGCGCCGGTGGCGTTGCGCTCACGGCGGACGTCGACGGGAGGGACCCGGCGCTGGACGGAGTGGAGACCGGGACTGGCGCCGCCGACGAAGTCGGGCTGGACCGGGTCGTCGGGGCCGCACTGGAACTTGATGGTGAGGACGCTGTCCCGGTACCGAGTTGCCCGCCCAGCGGCCCGGAGGAGGACGAACAGCCGGCCAGCACGGCACCTGAACCCAGCACAGCGACTGGGACAACCCACCACCGGCGCTGCCAGCGGTTCACCGACACGCCGTCATCGACTGGGCGGACGGGTCGATGCCGCTCAGCACCAAACCGTGGCTGGTGTCGCTGAGCAGGTACGTCACGTCCCAATTGATGCACTCCGCCGGGAGGGCGGGCGGCGCCAGTTCCACGGACTGTTGCGAGGTGAACAGGATGCGCGCCCGGAGGGGATCGTCCGACACGGTCGTCACGACCAGATTCGAATCGACGGTCGTGGAGTATTCCCGTGTCCAGCGCTGCGGGTCTTGAACAGAGGATTGCGGTGCGGCAACGGCGGAGACCCAGGTGGCATAGTCACGATTGTTGATGGAATCGAAATAGACCTGCAAGACGCCGCGGACTTCTTCGGACCTCGGGTGCCCACCGGCGTCGGCATCGAGCCGGACGGACCGTTCCGCGGTGGGCCCGGCAACGTAGTCCACTGCGGCGGTGGTGTCCTCCCGATGACGGCCGAGCGCCCAGGCTGCGCCGGCACCGGTCGTCAGGACCACGATGAGCAGGGTCGACAGGATCAGCGTCACGCCTCGGCCGGTCAGCCGCATCCCTCGGATACCTTTCGCGTCGTCGTACCCCCAACGAGATCGACGTGCCGCGGCGGGTCAGGTTGCCCGGAAAGGTCAGCTTCGGGTACGCGCGGAACGTGAGTCCGCTCTCACCCGACTTGATGCAGCCAGGTCACGGCGGTGCCGTCGCCGGCGCGTCGGTAGGGCTCGAGTTCGGCGTCGATGTGGGTGCCCAGCAGTTCCGCAAGCCTGTGCTGGGCGGCATCCAGGTTGGTCGCGGAGGTGATCAGCAACCTGAGCTGATCCTCGCCGACCATCACGTCGCCGTTGGCCGAGATAGCCGCCCGCCAGACTCCACGGCCGGGCACGTGGCAGATCCGTTCACCGTCGACTCCAGCGCTGGGTTCCTCGGTCACCTCGAACCGAAGCATTGGCCACGCCTTCAGCGCGTTGGCAAGGCGGCCGCCCGTGCCGGGCCTGCCCGCCCAGCTGACGTCGGCACGCAGCGACCCGGGGGCGGCTGGCTGCGCCGTCCAGGACAGCGACACCCGACCCCCGGTCACGCTTGAGATCGCCCACTCGACATGCGGACAGATCGCCGCGGGCGCCGAGTGCACAAATACCACACCACGGGTCACTACCATCCACCTCCGCTCGCGCTCCATCGTCTTCCCCAACGTGGAGGTCGCGGCGACCGGCAGTCCACGCCTAGGCGCGGTCGATCCGTGTTGCGTGTGTCGTCGTGTGGCCATTGTGCACTGTGGGACGCCCGCAGCGCCAGCCTCCGTCGGTGCGGGCAGCGGAAATCTTGCTTCCGGGCGGCCACCAGGCCCGACGAGCAAGAATCAATGGGCCTGGTACGGGTCGGCGTCGGTCCACAACGGCTGCCCGGGTTCGCTCGGCGTCCACGAGCCCGAGGAGCGCGAGTCCTTGCCGAGCAGCGGTCCGGCGACGGCGAGAACCAGCAGAAGCATCACGATCACGAGGGCGGTCATGACCCCAGAGTGGCCCCGAAAATATCGGGCGTCCATCTGTTTGTTCTTCCGGGAATGCGTAAGGTGAACTGCATGATTGATGTGCGAAAGTTGGAGATCCTCAGCGAGCTCGATCGATGCGGCACGATTGCCGCCACCGCCAGTGCGGTGCACCTGACACCCTCGGCGGTCTCCCAGCAGATGGCGGCGCTCTCTCGGGAAGCGGGCACCCCGATGCTGGAACCGGACGGTCGCCGGGTACGGCTCACCGAGGCGGCCGCATTGCTGCTCAGCCACGCGCATCAGATCTTCACACACCTGGAACATGCCGAGTCGGACATGGCAGCGTTCCGGCGGGGTGACGCCGGAACTGTCCGTCTTGGCACCTTCAGCTCCGCGATCAAGGCGATCGCGGTGCCGGTGGTTTCCGACATGGCGCGGACTTCCCGGTTGCGGGTCGAGATCCGCGAGGTGGAACCGGAGAACGCCATCGGCGCGCTCCTGGCCCGGCACGTCGACGTCGCCGTCACGATGGCCAGCGGTGAGTTCCTGCTCGGCCACGACGACCAGCGCATGCAATCCGAACACCTGCTGGACGACGTCATGGACGTCGCGCTGCCGTTCGGGCACCCGCTGGCCGAGCAGCCCGAGATCGATCTGGGTGAGCTCCGTGAAGCCGACTGGATTCTGGCGACACCGGGGGTGCCGTGCTGGCGGATCACCAGCGACGCCTGCGAGCGCGCGGGCTTCCTGCCGCAGGTACGGCACTACGCGGACGAGTTCGTCGGGGTGGTCGGATTGATCGCGGCCGGCCACGGTGTCAGCCTGCTCCCCCGGCTCGCGCAACCCGAGTTCGTCGACGAGGCAATCGTCTTGCGGCCGGTGGCCGGGGTCAGCCCGGTGCGGCGGATCGGCGCCCAGATACGGTCCGGCACGGCCGATCAGCCGCACATCGCCCCCGTGCTCACGTCGCTGCGCCGGGCGGCGGCGGACGTCGCCGACGGTCCGCTCGAGTGCCGGCCCGCGATCCACCGGGCGCTCGCCGCGGTGCAGGCGGTGCAGGCGTCAGCCTGATCAGTTGATGTCCGCCACGTGCGCGATGTTCGCGACGTGATCGGAATCTGTCGAGGAGTGCGCACTGAACCAGGCGTCGAGAATCTCGCCGAGCACCGCCTCCGACGTGGTCCGCAGCGACAGGGCCAGTACGTTCGCGTCGTTCCACCTGCGCGCGCCCGCAGCGGTCACGGCATCCAGGCACAGCGCAGCCCGCACGCCCCGCACCTTGTTCGCCGCGATGGCGGCGCCGGTGCCGGTCCAGCAACACACCACCGCCTGCTCGGCGCGGCCTTCGGCGACGTCACGCGCGGCGGTTTCCGAGGCCCACGCCCAGCCCGCCGGCTCGCCCGCAGCCAGCGCGCCGTGCTCGCGGACCTGGTGCCCTCGGGTGCGCAGCTGCTCGATCAGGGCTCTGGCGATGCCGGTGTCCTCGTCGGCGGAGACGGCAATGAGCATCGGGTCACCGTACTCTCGACGCACGCCCTGCCCGCTGATCAGGAGGATCCCGTCCATGGCCACCACCCTGATCGCCCTGATCCGGGGCATCAATGTCGGTCGGAGCAAGCGGGTGGCCATGGCCGACCTTCGCGAGCTGCTCACCGAGCTGGGCTATGCCGATGTGCGCACCCACCTGCAGAGCGGCAATGCGGTGTTCGCCACCACCGCAGAGGCTCCGCGGGTCGCCGCCGAGATCGAAGAGGTGCTGGTCGACCGGGTGGGTGTTCGCGCCTCGGTCCTGGTGCGGACCGGCCGTCAGCTGGCGACGGCGATGGCAGCGGACCCGTTGGCAGAGGTGACCGACAACGGGTCGAGGCATTTCCTGGGCTTTCTGTCCGCGAAGCCGGAACCTGCCCGCGCGGCCACCGTCGCGGAGCTCGCCGATGACGCCGACACCGCCCCGGATGTGGTGCGACTGGTCGGCGATCACCTGTACCTGTGGTGCCCCAACGGGATCCTGAAAGCCACGTTCAGCAAGGTCGACTGGGACCGCCGGCTCGGCGTCGTGGTGACGATGCGGAACTGGAACACGGTGACGAAACTCGCCCAGCTCGCCGGCGCCTGACCTCCCCTCACGGCGCGGACAAAAACGCCGGCGCCGACCTCCCCTCACGGCGCGGATCAAAAACGCCGGCGCGGATGAACTCGTCCACTCCCGTCACACGGGACACATTTTCGGCTACTTCATGCGCGCGGTGGATGTTGATCCGCGCGACAGGGAGGGGGGCCGACTCGGCTGCACCCGGTGCCGCGGCCGCCGGAGGGATCAGCGTGCCGGAAACAGTGCCGCGTCCAGCAGCGGCGCCTGCTGCCGCGCCCACGGCGAGAGACCGCTCGCCGGGTCGGCGGCGGCGTCCAGGAATTGCGCCCAGCTCCACCAGGCGGCCGCGTCGACCTCGTCGGCGCGGGCCCGTACCTCGCCGGAAACGCCGCACACGAGCACCGGGCACAGCTCGTTCTCTTCGACGTGCCCGTCGGAGGCCCGGTAGCTGAAATCGGGCAGCACGAGCCGCAGGTCCTGCGGCTCGAGGCCGAGTTCGAATCGCATCCGGCGGGCGGCGGCGTCGGCGGGTGACTCGCCAGGAGCGGGGTGACCGCAGCAGGTGTTGGTCCACACACCGGGAAACGTGTGCTTGTCACGCGACCGCTGGGTGACCAGCAAACGGCCGCCGGCGTCGAAGCCGTAGCAGGAAAACGCCAGATGACGGGGGGTGCTGGCGCCGTGCACGGTCGCCTTGTCGGCCACCCCGATCGGCCGACCGAGATCGTCGACCAGCACCACCTGCTCCCCCGCAGCCCGCGCGGGAAAGGACGGATCAACGAGCGAGCGAGAACTGTTCGGGGACGGTGTCACCGGCCCCAGCCTACCGACGGTCCGGACGTCACCATCGACGCCCGGACCACGCAGCATCACCCCTCGGCCGGCATCTCCTCGTCTGCGACGACCGCCTCGTCCTGACCTCGACGGTGGAAGGCGAAGGCGCACAACACGATCGCCAGCATGGCGTACCCCAATGCCACCTCGGGGTCGGCCGCCCAACCGACTTCGGCGGCGTGGATCAGCCCGATCCAGCTCAGCGCGGCACCGACCCCGGCGGCGATCGCGGACGCGTAGAACTTCCGCATCAGGATGAACGCGACGATGGAGCCGAGCACCATACCCGCCAGCACCGCGCCCTCGCCGAGCGTCTTCAAGCCGCTGTAGACGAGCCCGGCGCTGGTCAGCGCGTCCTGGCCGACCTTGTCGGCGGTGGTGCCGGCAGCGGCGAGGGCGTTGTCGATCAGACCGGTGCCCCAGGACGCCAGGTTGGGCAAGATCGCGGCCACCACGGCGGCGGCTTGGATGCGAGGCACCGATTGGAAGGCCTGCGCGCCGATCAGCAGGCCGATGTAGAGCAGGATCGGCACGATCGCCGGGATGGGCAACACGGTGGCGAGCACACCGAACAGGCCGAGGAAGCAGAGCACCGCGATGAACACACCGCTGGCCATCGAGTAGCTACCCCGCCCGCCCGCTTCCTTCCATCCGGGGTGACCGATGTAAACCGCCGGGGGGAACGGAGACCCCAACGCGGCCCCGATGATCGCGCCGGAACCATCGGCGAGCAGCACGCTGCGCAGGTTGTAGCTGTCCCCTGCGGCCGCGGCGCTCTCCACATTGCTCATGGCTTCGGCGAAGTTGTAGACACCCAGCGGGATCGCGGTGGCCAGCAGCGGGGTCAGGTTGCTCAACCCGTTCAACAGCATGTCGACGTGGAAACTCGGTATGGCGAAAGCGATCTGGCTGACGGCGGCCTGCACGTCAGGCACCGACATGTACCCACCGATCCAGCCGATCGCCGTGCCGACGAGCAGGGCGGCCAGACCGACCGGAATGCCGCCGGGCAGCCGGATGTTCGTGAAGAAGCCGACCAGGATGATGCCCAGGACGGGCAGCCCGATCCAGGCGGCCCCCCATATCTGGGCGGCCGGACGCATCGAGATGAAGGTCAGCGAGATGCCGGCCAGGGTGCCGAGCATGGCGGCCCTCGGCGTGATCCTGCGGATGTACGGGCCGACGAACGCGCCGATCAGCACGATCACGCCGATCACGAACGCCCAGGCCAGGCCGGCCTCCCAGGCGCGGAGCGGATCCTTGGTGGTCAGGAAGATCGGCAGCATGATCACGAAGACCACGATGAACATGTGCGGGACGCTCGGACCGTACGGCAACGCGGTGACGTCGGTGCGATTCTCCCGGCGGGCGAGCCGGCGCGCCAGGAGCGTGTAGTAGATGTTGCCGACCAGCATGGCGATGCCGAGCGCCGGGAGCACGGTGCCGAGCACCTCGGTGGCCGGGATCTGCACGACGAAGATGAGCAGCGAGGTCAGCGTGAGCACGTTGACCAGGATGTTGAAGCCGAGGCCGAAGAACGCATTGGTCTCGCCGCGGGTCCAGAGCGGGATCTTCAGGGAGCCCTGCGATGACGTCGAGGACTTGAAACCGGTCAGGTTCATGGGTCTTCTCTCCTTTGCGGAGTGGTGCGCGTGAAGGGGGATGCCGCAGAACTGCTGGCGTCGGTGGACCGGGTGGCGAGGTGATTCAGGCGCTCAGCACCGGCTGTTTCAGCGCCTGCAGGAACGCTGCGGAGTCGGCGACCCACCCGAAGATCCCCCCTTGGGCCGCGACCATGTCCAGACCGATGCGCTGGAAATCGGGGAAGTACGAGCCGACACAATCGGAGAGCACCAGCACGTCATAGCCGCGGTCGTTGGCCTCCCGCACCGTGGTGTGGACGCACACCTCTGTCGTCACGCCGGTGACGATGAGGTGCGTGATCCCGGCCTCCCGTAGGATCGTTCCGAGCTCGGTCGCGTAGAAGGCGCCCTTGCCGGGCTTGTCGATGACGATCTCGTCGTCGAGAGGTGCCAATTCGTCGATGATGTCGTGTCCGTATTCCCCGCGGATGAGAATGCGGCCGTGTGGTCCGACGTCACCGATCCGTTGCGATGGCTTGCCGCGCTTCAGTTTCGCCGGCGGACAGTCCGAAAGGTCAGGCAGGTGGCCCTCTCTGGTGTGGATCACCAGCAGGCCCGACTCCCGTGCGGCGGCCAGCACCTCGGCCAGGGGCGGGACCACCTGCTGCAGCAGACTCACGTCGTTGCCCAGGGTTTCCCCGAATCCTCCGGGCAGCAGGAAATCTCGCTGCATGTCGATCACGATGAGTGCGACCTTGCCCTCGGGTACCGGGAATGGTCCCGGCTCGGCCGCCACCGTCGCGGGAGATGTCTCCACGGAAGGGATGTCACTCATGTGCGCTCCTGATCGTCAGCGGGTGAGGGATCTCGTGGGGCTAGGGCAGATGGGCCGGCTGGAAATCCGCCGCGTGGGAATCCGCCCCGTGGGAATCCGCCCCGTGGGAATCCGCTGCGTGGGATTCGGATTGCGCGGCCAGGTAGGCTCGCCAGCCGCCGAAATGCGTGATGTCCAGCGCGGTCGGCTCCGCGAGCACGGACGCGTCGGCGACAAACCCGATCGCCGACCGGCCGTCGGCGAGCAGCACCCGTCCCAGACAGACCGACTCGGCGGCGGCGGAGAGGACCTCGACCAGACCGGCCGACGGGAGCGTCCACGTTTCGACCTCGATCGGCGCACCGCCGGAGTCCGCCCGCACCAGAGCAGGCACCGCGCTGACATCGCCGACCCGCAGCAGGCGGTAGTTCGGTGCGGTGAACGTTCGGGAAACCAGCAGGCCGCCGCGGCTGGTCAGGTCGTTGCTGCGGGGCTGGTCGGACAGGTGATGCCCGACCACAACGAGTGTCGTCGTCGACCCGGCGCTGATGGAGTCCGCGACTTCTCGGCGCGAGGTGTGGTCGGCGGATGTTTCTTCGCCGGCGAGCCTTGCCGCCATCGCCAGTACCCGGTCGTCGGCCAGAGCGGGACCCAGAACCATCAGCGCCGCAGGCCGCCCGTCGCTGGTCAGCCCGGCCGGGACGACCGCCGCGCACAGGTCCAGCAGGTTGCCGAAATGCGTGTAGTGACCCAGAGCGGTGTTGGTGCCGACGGGGTCGGCCACCGCCTGCTCGACGGTGAAGGTCGTACCCACCGCGGGCAGGATCAGCACGTCCATGTCCCGCCACAGCCGGGCCACCCGCGTGCGCAGCTCCCCGAGCCGGTGCTCCGCGGCGAAGACATCCGTTGCGGTGTAACGGCTTCCGCCCTCGAGAATGGATCGGATCACAGGCAGTACCGCGTCCGGCCGATCGGCCAGGAAGGCACCGAACTCGGTCAGCCGTTCGGCAACCCACGGCCCGGAGTACAGCAGCGCGCCCGCGTCCAGAAATGGTCCGAGCGGGATTTGGGCCGTGCGGTCGAAGCCGCGCTCGATCCAGGTCCGGGCGGCCAGGTGGGCCTCCCGCATCGGACCGTCGCCGAAGAACTCCAGCTCGGCAACGTCGGGAAGTCCGACGCGGAAGTTGTTGGCATCACAAATGTCTCGCTGCCGCATCCGGCTGTGGGGATCGCGGTCGTCGACCGCGGCCACCAGGTCGAACACGGCAGAGAGATCCGACACGCTGCTCGCGATCAGGCTGATGCAATCCAGTGACCGGCAGGCCGGGACCAGGCCGACCGTGCTGATCAATCCCCGCGACGGCTTGAAGCCCGGGATGCCGTTCAGCGCGGGCGGCACCCGCCCGGATCCCGCGGTGTCGGTCGCGACGGTGAACGGCACCTCGCCCGTGGCGACCGCCAGGGCGGAGCCGGAACTGGACCCGCCGGAGATCAGGTCGTTGCCGAACACGCTGCGCGGCACCGTGTACGGCGTCCGGGTGCCGTTCAGCCCGGTGGCGAACTGATCGAGATTGGTCTTGCCCACGAGGATCGCGCCGGCGTCCAGCAATCGGGACACCACCGGCGCCGTCGCTGCGGCCTGGTAGGCGTACTCGGGGCAGGCCACAGTGGTTGGTAAGCCTGCAACGTCGATGCTGTCCTTGACTCCGAACGGTACCCCGTACAAAGGCAGCGACGCCGGGTTTGGGTGCTGCTCGAGTTCCTTGGCTCGCAAGATCAGATGAAAACGGTCCACCACCGAGATCCAGGTGCCGTCGTCGCCGCGCTCGGATATCTTGCCGAGCACCGTTTCCACCAGATCGGTGGGTGTCAGCTCACCGGCACGGTAGGACGTCGTGAGCTCGTGAATCGACCGACCCTGCACCGGGCCGCTGTGCGGGCTCTGAAACATGCGGTCGATTGTCGACAATCGCTGTATCGCGGATGGATCTGTTGTGTTAACACTGGGCTACGTCAAGCCCTGGGGTGGCTACGGGGATGAGTGAACTGATCGCCCCAATCGGCTGCGTATCGAACCCTGAGCACCCCCGGTTTATCCGACTTGGGCGTCATGTTGATCAGGGCGTGCTCGGCGATCGGCGCAGATGATCAGTGGAGGACGCCCTCAGCCAGTTCCGCGGCGACAGCCGATGGGCCGCAACACCGCAGGCACCATCAAGCGCGATCGATGAGCTGAGCCGCGACCACCGCCACACCGTCAGGCGCGGTCGGCGATCTGCGCTGCGCCCACCGCCGCACCGTCAGGCGCGGTCGCCGACCTGCGCTGCGCCCACCGGCGCCGCATCCGCGCGGAACCGCAGGTAGCGCTGCCCGCCGTGCTCCTGCAGGGCAGCCAGCACGTGCTCCGGGTCGTTGGTCTCCAACGCCGTGACCAGCTCCTCGTGACGTCGCAGGCCCTCCCCCGGACCCATCAAGGAGGCCTCGAGCCGCAGGTTGACCGCCATCGGCCGTTGCAGCTTGAGCAGGATCGGTTCCAGGGCGAGGTCGAGCTGGCGGTTGCCTGCCAGCGAGACGATGGCCGCATGGAAGTCGCGGTGCGCGTCGTCCTTGGCCAGCTGGTCACCCAACTCCTGCGCCGAGCGCATCCGCTCCAGGTGCAGGCGAACGCCGGCCAGCGCGTCGACACCTGGACGGGACGTCAACGGCAGAGCCGACGTCACCGCGTACCGCTCCAGAACCGCGCGCACCTCGAACAACTGGCGGATATCCTCCTCGGACCAGGTGGCCACCCGGGCACCCCGCCGCGGCAGGTGCTCGACCAGCCCCTGCTGGGCCAGCAGTCGCAGGGACTCCCGCAACGGTGCGCGGCTGATCGAGAACCGTTGACGTATCTGCTCTTCGATCAGGCGCTCACCGGGTTCCAAGGCGCCGCTGAGGATCTCATCCCGAAGCTGCCGGGTGGTCACCTCGACCAGGCTCGGCGCGAACAATTCGACTGCGGCGGGATCGGCACTCATCTGATGGCGTGCCTCCCCTCCAGGCGACCTTCACGACCCAGAGTCGCGCGAGGTGGATCCGCGATGTAGCTCACAGTGTAGGAGGCGGTGCGGTTCTGTCGTCGTCGCAGAGTGCGACGAGCCCGGCCTCCACGTCTCGATGGGTTCCCGGCGGCATTCGCCAAAGCCCGTTTGCGCAGATCAAGGCCGCAAGTGCCCGGGCACATACTGTTGGCCATGGACTCCGCAGCTGCCCGGGTCCGCCGAGCTCGGGTCGGGGCCGGTCTTGTCACGGGCCGACCTGGCGAGTGTCACCGGCATTGCCCAGCCCAACATCTCCCCACTACGAATTCGGGCGGGTGCTCCCCAGGAGCGGACACCGATCAGCTGCAGGCCTTCCGCCGTTTACAGCCGTTGCGGTGCAGGCCTTTCCGGCACACGAACCTACCGAGACGCACAAACCCCGGCCTGCCGGAGGTGAACTCCGATGGCCGGGGTGGTTGCGGTGCCGACGAGTTGGCGTCAGGCGGCGGTCTTGACGAGGTGGCATGTCGCATCAATGGCGTACCACTTGTCGTTGAGCCCCTGGCCGTTCGCGTCTCCGGGGGCGTTGTCGCCGGCATAGAAATACAGCGCCCACTTGCCCATGACGAGCTGCAGGCTGCCGTCGGGACGCTGGATGGTCTTCGCGCCGGAGGCTTGCAGCTGGTCGGAGATGGTGAAGTCGGCGGGCACGGTCAGCGGCGGCCATGCCTTGGCGCAGGCATCGAAGCAGGTGGTCTGGCCCGCCGGGTCGTCGGTGAACGCGTACAGCGTGTGGCCATTGGCGCCGACCATCACCTCGCCGAGGTTGCCGACCTGAGCCAGGTCGACGACCGGACCATCGGCAGCAGGGGCGGGAGCGGCGGCCTGAGCCTGCGCAGCGGGGGCCGGTGCCGGTGCCGGTGCGGCCGATGTGACGGGACCCTTGACCAGCTTGCCGTCCGCGCCGACCGCGAACCACTTGGTGCCGACGCCCTCGCCGTTGGTCTCGCCCGGCGCGCCGTCACCGGCGTAGAAGTACACCGGCCACTTGCCGATCTTCAGCTGCTTGCTGCGATCCGGCCGGTCGACCGTGGTGACCAGCGCGGGGTCCACCCCGGCCGGCACCGTGAACCCAGCCTCCACCGTCACCGCCGGCCAGGCCGTCGCGCAGGCGTCGAAACAGGTGCTGACCCCGTCGACGTCATCGGTGAACGCGTAGAGGGTGTGTCCGTTCGCGCCGACCAGGACCTGGCCGAGCGCACCTGCCTGAGCCAGGCCGGCGGGGGCTGGAGCCGCCGCCGCCTTTGCCGCCGGTGCCGGTGCCGGTGCCGGTGCAGCCGACTGGGGCGCTGCGCTGGCGCTGTCGCCCTTGACGAGCTTGCCGTCGGCGCCGACGGCGAACCACTTGCCGCCCACGCCCTGACCGTCGGCGCTACCGGGTGCGCCGTCACCGGCGTAGAAGTACACCGGCCACTTGCCGATCTTCAGTTGTTTGCTGCCGTCCGGCCGGTCGATCGTGGTGACCAGCGCGGGATCGACGCCCGGCGGCGGCAGGAAGCCGCTCTGCACGATCACCGCGGGCCATGCGGCCGCGCACGCGTCGGTACAGGTACTCGTGCCGTCGACGTCATCGGTGAACCCGTACAGCGGGTGCCCGTTCGCGCCGACCAACACCTGGCCGAGCGCTCCGGTTTCGGCCAGACTGGCCACCGGCGTGTCGACGTTCGAGTTCACCGCCGCAGCCGCGGAAATTGTTGCCGTACCGGTGATCTGGCTGCCCTGGCCACAGGCGGAGAGGAGCAGACCGGCGGCCACGATCGCGATCGGGGCAGCCAGAATCGTGCGCAGTTTCATCGCGAAACCCTTTCGGAATTGGACCAAGTCGAGGTTCTGGGGCCGGGGTGGTGGTCCGCACGATCGCCCGGCACCAGGGAATACGGGGGTCGTTGGCAAACGGTTCGCGGGTTTCCTGGGCGAGAACCGTGCGCTCGCGGCGCACGTACTACTGATATGACGTCAAACCCGCACCCGGCCACCGGGCACCCGGGCACCCGAACCCGGCCCGAGCAGCTGAACTACGCTCATCCTGGTGCTGAGCCAGGAGGACATCGGACGCTTCCGCGCCGGAGACTCCGACGCGGTGCGTCTGGTCTACCGGGAGTACGGCCGTCTGGTGTACGCCGTGGCCCGGAACCTGCTGGGCTCACCGCAACTGGCCGAGGAAGCGACCCAGCAGACGTTTCTCAAGGCGTGGCGATCGGCGGCGACGGTCGAACCGGGCCGGGACCTGGCTCCGTGGCTGGCCACCATCGCCCGCCGAACAGCGATCGACATCCATCGGCAGGAGTCCCGGGAGACCGCCGGCAACCTCGAGGACGTCCCGGTCGCGCACCCGGCGATCGTCCAGGAAGCAACCGCGATCGAGCGCACCTACGACGTCTGGCAGGTCCGGCAGGCGTTGGACGAGCTGCCGGCGGACGAGCGGGCGGTGGTGCAGCTGCAGCACCTGGAGGGGCTCACCCAGACCGCGGTCGCCGAGCGGCTCAACCTACCCGTCGGCACCGTGAAGTCGCGGGCGCACCGGGCGCACAAGAAGCTCGCCGCGCGCCTGGGGCATCTGCGAGAGGGCTTCGATTGACGCCTGACCGGCCCGCGCCGACCCTGAACGGAGCCGGAAAAACGTACCGTCGGACGAAGAGCGAGAGGAGGTGAGCACGGATGGCCCCACACAGCGGCCGGCACAGCGCCGATGACGGCGCGACCGACGAGGCCCGGGCGCAGTATCTGACCGGCGACGCCGACGTCACTCTGGACGCGGCGGACCAGGCCGAACTCGACGAGTTGCGCGCGTTGCTCGCCGACCCGACGCTCTGGGCCGAGCCGCCCGCCGAACTCGAGGACTCGGTCGTCGGCCTCATCGCTGCCGAGGCCGCCACGTTGCGGACCGGGGACAACGCCGAGGCCCCCCAGGCCGACCCCCCTTTCATCGTCACGACCGACCCGGGTCCGCTGACGGCGGTGAACGATGACGGCACGCCCGTCGATCTCGCTGCGGCGCGGGAACGGCGCGTCGCCCGGGAGACCTCCGGCGGCGGCAGGAGGGCCGGCCGGCGGCGCTGGGTTCGTCCAGGGATTCTTGTCGCAGCGGCCGCGGCGGTGGTCGCGGTCGCGCTGACGGCCGTGCTGCTGCTGCGCGACACCAGCACCCCGCAGCGGCGCTTCGACGTGGCACTCTCGGCGACAGAACTGGCACCGGGCGCGGCCGGCGACGCGACCATGATCAAGACCGATTCCGGTTGGGAGATCCACCTGCAGGCGACGGGACTGCCACGGCTGGACAACGGCCAGTTCTATCAGGCCTGGCTGCGCAACGGCGATGGAGTGCTGGTGCCGATCGGATCCTTCAACGAAGGGACCGACGTCAACTTGTGGGCGGGAGTGTCGCCGGAGACGTTCTCGACGTTCACCATCACCAAGGAAGCGGCCGACGGGAATCAGGACTCCTCGGGACAACGGGTGATGTCCGGCCCTGCCGTCGAGCAACGCTGAGCGGCCCGGCGCAAGGCTGTCCACGGACCCGCACAGCCGCCGCCGACCGGGGCATGCGCTGAGTACCCTGCCAGAGTGACCACCCGCCTGGACGACCCGTTGGTCGATCGTGAGCGGGAACTCGAGGCGATCGATCGTCTGCTGGCTCGTGCCGGCAGCCAAGCTGGTGGCCTGTTGATCGAGGGACCGCCCGGCATCGGTAAATCCCGGCTGGTCGCGACGGCCAGGCAGCGGGCAGCGGGCCTGCGGGTCATCAACGCCCGCGGATCAGAGATCGAGCGGGACATTCCCTTCGCCGTGGTCCGCCAACTACTGGAACCTGTACTGCACGCGGCTTCCGACGACGAGCGTGAGGAGTTGTTGGCCGGGGCTGGGAGTCTCGCCGAGCGGGCATTGGTGGATCCGGAGACCGACCGTGACGCGTTCACAGACCCGGGACCGGCAACACTGCACGGGCTCTACTGGTTCACCGCCAACCTGGTCAGTCGGTCGCCGCTGTTGATGATCATCGACGACGTGCAGTGGGCCGACGCGGCTTCGCTGCGCTGGCTGGGCTACCTCGCCCAGCGCATCGACGGACTGAACCTGCTGCTGCTACTCGCCGCACGTCCCCGTCATGCGGGCACCGACGAGCACCTGTGGGACGCGCTGGCCGGCATCCCCCAGTTCGAGACGATCCGCCCGCCGGGATTGTCCCTGGATGGCGTCGCGCGGCTGACCGAGGACCTGATGTCCTTGACGCCCGAACCCGAGTTCGTCACGGCCTGCCACCTGCTGACCCGCGGCAATCCGTTCCTGGTGCGTGAGTTGCTGGGCGAGTTGACCGCCGGTGGGGTGAGCCCTACCGCGGCCAACGTGCCGCTGGTGCAACGTCAGACCTCGCGCACTGTGAGCCGGGCAGCCATCGGGCGGTTGCGCCGGCTTCCGCCGGAGTGCCGGGCGGTCGCGGACGCGGTGGTGGTCGCCGGGGATCCGTGCGAGCTGCCGCTGGCAGCCGCCGTTGCGGCGCTCGACGAGGACGCCGCCTCGCGTGCCGCCGACGCGCTGGCCGAGGCATTCATCCTCGATCCGGGCAGGCCGTTGAATTTCGTGCACCCGCTGGTGCGATCCAGCGTGTACGCGGACATGGGTGTTGCCGAACGCCACGAGCTGCACCGCCGGGCGGCGAGCTCGCTGACCTCGATCGGCGCCCCCACCGAGCGGATCGCGCTGCACCTGCTGGCCAGCGAGCCCCGGGCAGACGCCGAGACCGTTGAGATCCTGCGTCACGCGGCCCGTCAGGCACAGAATCGGGGCGCCACCGATGCCGCGGTCGTCCACCTCACCCGGGCCTGGCAGGAGCCGCCGCCGCCCGCGGTGTCCGGCGATGTCGCCTTCGAACTCGGGACGGTCGAGCGGCACGCCGGTCAGCTGCCCCAGGCCATCGGACACCTGAGGGAGGCCATCCGAGCGACCACCGATACGCGCCGGCGGGCCCTGGCTGCGGGGGAATTGTGCACCGCCCTGATGTACAGCGGCGAACAGAGCGCCGCCCCGATGGTGGCGTTGCTGGATGCCATCCGGGCGCTGCCCGACTCCGAACGCGATCTGGGCCTTCGGCTGGAGAACCTGCGGGCGATGGCCGCCGAGGGCTCCATCGACGCTCGCCGGCTCGCGGACGCCGCGGGAACCCGATTCGGCTGCGACCCGCACGCACCGGGGACGTCTGCGGAACGAATTCACGTCGCGTCGCTCGGGCTGGAGGCCGCGTACCGAGAGCCCGTACACGTCGGACGCGCTCTTGCCAGGCGTGCGGTGGACGGCGGTGACCTGCTTGCCCACCCAGGCCCCGGCGAACACTCCTTCTTCTTCGCGCCCTTCGCGCTGCAGATCAGCGGCGCGTTCGCCGAGGCGATCGAGATGCTCACCCAGGCCATGGATATTTCCCGGACCCAGGGTTCGGCATTCGCTTTCGCCCAGGCCGCGGAATGTCGTTCGATTTCTTGGTTGTGCCTCGGATCGCTGGCCGAGGCGGAGGCCGACGCGGATCTCGCACTGGTGTACCCGGCCGCAGCGGTCCGGATCGCCGTCATCACCATGATGGAGGTGCGGCTCGCCCGTGGTGACATCGCCGGCGCCGAATACAGCTGGAAGGAAGCCGGCCTGGACAACGCTCCCACCATCACCCGCGGCTCCGTGCTCAACCTGCAGGCGCGGGCGCACCTGCGAATCGCGCAGGGCCGCCCGCAGGAGGCGCTGGCCGATCTGCAGGCATGCGGCCGGCTGGAGGAAGAGTGGGACATCCGAACCCCGGTGCTGACCAACTGGCGCAGCGACGCGGCCCTGATCCTCGCCTCCGCGGGTAGGGTCTCCGACGCCCAGGGCCTGATCGAGGAAGAACTGGTCCGGTGCCGCCGGTTCGCGGCGCCGCGGCAGCTGGGGATCGCGCTGCGAGCGGCGGGTGTGGTGCACTCGGGGGCCGCCGGGTTGCGGTTGCTGCGGGAGGCGGTGGCCGTGCTGGAGGATTCGTCATCCCGATTGGTCTACGCGGGCGCGCTGTACGAGCTGGGCGCCGCCCTACGCCGATCCGGGCGGCGCGCGGATGCTCGGCCACCGCTCAACTCGGCCGTCGAACTGGCCGTTCGCTGCGGGGCGACATCGTTGGCGTCCATGGCCCATGACGAACTCATCGCCGCCGGGGCCCGGCCTCGGCGCGATCCGCTGCACAGCCGGACCGCCCTGACCGCCAGCGAGTTGCGGGTGGCGCGGCTCGCTCGGGACGGGTTGACCAATCGGGAGATCGCCCAGGCGCTGTTCGTCACCGAGAAGACCATCGAGGTCCATCTGACCAGCAGTTATCGCAAGCTGGGCATCGGTTCTCGCTCGCAGCTGGCCCGGGCGTTGTCCCAGGTCGACTCGGCGAGCTGACCTTGTGACGGGGCATCGACGCCGACCTCACCGATGTTCTTGGGGTATTCCTTTGGGGTCTCCCCCGACGCGGAGCCACGCTGACCGGTTCATCGTCAGAACAGCCGCGTGCTCCCCGTCCCGTCGGGGGGATTGGGAGTGCGCGGTGCTTCGTCCTCCCGGTGCCGGCGGCCCGTGCTCGAGTCCCATCTGCCCGGGATGTGGCGCGGCCGATGAACTTGTTGGACTGCGACGGGTTCGTTGGGAAGCTGGGAACTGTTGTCGATCAAATCCTCGGCCGACCGACAAGCGCAGCGCCATTTCTCCTGGTGCGCGCAGGTCGCCGCACTCGACGCAATGTGAGGCCGGCCCGGAGCGCGGACGCTCCGAAATCACCGCGTGCCCATCGCCAGGCCTTCCCGCACCCGACGCGATTGACCATCGAGGTGGGCTGACCGAGGCGCCTCGTTGACCGTAGCGCAAACGACACGCTGGATGTGGGGCGAGAGGGGCTCGAACCCTCGACCTGACGGATTATGAGTCCGCTGCTCTGACCGGCTGAGCTACCGCCCCGCCGAAGACCCTACCGGCCCCGA
>JADGOY010000173.1 GCA_017882715.1 Nakamurella sp. | reverse complement strand
GGGAGTTGAACCCCCACGTCCTTTCGGACACACGGACCTGAACCGTGCGCGTCTGCCATTTCGCCACTTGCCCGAGCGACGCCGAACAGGCTAACACGCTACTCACGGTGGCCTCGACCGTTGGCGAAGGAGCTCGACACCCACCTGAAAGGCCCGGAGCACCGCTACGAAGGCCCTGCAGCGGATCGACCGGCAAACCGGTCGCGCGCAACCAGAACCTTCACGGAGCGTCCCCACTACGATCACAGGTTGAGGTGTGTCGGACAGCCGCGCCCGGAACGGGATCGGCCCCCTGCGCACTGGAACGGCGCAGTCCGGCTCGGCCAGCACCAGCACCAGCAGTGTCGATACAGACGACCACAGGATCGAAACAGCGAGGGAGGTGACGATGCGCGTCATCCAGAGCTTCGAACGGCGGCTGCAGGGCGCGGTCGGCAACACCTTCGCACGGATGTTCGGCGGCACCGTTCAGCCCGCCGAGGTCGCCGACGCCCTGCAACGCGAGGTGGCCGACCACGTCCACCACCAGGGCAACCGCACCATCGCCCCGAACAGCTTCCGGGTCCGCCTCGGCCCCACCGATCGCGAGGTACTCGGCGCTGACGAAGCGAGTGTCGGCTCAGCGCTCTCGGACATGATCCGGGAGTATCTGGACGAGCAGGGATACCAGACCTTCGGGGATGTGTCCGTCAGCCTCGAGCAGTCCGATTCCCTGCACACCGGGCAGTTCCGCATCAGCTCGATCGTCGATCCCGACGTCGACCGACGGTCCCGAGACAGCAGAGCAGGAGTGGGACGCATGACCCAGCAGCCGGCCGATCCCAGTCACGATCCGCAGCGGTCCAACCGTTGGCAGGATTCACCCGGCCAACCCGGCCAACCCGGCCAACCCGACGAACAGCCGTACGACCCGGCCGGCTACCAGCCGTACGGTCCGCCGCAGGGCCCGGGGCACCCCGGCCCGCCGGGCCAGGGCAACCCTGGCTACCAGCAGCCGGGCCAACCCGGATACCAGCAGCCCTACGGCGGTTATGGGCAGCAGCCGTGGGAACAGGGTCAGCCGTGGGAGCAGCAGCCGTACGGCCCGCCCCCGCAGGGCTATCCGCCTCAGTACCCCCAAGGTCCGCAAGGTCCGCAAGGTCCGCAGCCGTGGGAGCAGGGTTACCCCCAGCAGCCGCCGCCCGGACAGGGCCAATGGGACCAGCGCGGCCAGACCTACCCGCCGCAGTACGGGCCGAGTTACGGACAGAATTACCCCCAGCAGTACGGGGCGCCGCAGCAGGACATCACCGCCACGCTGTCCGTCGACGACGGATCGGGCCGCAGTTATCAATTGCAGCGCGGCTCGAACGTGGTCGGGCGCGGGCAGGACGCGGCTTTCCGGCTCCCGGACACCTCGGTATCCCGCCGTCACGTCGACGTCTATTTCGACGGCCAGTCGGCCGTGCTGCACGACCTCGGCTCGACCAACGGCACCACTGTCAACGGCTCGTCCGTGCAGACCTGGCAGCTCGCCGACGGCGACGTGATCCACATCGGTCACTCCACGGTCGTGTTCTCCAGCCGGTACTGAGCCGGTCGGTCAGGACAATCCCGTGCCCGCACTCATCCTCCAGCTCACCAGAGTGGGATTCCTGATCCTGCTGTGCCTTTTTGTGCTGGCCGCGATGCGGGTGATCCGCACCGACCTCCGGTACGCCGGCGAACCCAGGACAGGTGCCGAACAGCCCAAGGGCGGCCGGGTCGAGCCGCGCCAGGCGAACGCTCCGCGGATGGCCGCATCGATACTGGTGGTGACGGCCGGGTCGCTGGCCGGCACCCGGCTGCGCCTCGGCTCCGGGCCGATCCTGATCGGGCGTGCCGAGGATTCCACCCTGGTGCTGGACGACGACTACGCCTCCACCCGGCACGCGCGCATCACCCAGCAGGGTCAGGAGTACTTCCTGGAGGATCTGGGCTCCACCAACGGCACCTATTTGGACCGCGCTCGGGTGACGATGCCGACACCGGTGCCGATCGGTGTGCCGATCCGGATCGGCCGCACCGTCCTCGAGTTGCGCCCATGACCCATCAGCTCGCCTACGCCGCGCGCAGTGACCGTGGCCTGATCCGCTCCAGCAATCAGGATTCGGTGTACGCGGGCAACAGCCTGCTCGTCGTCGCCGACGGCATGGGTGGCCACGCCGCCGGCGACATGGCCTCCCGACTCGTGGTGGCCGCGTTCGTCCCGCTCGATTCCCGGGACTCGGGCGGCGACCTGCTGCGGGCGCTGGCCAAGGCCACCAGGCAGGGCAACACCGCCATCGCCGAGGTGGTGCACGACAATCCGGAACTCGACGGCATGGGCACCACCGTGACGGCGCTGCTCTTCGATGGCGGCAAGCTGGGCATGGCGCACGTCGGGGATTCCCGTGCCTATCTCTACCGCGATGGGGTGCTGCACCAACTCACCCATGACGACACGTTCGTCCAGTCGCTGATAGACGACGGCCGGATCACCCAGGACGAGGCCGCGCACCATCCGCAGCGGTCCCTGCTGCTGCGAGCCTTGAACGGCACCGACGTCGATCCTTCCCTGACGATCCGCGAGGTCAGCGCCGGTGACCGCTACCTGATCTGTAGCGACGGGCTGCCAGCAGTGGTCTCGGCCGAGGCCATTGCCGATGCGCTGGCCAATCCGGACCCGGGTGCTTCTGCTGACGCGCTCATCCAGTTGGCGCTGGTCGGCGGCGGTCCCGACAACATCACCGTGATCGTCGCCGACGTGATGGACACCGGGGTCGGCTCGGGTCTGTCGGAGGCGCGCGCGGAGGCCGACGCCGATCCCGACGCCACCGGTCCGATCGGCACCGTCAGCTCTGTCCGGATGACGCAGGAGATGCCGCGGGTTCCGCTGCCGCCGATCCCGGAAGATGTTCCGGCGCCGGCCGAGTACGCGCCGGCCGACGAGGCCCCCGAGGCCGACCAGGCCGACCGGGCCGACGACCTGGTCGGCGTTCCGCTCAGCGAACCGCCCGCGCCGCGCTCGCGTCGCCGGCGCGGCGCGATCGTCCTTGGGCTGTCCCTGGTGATGCTGGCGATCCTGGCGATTGTTGGTTCCTTCGTCTGGGTCCGCAGCCAGTACTACGTCGGCGCGCAGGAAGGGCAGGTGGTGGTTTTCCGTGGCGTCGACGGGTCGGTGCTGGGAATCGCGCTGTCCTCGGTCCAGGAGGGCTCCTGTGAACCCGGGTTGAACGGCTGCCTGCCGCTGAAGGTCGACGACCTGCTCCCTTCGGCCAGAACCCAGGTGGTCGCCGGTATCCGGGCCGGCACCCTGGACGACGCGCGGCAGGTGGTCAACCGGCTCGCGGGCCAGATGCTGCCGCCTTGCCCGGATCCGACGGCGGCCACCACCGCCCCCACCACTGCCACGTCGCTGCTCCTCACCCCCGCCCCGGGCACCGGGGTGAGCACCGGATCTGCGGTCCCCGGCGGATCAGTGCCCGCCACGCCCACGCCCACAGTGCCTACCGTGCCCACCGCAGGCGCGACGGCGCCAGGCACCGAAATCACGGCCCTGCCAGGCGGGCCAGCGCCCAGCTCGGCCGTGCTCAGCTCCGCACTCGCCACCGGGACTCCGCTGTCCACCCGGGCACCGGAGCCCGGTGTCACGTGTCGGGTAGTCAGGTGAGCAAGCGGACCGACACCGCGGGCGGATCGAAGGACGTGGTCACACCACGGCGACCCACCGGCCGGACCGCGGAGCTCCTGATGTTGATCTTCGCCTCGGTCATCGTCACCTCGGCGCTGGTCCTCGTCGAGCTCAACCAGAACCGCGCCCTGGACTGGTCACTTGCCTACTACGGTGGCGGCTACCTGTTGGCACTGGCCATTGCGCACCTGCTGATCCGGCGGTACGCCCGGTACGCCGATCCGCTGCTGCTGCCGGTGGTGGCGCTGCTCAACGGCATCGGCCTGGTGATGATCTACCGGCTCGACCTGGCCGCGGAGATCGCCGCGGTCAACCGCGGCGACGAGCCGCCGACCCCGCCGCAGGCCACGCTGCAGCTGGTGTGGACGGCAGTGGCCCTGGTCTTCTTCCTGATCGTGCTGGTGGTCGTCCGCGACCACACGGTGCTGCAGTCCTATGCCTACACGTTGGCACTGGTCGGGGTGATCTTCCTGGCCATCCCGGCGATCCTGCCGTCCAGCTTGTCCGAGGTGAACGGCGCCCAGATCTGGATCAAGGTGCCTGGGCTGTTCTCCATCCAGCCGGCCGAGTTCGCCAAGATCGCGTTGATCATCTTCGCGGCCGCGTTCCTGGTCTCCAAGCGCACCGTGCTGTCGACCGCGGGCAAGCGGATCTTCGGCATGGTGCTGCCCCGGGCCCGTGATCTGGGTCCGCTCATCGTGGCGTTGTTGCTGGCCCTGGCGGTCCTGGTCCGCGGCAAGGATCTCGGCACGGCGCTGCTGCTGTTCGGCACCCTGCTCGCGATGCTCTACGTCGCGACCAGCCGGATCTCCTGGCTGGTCATCGGGCTGCTCGGCTTCGCGGGCGGCGCCTACATCGCGTACCGGCTGTTCAGCCACGTCCGGGTCCGGGTCGACATCTGGTTGGACCCGTTCGGGGATCCGCTCGGCTCGGGTTACCAGCTCGTCCAATCCCTGTTCGGGCTCGGCACGGGCGGGATATTCGGCACCGGGCTCGGGGCGGGCCGGCCCGACATCGTGCCGTTCGCCTCGACGGACTTCATCATGGCCGCGCTGGGTGAGGAACTCGGGCTGGTCGGCATCAGCGCCATCCTGCTGTGCTACCTGATCCTGACGGCGCGCGGCATCCGTACCGGCCTGGCCTGCCGGGACGGGTTCGGCACCCTGCTGGCCGGCGGGCTCGCCTTCTCGCTCGCCCTGCAGATGTTCATCGTGGTCGGCGGCGTCACCCGGCTCATCCCGCTGACCGGTCTGACCACCCCCTTCCTGTCCTATGGCGGCTCCTCGCTGCTGGCCAACTACGTGATCCTGGCCCTGCTGGTGCGGATCTCCGACTCGTCTCGGCGGCCGCCGGAACCCCGCCGAGCCGCACCGCTGTCCCGACCCCAACCGTTGTCCGAGGTGAACACCGAGATGGTTCCGGTGACGAGCAAGGGCACCCCGGGCAGCACTGCTGGTGGTGCGGCGTGAAGCGGCCGCTACGGCGGCTGGGTACCGCCGTCATCGTGATGATCGGTCTGCTGCTGGCCAACATCGCCTACACCCAGGTCATCAAGGCGGACGACTACCGCGCCGACCCCAACAACAAGCGGACGCTGGTCGCGGAATACAGCCGGCAGAGAGGCCAGATCACGGCGGCCGGCGGTGTCGTGCTGGCCCGCTCCGACCCGGTCAACGACCAGTACCAGTACCAGCGGGTCTATCCGGGCGCCGAGGTGTACGCGGACCTCACCGGCTACTACTCGATGCGCTACGGCCCCACCGGGCTCGAGCGCAACCAGAACGACATCCTGTCCGGTGAATCCCCCGAACTCATCGCCGGCCAGCTGTCCGACCTCATCACCGGCCGCGACCCGCGGGGCGGCAACGTAGAGCTGAACATCGTCCCCGCCGTTCAGCAGGCCGCGTACTCGGCGATGACCGACAAGAGCTATGTCGGCGCCGTGGTCGCGATCGAACCGTCCACGGGCAAGATCCTGGCGATGGTGTCGACCCCGTCCTACGACCCGAACCCGCTGGCCAGCCACAGTGACGAGGTGCAACGGCAGGCCTACAACGCGCTGGTCAACGCCGACCCGAGCCCGCTGGTCAACCGGGCGATCGGGGCCGTGTACCCACCGGGATCGACCTTCAAGTTGGTGATCGCCGCTGCGGCCCTGCAAAACGGGTACACCCCGCAGACGCCGGTCACCGGTGAGTCGACGATCACCCTGCCCGACGCCGGCGGCGCCACGCTGTCCAACTTCGGCGGCGAGACCTGCGCCAATGGCGGCGGCGCCGACGTCCCACTCACCGAGGCGCTGGCCTTTTCCTGCAACACCGCCTTCGCCCAGGTTGCGATGGCCGTTGGCGCCGTGCCGATCCGCAAGCAGGCCGAGGCGCTGGGGGTCGACGGCAATCCGATCGACATCGGCATGGACGTGGTCGGCTCGCGGCTGGGCGACGTGCCGGACACCGCTTCCCTGGCGCAGACCGGTATCGGTCAACGTGATGTCGCGGTGACGCCGTTCCAGATGGCCTGGATCACCGCGACAATCGCCAACGGCGGAGACCGGATGGTTCCGCACCTGATCGCGAAGACGACCAAACCGGATCTGTCAGTGATCTCCCAGACCAGTCCCGAATCGCTCGGTCAGGCAATCCCGATCCCGGTGGCGGACGAGGTTCGGGACATGATGATCGCGTCCGAGCAGGAAACCCTCGGATCCGGCGGCATCTCGGGTCTGACGATCGCGTCGAAGACCGGGACCGCCGAACACGGCAACGACCCGAAGAACACGCCGCCGCACACCTGGTACACGGCCTTTGCTCCCGCCGACAACCCGAAGGTCGCGGTCGCGGTGCTGGTCGAGAACGGCGGGGATCTCGGCCTGGACGCCACCGGATCCAAGGTCGCCGCGCCGATCGGCCGTTCGGTTATCGCCGCCGCGCTGGCGGGGCCGTGATGCTGACGCCCGGCCTGTTGCTGTCCGATCGATACCGGCTCGGCCACTGCATCGCGGTCGGCGGCATGGGCGAGGTGTGGGCGGCCGACGACATCCGCCTGGCCCGCACCGTGGCGGTGAAGATCCTGCGGCCGGAACTGACCGGCGACCCTGAGTTCGTGGACCGATTCCGCACCGAGGCCCGGACCACCGCCGCGCTCAACCATCCCGGCATCGCCGCGGTCTACGACTACGGCGAGGTCGGCACCGGGGACCACCGGGGACATCACACCGCCTACCTGGTGATGGAACTGATTGCCGGCGAGTCGTTGTCGGCCGTGCTGGACCGGATGGGCCGGCTGTCCACCGCCCGCACCCTGGACGTGCTGGACCAGACGGGGACGGCACTGCAGGTGGCGCACGCCCGCTCGCTGGTGCACAGGGATATCAAGCCCGGCAACCTGTTGATCACCCCGGGCGGCCAGGTCAAGATCACCGACTTCGGCATCGCCAAGGTCGCCCACCAGGCCCCGGTCACGCGCACCGGGCTGGTGATGGGCACCGCCCAGTACATCTCTCCGGAGCAGGCGACGGGTCATCCCGCCGTGCCGGCCTCGGACATCTATTCCCTCGGGGTGGTCGCCTACGAGTGTCTGGCCGGCCGCCTGCCGTTCCCGGGCGAGAACGCCGTGGCAATGGCGATGGCGCACGTCCGGGACACCCCGGGACCGCTGCCTGCCGACGTGCCGCCCGCGGTGGCCGCGCTGGTCCTGCACATGCTGGCGAAGGACCCAGCCGCCCGATTCCCGAACGGCGCAGCGCTGGCCCAGGCGGTCGGCGGGTTGCGCTCCGGAGGGAGCCCGGGGTCGGCGACCGGGCCGCACCCGATTGGACCGGCGCCCCCTGCCCCTCGGCCGGTCCGCCCGACCACCGGGTTTCCGGCCCCTGCCCTGGTTCCCGCCAACGGCGGCGCATCCGCCCGGGGCGGAACGCCGACCACACGACGCGCGCCCGCCGCCGGTCCCGCCCGACCAACAGCCCGACCACCCGCCCGACCGCCCGCCCGACCAACAGCCCGACCGCCCGCCGTCCCGATGGGACAGCCACCGCCTCCGGTACGTCCCGTTTCTCAGCGCACAGGGCTGTCGGTCGCGGTGGCTCTGCTGGTGCTTGCCCTGGCCGGAGTGCTCGCGGTGCTGATCAATCAGCGCGTCGGCCAGATGCCCGCGCCGGTCGACCCCGCCGGAGTGGTCTTCGATCCGACCGCTGGGTCCAGCGACGGTGCGTTGCCCGGATGGTCGTCATGATCACGCTTCACGACCGCGCAACCCGGGCGGGGCGGGATGCGTCGTCACCGCGGCGGTCGGGGTGCCTCCGCGACCGCTGTGCCCGCGACCGCGCGGCATCATCGACACTGTTCACCGGCACCACCGGTGCCCACCGAGCCCGCCGGGGTCACCGCGCTCGCTGGGCCCACAGCCTGACGAACCATCGCGGTGCAACCAGAGGACGGCAATGACGGGATACCTGTTCGGCGATCGCTACCAGGTCGGGGACACCCTCGGCTTCGGCGGTATGTCCGAGGTGCACCGTGG
>JADGOY010000039.1 GCA_017882715.1 Nakamurella sp. | reverse complement strand
TGCCGACAGCGTGATCAACCTGGGCGGCTGATGTCCAACCGACGCTGGTGCGCACCGCCTCGGGCCGGTGCCCCCGGACGGGCGCCGGATGGCCGTGGTGGGGCGCCACCCGATCCCTGCTGGACGTCAGATCATTTGGTGCGCAACGGCTTCAGTGCATCGCTCCAGGCGATCACCTGGTCCAGCACGGTGCCGAGGAGCTTCTCCAGGTGCGGTCGGGGTGTGAAGGCCCGGTAGTTCTCGAAGTCGTCGGCGAAGGGCAGCGCGACCTGCGCCCGGACGTCGGCGATCTGCAGTTCGGCCATCGTCAGGCGCAGTTGCTCGACGGCGCGCAGGCCGCCGGCTGCGCCATAGCTGACGAAGTCCGCAGTGCGCCGGAGGTGCCGCTCGATCACCGTCCGCTGTCGGGTCTGCGTCAGCCGGCCTGCTGCACAACCTCCGGCGGCTGCACGAACTCACGCATCGTGGGCAGGTGCGCTGCGGAGAACTGGTGACCGCCGGGATGGAACAGCAGCTCGACCGCCGCGCCGCGGGACGACAGGTCGTCGACCAGCCGGGCGGTCATCGACGGTGGTGCCATCGGGTCGTGCCGGCCGTTCGACACCAGCACCCGGTGGCCGGACAGGTCGGCGTCAGGGGGAGCGCCGAACGGCGGCATCGCGGCGATGAGGATCGCGTCGCGCACCGCCTCGGGATGGGTCAACAGCAGCGCGGAGGCGATGTTCGCGCCGTTGGAGAACCCGACAGCGACGAAAGATCCCGGGGTGACGCCGTATTCGGCCGCGGCGACGGCGACGAATTCGGCCAGTTCGTCGGACCGTGCCCGCAGGTCGGATTCGTCGAAGACGCCCTCACGCAGCCGCCGGAAGAAGCGCGTCATCGTCCCTTCCACGACGGTGCCGCGTGGCGCGAGCAGCGCCGCGCCAGGAGCGAGTTCCCGCCCCAACGGCAGCAGGTCGCGTTCGTCCCCTCCGGTGCCGTGCAGCAGCAGCAGCGGCGGACCGGCCCAGCCGGCTTCGCCGGGCACCCAGATATGCGGCCGGGACAGGGACGCGCCGGCATCCGCCGTCCCGGTCAACCGAGGCGGCGTCACCGGGCGGCGGTCAGGTCGGTGGTCGGTGCCGCGCCGGTTCCTGCTCCGCTGGGTGCTCCAGCGCCGGGTACGCCAGCGCCGACTACCCTCTCGCCGGCCGCCGCCGCAACCGCCGGAGCCGAGTCGCGCACGGGTTCGTCCACCCTCAGCACGGGCAGCGACGACCGGATCTGGTCGCGGTCGGGCTCCAGCCACGGCGGCAGTTTCAGGCTCTTGCCCAGTTCGAGTAGTGGTTCGTCGATATCGAAACCCGGTGTGTCCGTCGCGATCTCGAACAAGACACCGCCCGGCTCGCGGAAGTAGATGCTCTTGAAATACTGCCGATCGAGGATCTCGGTGACGTACACCCCGGCGTCGGCCAATTCGTCGTGCCATCGTTGCATGGTCGGCAGATCGGGTGCTCTGAACGCGACGTGGTGCACGGTGCCGCCGGCCTGCAGGCCGCGATCCATCGACTTCTCGCCGGCCACATCGACCAGTGCTCCGGACTTGCCGCCGCCCATGGCGAACCGGGCGCGGGAACCCTCCTCGCCGCCGAGTCGCATGCCGAGCATCGACGTGAGCATCTCGGCGGTCGGGTCCAGCAGGCGTTCGGTCAGCGTCACCGCATGCAGACCGCGCACCGCGTGATCAGCGGGGATGCTGGCCACGCCGTCCCATCCCGACCGCTCGTCACCGGCCGTGCCGACCAGATCCAGCACCATGCCATCGGGGTCGCGCAGGGTGATCACGTCCGAGCCGTCGCGGTGCGCGACGGGCTGCACAGTGACCCCCAGCGAGCGGAGCCGCTGCAGCCACCACGACGTGGACTCGTCAGGGATCGAGAACGCGGTGGCGGTGGTCAGGCCGGTGCCGAGCCGTCCGCCGGGTACGCCGTCCCAGGGAAAGAAGGTCAGCAGGCTGGCCGGGCGACCCGCCTCGTCGCCGTAATAGAGGTGGTAGGTGTCCGGCGCGTCGAAGTTGACAGTCTGTTTCACCAACCGCAACCCCAGTACCTTCGTGTAGAAGTCGACGTTCCGCTGCGGGTTGCCGGCAATCGCGGTGACGTGGTGCAGTCCTTGCGGGGCTACGGTACTCATCTCATCCTCCGGGGGTGATCGAAGTAGTTGCCGGGGAAACTGCACCGGCGTTCATGGTATTCCCCGGGCGTCCGCGACCACCAGCACGACTATGAGTACCCGAGCGTCGAGGTCGACCCTGGACCGGATGCGCGAGGCAGAGAGGAATTCGGCCATGCGGAACGCGTTCGACGCGGCCGAACTCGCCATCGATTCGTTCGTCCACGAGCTGCCCGGCGTGCGAGTGGTTTTCGGCACCGGGACCATCGACCAAGTGGCTGCCGAAGCGGCCCGCCTCGCTGACTCGGTGCTGATCGTCGCGGGCCGGCGCCAGGCGTGTGAGGCCGACCGGATCGCCGGCGCCCTCGAGCGCAGATGCGTCGGCCGGATCGGCGAGGTCACCGAACACGTTCCGGCCGACACCGCTCGGGCCGCGGTCGACGTGGCCCGTGACGTGCGGGCCGACGCCGTGGTGTGCGTCGGTGGGGGCTCGGCGGTGGGATTGGCCAAGGCCATTGCGCTGGAGCTCGAAGTCGCCATCATCGCGGTACCGACGACCTATGCGGGCAGCGAGCAGACGCCCATCTGGGGACGGACGGAGGCAGGTCGCAAGGTCACCGGACGCGACCGCCGGGTCCTGCCACGCACCGTGGTGTACGACCCGGCGCTGACGCTGGGGCTTCCACCCGGGCTGTCGGCGGCGAGCGGGATGAACGCCATCGCCCACGCGGTGGAGGCGGCATACGCCCCGGACGCCACCCCGATCACTGCCCTGCTGGCCGCCGAGGCGGTCGGAGCGATGTCGGCGGCGCTGCCGGTCGTGGTGCGTCAGCCCGGCAATCTGCCCGCGCGGGAACGCGCGCTCTACGGGGCGTGGCTCGCCGGGACCGTCCTGGGCGCCACGACCATGGGTCTGCACCACCAGCTGGCCCACATCCTCGGCGGCAGCCATCGCCTGCCGCATGCCGGGACGCACAGCGCGCTGCTGCCGCACGTCGTGGCATACAACGCCGGGGCCACGGCCGCCAGGCTCGCGGCGCCCGCCCGTGCCGCGGGGGTGTCGGGACCCGACGCCTTTGGTGCAGGTTTGTTCGACCTGGCGGCCGCGACCGGAGCTCCGACGTCGTTGTCCGCATTGGGGCTGCCACGCTCGGCGATCGACGATGTCGTGCGCCAAGTGGTGGCGGCCGACATCGCGAATCCGCGGCCCGTCGAGGCTGCTGGAATCGCGCGGTTGCTCCGGAACGCCATCGAGGGACGCCGTCCCGGCGACCGGGTCGCGGCGCACCGGGTTTTCGCGTGAGCACCGGCGGGCGCTGGCTCGACGCCGACGAGCAGGCCGCTTGGCGAGGATGGCTGGACACGTATCGGCTGCTGCTGCCGGTCCTCGACCGCCAGCTGCAGGTCGCGAAGGTGTCGTTCACCGAGTACGAGGTGCTGGTCTGCCTGTCGGAGGCGACCGATCAACGATTGCGGATGAGCCAGGTCGCCGACCGGACGTTGGCCACTCGAAGCGCCATCACCAGGACAGTGGACCGCCTGGTTGTCCGCAGCTGGGTGCGCCGGGTCAGGTCGATCCAGGACCAGCGCGGCGCGTACGCCGAGCTCACCGAGGCCGGCGCCCAGGCGCTGGCCGGTCTCGCGCCCGGGCACGTGCGGGCTGTCCGGGAGAACCTCATCGACCTGCTCACCCCCGCGGACTTGGACGCGTTGCGCCGCATCGGCGGCCGGGTCCGGCGCCGGCTGGCCGAGCGCGACGGATGGAGCCTGCGAACGCCCGCAGAGATCGAGCCGCACGACCCCGACGCGGCTGACGCGGCGGACGACCCGGACGCGGCGGACGACCCGGACGACCCGAACGCGGCGGACGACCCGGACGAGCCGGACGCGGCGGACGACCCGGACGACCCGGACGAGCCGGACGACCCGGACGAGCCGGACGACCCGGACGAGCCGGACGACCCGGACGACCCGGACGACCCGGACGCGGCGGACCAGGACCGGTGAGCAATGCGGTCCCTGTCAGCGATCCCGCCGATCCGCGGCTCGGCGAGTTCCGCGACCTGAGCCACGCCGACCGCCGACCCGACCGGCCGGGCGGACGAGGACTGGTGATCGCCGAAGGTGTCGTGGTGGTGCGCAGGCTGCTGGCCTCGATGTATCCGGTGCGCGCGCTGCTCGGCGTGTCCCGTCGTCACGTCGAGCTCACCGATGACCTGGTCGGCAGCACCGCGCCGTTCTACGTGACAACGGCCGAGGTGATGGCGCAGGTCGTGGGATTTCACCTGAACCGCGGGGTGTTGGCTACTGCCGACCGGGTCGAGTTCCCACCGGCGGCCGACCTGCTGGACGGTGCGCGCACCGTGGCCGTGTTGGAGGGCGTCGGTGATCACGAGAACCTGGGTGCCCTGTTCCGCAACGCGGCCGCGTTCGGCATCGGCGCCATCCTGCTTGCCGATGGTTGCTCGGACCCGTTGTACCGGCGAAGCGTGCGGGTTTCCATGGGCACCGTGCTGGCGGTGCCGTTCACCCCGCTCCCAGGATGGGTGGACGGGGCGCTGACCCTGCTGCGGGCCAAGGGATTCCGGATCGCGGCGCTGACGCCGTCCGGCGAAGCGACGCTTCGCGAGGCTGCCCTGCGCGGGCGAGTGGCAGTGCTGCTGGGTTCGGAAGGACCCGGTCTGACGCCCGCCGCGTTGCGGGCGGCGGATGTCAGAGTGCGGATTCCGATGGCGCCAGGGGTCGATTCGCTGAACGTCGCCACTGCCGCCGCGGTGACCTTCGCGGAACTGCGCGACTGACGTTCGGACACTGACGCACGGGCAGACACTGACACGAGCTCCGTCCAGGCCGGTGCCTTGGACCACCCAAGCGGTTCGCGCAGGGGATCGGCGCCACCCTGTCGGTCGGCGCGCTGATCGCCTTCTACGCCGGCGCACCGGCATCGGTGCCGGCGTGGGCAGCGGTCGGGATGATCACGATCGCCGCGACGCTGGAGTCGGCATTCCGGCCTGCCTCGGTTGCGTTATCTTCGGAAGGCTACGGGCGATCGGCGTCACCCGGCCGCGGCGTGCCAGGCCTGCAACAACACGCAGGTGCGGTACGCCCGGGCCGGTTGGCCGGAGCCGGTCAGCCGACCCGGTCGGCCAGAACCGGTCGGTCGAAGCCGAGGGCCCGACGGGTCGTCGCCGACGGCCGTCGTTGACTGCAGGGGGTGACCGTGACCGACGAGCCTGGTCCGTCAGGACGCCCGTCGCCAGCATCGGGTCCTTTCCCGTCACGGGGCACGGCGCCGCCATCGGGCACCGACCCGGACGCTGACGCCGATCGGACGGCCACCGTCATCTCGTTCTCCCCGAGGGGGCGCGTCGACGCGGCCGCTCACGACGGGCCGATGGACGAGGCCGCGCATGATGCCGCCGCTGCGCCGTCGGGGTACGACGCGGATGACGAAGCCCTGGTGACCGGCACCGGCGACACGATGACCGACGAGGCAAGCGCGGACCGGCGGGACCGCCCCGTCGACTGGGCATGGGTCGAGGAATGGCGCGCGGGCGGTGAACCCGTGCCGTGGGCCAGCGGACTCGGGCTCGCCGCGTTCAGCGCGCTGGTCGTCGGGGTCGCGGTGTGGGTCCTGTCGGCCGGACTGGCCGGGCGGCCGGTGCTGGCCATCGGTGTCAACGTGCTGGTGGCCGGCGGATTGGCCCCGGCGATGTGGCTGTCCCGCGGGTTGCCGGTGCTGCGCTGGATAGCCCTGGGGTGCGCTGTCGGGGTGGTCGCCGGCTGGATCTGTGCGCTGATGATGCTTCCGCTGCCCACACCCTGACCAGTCAGGCGGCGGGCGGCAGACGCCGACGCAAAAGGGTCGGCGCGTCACCCTGGTCGGGTCAGAGCAACGACTCACGCCAGGCTTCGTGCAATGCGGCATAGGCGCCGTTGCCGCCGATCAAGGTGTCCGGCGAACCGTCTTCGACGATGCGCCCGCGGTCCATCACCAGCACCCGGTCGGCGATCGCCACCGTTGACAGCCGGTGAGCGATGATCACCGCGGTGCGACCCGTCAGCACGGTGTGCAACGCATGCTGCACCGCCCTTTCGGCGGGGATGTCCAATGACGCGGTGGCCTCGTCCAAGATCAACACCGCCGGGTCGGCCAGGAAGGCCCGGGCGAATCCGACCAGCTGCCGCTGACCGGCCGACAACCGGCCGCCTCGCTTGCGGACATCGGTGTCGAAACCCTCGGGGAGTGCCCGGATGAAGGTGCTCGCTCCGATCGCATCGGCCGCTGCCTCGATCTCCCGTCGGGTCGCCGACGGGCGACCCAGGGCGATGTTGTCCGCCACCGATCCGGAGAACAGGAACGACTCCTGGGTCACCATCACCACGCCTTGGCGCAGCTCGCGGGTGGCGACGACCGTGACATCCGTCCCGTCGAGCAGCACCCTTCCGGCGGTCGGGTCGTAGAACCTGGCGAGCAACTTGGCCAGGGTGGACTTGCCCGCGCCGGTCGCGCCGACCACCGCCACCGTTTGACCCGCCGGGATATCCAGGTCCAGCGTGGGTAGGACCGGCACGTCGGGGTGGTAGCAGAAGCTGACACCCTCGAACCGGATGTGCCCGGCGATCGGTCCGCCGTCGCCCACCGGGACCGGATCGGTCGGCTCGGGAACGCCGGGCACCTCCTCGAGCAGACCGGAGATCTTCTCCAGGGCGGCGGCCGCGGCCTGATAGGTGTTGTAGAACATGGCCAGCTCGTCCAGTGGGTCGTACATCCGACGGACGTAGAGCAGGAACGCGGCCAGCACGCCGATTTCCAGCGTTCCGTCGATCACCTGCACGGCGCCGATCACCATGGTGGCGACGAGGCTCAGGTTGCCGAACAACCGCACCAGCGGGGTGTAGACGGCCAGCGCGACCAGGCCGTCGCCGTTGGCGGTCGCGTTCTCGTCGTTGAACTTTCCGAAGATCGCCTTGTTGCGATCCTCCCGCCGGAACGACAGGACCGCACGCAAGCCGTTCATCGTCTCGGTGAACTGCACGATCACCGAGGCGATGGCCGACCGGGTCCGCCGGTAGATCTTGCGCGACCGCCGCTGGAACCAGCGGGTGGCCACGAAGATCGGCACGAACGCCGCGAGTGCGATGAGCCCGAGGTCGAGGTCGAGGACCAGCAGGGTGACGCTGATCGCGCCCACCGACAGCAGTCCGGAAATCAGCCCCTCGAGCCCCTCCGCGGCCAGGTCGGCCAGCGCGTCCAGATCGCTGGTCATCCGCGAGATGACCTTGCCCGAGGTGTACTTCTGGTGGAACGACAGGCTGAGCGTCTGCGAATGAGTGAACACCTGGGACCGCAGATCCAGCAGAACGGACTGCGCGACCCGTGCGGACAACCTCACGAAAACGGCCTTGCCGGCGGCGTTGGCGATCCCCGATGCGAGGTAGCCCAGGGTGGCGAAGACCAGCGGACCGGCGTCGCCGGCGAGCAGCGCCGGCACCGCCGTGTCGATGCCGTAGGCGACGACGAGTGGGCCGAGCAGGAAGGCGGCCTCGCTGAGCACCACGACGCCCGCCGCCAGCAGGGCGGGAACCCGTTGCGGGCGGATCAGCCTGCGCAGCAGGCGCCGGGAGCGGGCCTGCAGCTTCAGGCCCACGCTCGAGCTGATGTCCTCGTTGTCCTCTGCGGCGACCCCTCGCCAGGCGTCGTCGGCCTCCGGCTCCAACAGGACCGGTGGAGTTGTCTCGGCGGCGTTCATCGGCTGACCTGTGCTGTCCTGGTCGACGGCTGTGACGCGCGGCTGGCCCGGGACGCCTGGTGGTCCTCCCGGCCGGCCAGCAGATCCCGATAGGCCGGGACGGCATCGAGCAGCTCCGAGTGGATACCGACGGCGGTGATCCTGCCGTCGGCCAGCAGCGCCACCCGGTCGGCCAGCTGCACGGTCGATGCGCGGTGCGCGACGATCAGCGCGGTGGTACCGACCAGCACCGACCGCAACGCGCGCTCTACCTGCGCCTCGGTGTGGATGTCCAGCGCGGACAACGGGTCGTCGAGGACCAGCACGGCGGGGCTGCCGACCACCGCACGCGCGAGCGCCAACCGTTGCCGTTGACCGCCGGACAGGGACAGTCCCTGCTCGCCGATCCGGGTCTCCAGGCCCCACGGCAGGTCGTGGACGAAGCCGGCCTGCGCGACCCGCAGCGCCTGCAGCACGTCCTGGTCGGTGCCGTCGGGCCTGCCCAGCAACACGTTCTCCCGAACCGATGCCGAGAACAGGGTCGCCTCCTCGAACGCGACCGACACCTGGCTGCGCAGGGCCGGCAGATCCAGTTGACGGATGTCGACGCCGTCCACCGTGATGCAGCCCGCCGTCACGTCGTACAGCCGGTTGACCAGGGACGTCAGCGTCGTCTTGCCGGAGCCGGTGGCACCGACGATCGCGACGGTCTCGCCGGGTGCCACGTCGAGGTCGACGCCGCGTAGCAGGTCGGGGGAAGCGGGGGCGTCGGCGAACCGGAAATGCACATCCGAGAACCTGAGGTGCCCGCGCGCCGATGAACCGGTGGCGCGTGGATGCTCCGGTGAGGTGATGGTGATCGGCGCATCCATCACCTCGAAGTACCGCTGCGACGCGCTTGCTGCATCATTGGACATCGCCAGCAGCCAGCCGATCGAGTCGATGGGCCATCGCAACCCCAGGGCCACGCCGAAGAAGGCCACCAACGTGCCCGCCGACAGCGCACCGTCGGCGACCTGCCGGATGCCCAGGAACAGGGTGAGGCCGAAGGCGATCTCCGGAACCGCGATGATCACCGCCCACAGCGCCGAGATCACCGACGCCTTGCGCAGCTCCGTTGCCCGCAGCTGCCTGGCCCGGGCGAGGAATTGCCGGCTCAGGTGCCCGCTGCGGCCGAAGGCCTTGAGGATGCGGATGCCGAGCACCGATTCCTCGACCAAGGTGGCCAGGTCGCCCACCTGGTCCTGCGAGCGCCGGGCCAGCACCTGATACCTGGTCTCGTACAGGTAGCACAACGCCACCAGCGGCAGTGCGAGCGCCGCGATGATCACTCCGAGCTGCCAGGACAGCGCCAGCAGGATGCTCACGCCGACGATGAACGTCGTCAGGTTGACAAACAGGAACACCAGACCGAAGCCCATGAAGCGGCGGATGGTCGCCAGATCGGAGACCGCTCTGGACATGAGCTGCCCGGCCGACCAGCTGTCGTGGAAGGACACCGGGAGCTGCTGCAACCGGTCGTACAGATCGGCGCGCATCGCTGCCTCGACCCTCATGATGGGCCGCGCGGACAGCATGCGGCGAATCCAGAACAGGCCCGATTCGGCCACTCCCAGAGCCAGCAGCAGCCCGGCGAGCGGCCACAGCGCAGCCCGATCGTGCGCCGCCACCGGTCCGTCGATGATCTGCTGGATGACCAGCGGGAACGCCAGGCCGCAGAGCATGGCCAGGGTCGCCGTGATCGCGCTGCCGATCAACGCAGGCAGGGCCGGTCTCGCGTACGGGTAGAGCCTGCGCAGTGACCGGACGGCCGGAACGCGTGCGAGGACGGCCGGTGGAGTCCGACAGGTCGGCGACTCCCTGGCGTTGCTTTCTGTGGTGGCTTGAACACTGATCGACATAGCCCGGCCAGGCTACGTGTGGCCATCGACAGTCTCGACGGGTTTTCCTGTGGCCGTAGGGCATTCCGAACGCAGATCATCCCGACGTAGCCGGCGGTGCCCACGCCCGGCGGGTACTCGGAGCGTGGACGCGCCGGTCAGCGAGGTCAGCTGGCGGCGATTCCTTCGTTGCCGTGACCGTTGTCGATACCAAGACGGTGACCGTGCCGATGCGGGACAGTACTCCCGGGGCTGGGTGGATGCGGATCAGGCCTCAGTGAGCTCGACCGTTTCGCCCTTACATCGTCGGAGCGCTCTCGAATGTGGGTGGGCAGGCGTGTCACACTTCACCGCGACGGTGCACTTTTCCTCGAGACCTTGGCGTTGTGCCGACGCGAGCAAACGAGGGAGCGAGCCGATGCCGGTTGCCGTGCTCGAGCGGACGGCCGCGTGCGATATCACCGCCGCCGACCGTGATTCTCGACATCCAGGGGTTGGGGTGAAGGTGCAGCCGCCACCCGCAGCTCCGGGAGACACCGATCTGGTCGCGCGGCTTCGTGCCGGCGACGCCGCGGCGTTCGCGCACATCGTCCGCGCCTGGTCGCCGGCGATGATCCACGTGGCGCGGTACTTCGTGGGCTCACACGCCTCCGCCGAGGAGGCCGTGCAGGAGACCTGGCTGGCGGTGATTCGGGGCATCGACGGGTTCGAGGGCCGGTCCAGCCTGCGTACGTGGGTGTTTCACGTGCTGTCGAACATCGCCCGCAGGCAGGGGGTCAAGGAGAGCCGCACGGTGCTGTCCTCACCGGTCGACGGCGAGGACGCCGGTCCGACGGTCGACCCCGCCAGGTTCCGCCCCGCCGGTGATCAGTGGGCCGGGGGATGGCGTGCCGAAGCCGCGCCGCGCTCGTGGGGGCCGGAGGCCGCGGCCCTGAATTCGGAAGTCCGCGCGTTGCTCACCGCGGCCCTGGCGCAGCTGCCCGACCGGCAACGAGTGGTGATCGAACTGCGCGACGTCGGTGGGCTGCCCGCCGGGGAGGTGTGTGCGATCCTCGACCTGAGCCCGGCCAACCAGCGGGTACTGCTGCACCGCGCCCGCGCGAAACTTCGCGAACGTCTCGAGGGCTACTTCACCGGCCGCGAGCAGGGCTGAGGACATGACCATCGAACCCCTGCCGTGTGTCGACGTCGTCGAACTGCTCACCGACTACCTCGAGGGCGCCCTGGATCCCGCCACGTCGGCCCGGATCGATGCCCACCTGGCGCAGTGCCCACCCTGTGTGACGTACCTGGAGCAGCTGCGTACCACCGTCAACGACCTGGGAAGCCTTCCGGCGCAAACGCTGTCGGACAGCGCGATCGCCGAACTGGAGGCTGCATTCGGCGACTTCCACCGGCCGCCGGCAAGTTGAACCAGTCCTCGCCAAACGTTGCCCAACATCCGGCCCGGCGACCCCGCGCGCCCACCGCGCGCGCCCAAGCGCGACGGACCGGCACCCGGGCCGCCCGGTCGATCCCCACGCTGGGGACAACGCCCCGGCGGCCCGCTGGTCTCTGGGCGTACGCACAGCTGGGTCGGTGATGCTCGATGCCGTTGTTCGTCAGCATGTCATCAGCACCGTCGGCAACGGACCCTGATCACTGTGCTCCGCCGGAAGGAACCAACCGTGCTGACCATGGACCGCCTCACCCCGGCCCGCTCCCGACTCGTCGTATGCGGCGTCATCGCGGTGACCATCCTGGTTGCCCTGCTGGTCCGATTCGCTTTCATCGACCAGATCAGCGGAGATTACCGCACCTTCGTCAGCCCCTGGTACGACCAGTTGAAGGCCGGCGGTTCCGCGGCACTTGGTGCGGATTTCTCCAACTACAACCCGCCATATCTGTACCTGCTGGCCGCGGTGACCCACCTGCCAATCCCCAAGATCGTTGCCATCAAGGGCATCTCGATGGTGTTCGACGTGGTGCTCGCGATGTTCGCCGCGTTGATCGTCCGGGAGAGGTTCCCGCGACCCGCGCTGCCGCTGCTGGCCTTCGCCTTGGTGCTGTTCGCGCCGACAATCGTCGTCAACAGCGCGGCCTGGGGCCAATGCGATTCGATATACGCCTCGTTCTGCCTGGGCAGCCTGTACTTCCTGATCACCCGGAAACCCTGGTGGGCGTGCGTTTTCTTCGCGCTTGGATTGTCGTTCAAGCTGCAGGCGGTCTTCTTCCTGCCGGTATTGGTCATCGTGATGGTGGTCAACAAGCAGCGACTGCTCGCCCTGCTGGCGGTACCGGCTGTCTTCGGCGCGATGCTGCTACCCGCGGCGCTGGCCGGGCGGGACCTGAGTGCTCTGCTGTCCATCTACCCGAATCAGATCAGCGGTGGCGGGACCGCAACGGCGGGCGGATTCGGCGGGGCCGGTGGGGGTGCGGCAAATGGAGGCATCCCGGCCGCTGGCGGCGCTCCGCGCGGCCGGGGCTTCGGTGCATCCGCCGACAGCCTGACCCAGAACGCCCCCACCTTCTACCAGTGGATCACTGCAGGCACGTCGACGGTCTGGAAATATCTCGGACTCGCGGCCGCAGGGGTGATGGTGCTCTTCGTCGGAGCGGTGGCCTGGCTGCGCCGCCGTCCGCTGTCCGCGGCGCAGATCGTGGTGCTGGGGACCACGCTCGTGCTGGCAGTGCCGTTCTTGTTGCCGCAGATGCACGAGCGTTACTTCTACCTGGCCGACGTGCTGACCGTTGTGATGGCTTTCTATGTGCGCCGCTACTGGCCGGTTGCCGCGGTCGTCTCGCTGTGTTCGTTGCTGAGTTACGCGCCGTTCTTGTGGAACAACACTCCGGTTGGGCTGCCGTTCGTCGCATTCGGGGAGTTCCTTGCGGTCATCGCGACGATCTGGGTCTTCTATCTGGTGCTGCGTGACGCGGCCGGAGAAAGCACCCTGCTCAGGCGTCCGGCCGAACCGCGGAGTCCAATTGATTTCGCAGCGCAATGACCGCTGCGCCCTTGGCCCATTCCGTGAAGGTGAAGGGCGCGATTGCGATGGGCACCTCGGGCAGCGTCCAGTGCTGCACCGATCGCGCGTGTTCCGTGGTGACGTCCAGCACCACAGACGCCGGCCCGACACCCTCGCCGGAGACCAGCACTTTCGTCGGCGCGGTGACCGCGACGATCGTGCCGATCAACGTGCCGAGCGCCCGGCCCGCCTCGTCGACCACCCCGCGGGCCACCGGGTTACCGGCGCCGGTCATCGCCAGCACCTCCTCGTAGTGCACCTCCCGGCCGAGCGCGGTGGACAACCTGCCCGACGATCGAGGTCGACGACAGGTATGAGCGCATTGCATCCTCGGTGTCCGCGCTCGCACAGCGGACCCCACTCGCTGACCGGCAGGTGGCCGATCTGTCCGCAGCCGTCGCTCGCCCCGTCCACGAGTCGGTCATCGATGACGATGCCGCAACCGACTCCGACCCCGATTGTCACCAGGACGAAATCGCGGCAGCCGGCGGCGGCGCCGAACCAGTGTGCGCGCAGACCGGTGGTCACCAGATTCAGCTGGGTCGCCGAGAGCTTGATGCCACCAGGTGGGCCAGATCGACGTTGACGTCCATCGGTTGTGACGGCCGCCCGGTGCGTTGCGGGAAGGCGGCGTCGGACTCGGTGACCGGATCGACGTCGACCAGCGAGCGGGTGATCCTGGTCAGGCTGGCAGGCGACAGACCGGCCCGGCGGGCGAGATCGGCGCGCGATGCCGGGCCGTGCACGAGCAGGTCGATCAACACCGACCGCGAAAGCCTCGGTCAACGCCGGGAAAGGCGTACCGAGTTTCTGCATGCAACGAAGTATCCGCGCGGTCGCAGATGATCGACCGAGCGAGGTCAAGTCCCATCCGACGTCACCTGCGCCTCACTCGTCTCGGCGTGCCCCGTCGGCCGGCGCCACAATTCGCGGAACAGCTGTGGTGAATCCGCGCATCGCGAAATCGGCGTTCACGCCGGACATGACCGTTTCGACGAGTTCGGTGGGAATGAGCGCGATCACCGATCCGCCGAATCCGCCGCCGGTCATCCTCGCCCCCACCGCGCCTGCGGAAAGCGCGGAATCGACCGCCTGGTCGAGTTCCGGGCAGGACACCTCGTAGTCATGCTGCAAGGAGCGATGCGAGGCGACCATGAGATCACCGATTGCACTGATCCGGCCCGCGCGCAACAGTTCGACGGTCTGCACCACGCGATCGTTCTCGGTGACCACGTGCCGGACGCGTCGCCGCAACACGTCGTCGTCGAGTTTGTCCAGGGCGGCTGGCAGCTCGTCGAGCGAGAGATCCCGCAGAGTCCGGATTCCCAGGACGGTGGTGGCGCGTTCGCAGGAGGCCCGGCGCCGGGCGTACTCGCCGTCGGCCAGCGAATGCGTGACCTTGGTATCGATCACCAGCACCGCCAGATCGTCGGCCGAAGGGTTGAACGGGATGTTCTCGACCGTGCCGGCCCTGCTGTCGAAGAGCAGGACCGATCCCGCCCGCGAGGCGGCCGAGGCGGTCTGGTCCATCGGCCCGCAGGGCACTCCGACGAAATCGTTCTCCGCCTGCTGGGACAACCGAGCGATCTCCAGCGGTGCCAGCGTGATGCCGGACAGGTTCGAGACTACCAGTGCCGTGACACATTCCACCGCGGCGGATGACGACAGGCCCGCTCCCGTCGGCACCTGCGAATCCAGCGCCAGGTCGAAACCGGACACCTGGTGACCCGCCTGACGCAGGGCCCAGATCGCCCCGAACAGGTAACCGGCCCACGACCGTACGGCCGGGGAATCGGGATAGATGTCCTCCAGAGCAACGGTCTTGACGGCCCCCGGCCGCTGTGCCGAGACGACCCTGACAACGCTGTCGTCGTTGCGCGCGGCGGCCATCCACGCTCTGGCGTCGATGGCGAACGGCAGCACCAGGCCGCCGGTGTAGTCGGTGTGTTCGCCGATCAGGTTCACCCGGCCGGGGGCCGAGAAAACGCCCTCGGGATCGTGAGAGTAGCTCTGTACGAACAGCCCTGCCGCGCTCACGAGGTCGGTCCCGTGCCGGGGGTGCGCCCGACCCGGGCGCGCGCGAATTCCCACGCGTCGGCGACCATCTGCGCCAGGGTGAGCTCAGGTGCCCAGCCGAGCCGCTCGGCAGCCCGTTCGGCAGATGCCACCAGGCGGGCCGGGTCGCCGGCCCGGCGTGGCCCGACGGTCACCGGAACCGGCAACCCGGTGACGTGCTCGATGGTGGCGAGCACCTCGCGGACGCTGAAACCGTTGCCGTTGCCCAGGTTGCAGATCAGGTGCTCGCCGGGTGTTGCGGCCGTCAGGGCCAGGACATGGGCTCGGGCCAGGTCGGCGACGTGCACGTAGTCGCGGATCGGGGTACCGTCCGGCGTCGGCCAGTCGTCACCGTAGATGCTCAGCGCATCGCGGCGTCCGGCCACCGCGTCCAGCGCGATGGGGATCAGGTGGGTCTCGGTACGATGCCGTTCTCCGGCACCGAAGGCGGCCCCTGCGACGTTGAAATACCGCAGGGACACGGCGGCCAGGTCGGTCGCGGCGCACTCGTTCGTGATCATCATGTCGACCGCGAGCTTGGTGGCCCCATAGGTGTTGGTGGGACGGGCAGGTGTGTCCTCGGTGATCGGCACGACCTCTGGTTCGCCGTAGGTGGCTGCCGTCGAGGAGAACACCAGGGTCGGCACCTCGTGTTCAGTGACCGCATCGAGCAGCGCTCGGGTGCCACTGACGTTGGTCCGCCAGTACAGCGACGGGTTGGTCCCGGATTCACCGACCAGTGACTTGGCGGCGAAGTGCAGGACGGCGTCGAATCCCTGCCCGGCAAGCACATCCGCGGTGTTGGTGATGTCCGTCTCGGCCAGTTCGACACCATCCGGCACCGCGTCGGCGTGTCCTGTCGAGCAGTCGTCCAGCACCACGACATCATGTCCCTCGGACAGCAGCAGTCGGGTGACCACCGATCCGATGTAGCCCGCGCCGCCCACGACGAGTGTCTTCACTTCACCGCCTCCCCGACCCCGCGTCCGGCCTCACGCAGCCGCTCCGCGGCCACTTCGGGTGTGATGTCGTTGACGAACGCACCCATGGCGGACTCCGATCCGGCAAGGAATTTCAGCTTCCCCGCCGCTCGGCGGATGGAGAACACCTCGAGGTGGAGCCTGAAGTCCTCTTCAGCAGCATGCACCGGAGCCTGGTGCACGCTGGTGATCGCCGGCAGGGTGTCGTCGAACATGCCCTCCATCCGCCGGATCACGTCCAGGTACAACTCCGCCAGCGCGGCCCGTTCGACACCGTCCAGACCCGTCAGGTCGCGGACGTGCCGGCGCGGGTAGAAGTGGACCTCGACCGGCCACCTGGCGGCGAACGGCACGAACGCGACCCAGTGCTCGTTCTCGGTGACAATTCTCGACCCGTCGGCCAATTCTCCGGCCAGCACATCCGCGAACAGATTCGATCCGGTCGCGGCCCGATGGGCCTGGCCGGATTGGATCGCGGCCGCCGTCTTGGGGGTGACGAACGGATAGCCGTAGATCTGCCCGTGCGGGTGCGCCAGCGTGACTCCGATCTCGGCGCCGCGGTTCTCGAAACAGAACACCTGCTCGACACCCGGCTGCGCCGACAACACCGCGGTGCGGTCGGCCCATGCCTCGATGACGGTCCGCATCCGGGACGGCGGGAGCGAGGACAGCGTCGCGTTGTGGTCGGCGGTGAAGCACACCACCTCGCACCGGCCGTTTCCTGCCCGGGTCTCGAAAAGGGCTCCGCCAGCCGCGATGTCGCCGCCCCCGGCAAAGGACGGGAACCTGTTCTCGAAGACTACGACGTCGTAGTCGGGTGAGGGGATCTCGCTCTGGTTCGTGGGGGTCGACGGGCACAACGGGCAGGCGTTGGCCGGCGGATGGTAGGTGCGGGTCTGCCGGTGCCCGGCGATGCCGACCCACTCACCGAGCAGCGCGTCATAACGCACGTGAGACCCGGAAATCACCGGCGGGATGTCCCGCGGATCGGTGAGAACGCGTACTGCGTCGGGAGTTTCGTCGAAATAGATGACCTCTCTACCGTCCGCCATGGTGGCAGCGATGCGGGTGACCCGGCCGTCGTCGGTGTGCGGGGCGATGGACGTCACTGTTCTCCTGGCGGTCTCGTCGGGACTGCTGTGGGGCGAGGGGCTTGTGCTGCCGGCCGCCCATGGGCCGCCGCGGCGGTCTTCAGTATGCCGGGTGGAAGGAAGAGAGGCAACATCTTCGAACGCCGTGAATGGTGATCCGTGTTTGAAAGTGTTTGATTGACCCATCAGCCGCTCCCGTTGTCGAGGGCGTGATCCAGCGAGGCCAATAGCTACTCGACGCCCGCGCGACCGTGGTGCGCGTGGGTGATTTCGAGGTGCATCTGGAGTCTGGTGGCGTCCTGGAGGCGATCGCGCCGGCTCAGCCCACCGCCCGCGTGGCGCGCGGCGACGGGTTCGTGGCAACCTGTTTCCCCGACCCGGTCTTCGACGACGCCGTGGTCCGTAGTCGGCCGCGGCTGGTGCCGCCGCGCACGTGTACGGCGCCCTCTGCATACGCTGTGGACCAATGACGGTGGTGTCGAGGTGCCGTCCGCGCTGCGAGCTGCCGGATACCGGGCGGACATCACCACGTGTCCGATGCTGCTCCGGTTCAGCGCGGTGCGGCCGGTGCAGAGGTTGGTGCATCGGCCGGTGCCTCGGCTGGACCGCGCTGTGCCGACAGCCCGCAGGCGGAGCCTCGCCAGCGCGGTGCTCGCGGCGGCGATGACCGACGCCCGGCAACGTGGCCGGCTGACCGCAAGCCTGCAGGCCACGCCGATCGCCGAGAGTCTTTGTGCTCGATCCGGTTGCGGCCCCGGTGGGGCGTTGGCAGGAATGGGTGCTCGATCCGGCCGGGTCCGGCGGCTAGACCGGCGGTGTCGGCCCGCCCCCGAGGAGCACGTCCTCCCAGCCGGGCATCACCGGTCGGTGGCCGCGGCGTTGTGTCCGGCTCGACTGGTTGTCCGTGCCGGTCCGGGCGACCACATCGGTTCGGTGCTGGTTCGGCTGAGTTGGTGCTGGGCTGCCCTGGTTCGACGCCGCTGAGCCGCGCTGCTCCAGACCGGGGTCATCGCCGACAGCCTTGCCCGCAGGATGATGAGATCCGGTGGACTGGATCGGTTCGTCCATCTGCTGAAGTGACTGCCCGACGGCTTCCGCGAACGGATCTGCCGCCGTCGGCGTCACCTCGCCGAACGACTCCTGGCCGGCGTGATGGGTTGCCTCCAGGTTGGCGGTCTTGGTCTCATGGATCTCGCGCAGCGTGCGCGGGGTCGGGTCCAGGATCTCCCGCGCGGGCTCGTCTTTCGGTCGCAACGTGTTGGCGCGTGGTCCGGGCTGGATCGCCCACTGTGCCCGGTTTTCGCTACGACCCGCCTGCCACTGCAGGATGAGTACCCAGCCATCGTCGTCTTTGTAGGCGTCCCAACGCAGATCGGCGTTCTGGCCGCGCTCGGCGAGCGCGGCCGTCACCAACTCCTCGAGGGTCTTCTTGGCCGGATTGCCGTCGACGACCGGGTGCGCGAGCCTGGCCTTGTCGGCCATCGTGGAACGCTCGAGCAGCACCGGATACGCGTAGCGCTCGATCCGATCGACCCGGGTGCTGGCTGCGCTGGCGACCTCTTCGATCGAGGCGCCCGCTCGGATCCGGGCTTGGATCTCCCGCGGCCGAAGCTGGGGTTCCATCTCGATCTCCAATTGACCCAGCCGGCTCAGGTCGCCGCGCGCCGCAGCGCGCAGCCGTTCGTCCGTTCGAACGGCGAACAGTTCGCCCGAGTGCTGGTCTCCGCACACCAGGCTCTCGCCGTCCTCGGCCAAGCCCAGGACCCGCAGCGTGCGCATGATGTTCTCCTCCCGATGACGTACCGGATCGACGCTATCGCGCGGCTGTTCGGTACCGACCCAGGCGCGCCGTCGATGCGGCCGGCTCATGAGTCGCGATGGTCGCGGTCCGGGCGTGCCCGGGCCGGTGGCCCGTGGGGTGCGTGGGGCGTGGCGCATGGGCCGTGGCCCGTGGGGTGCGTGGAGCGTGGCCCTTGGGGCGGGGCCCGTGGGGTGCCCTGATGGGGGTTGGGCTGATCAAACAACCCGGGTGGTGGGCTGCGCTGATCAAACCCGGTGGTGGGCTGCGCTGATCAAACGCGCGCTTCGCCCACCGCCGCGCCGCGCTCACCGCCCTGGACCTCGACGGCTTACCCCAAGTGCTCCACCACGTAATCGATGCACGCTGTCAGCGCCGACACGTCGGAGGGCTCCACCGACGGGAACATGCCGACCCGCAACTGGTTGCGGCCCAGCTTGCGGTAAGGCTCGGTGTCGACGATCCCGTTGGCCCGCAGCGTCTTTGCGACTGCCGCCGCGTCGACCTGGTCGGCGAAATCGATCGTGCCGACCACCTGCGACCGCCGTTCGGGGCGGCGGACGAACGGAGTGGCGTACTCGCTGGACTCGGCCCAGTCGTACAGCCGTGACGAGGAATCGGTGGTGCGCTTGGTCGCCCAGTCCAGGCCGCCGTTGCCCAGGATCCACTCGATCTGGTCGGCCAGCAGGAAAAGGGTGGCCACTGCCGGCGTGTTGAGGGTCTGGTTCTTGCCTGTGTTGTCCAGTGCGGTCGCGATCGACAGGAACTCAGGGATCCACCGTCCCGATCCGGCGATCTCCGCGATGCGGTCGAGCGCGGCGGGGGAGGCGAGCGCGATCCAGAGGCCACCGTCGGACCCGAAGACCTTCTGGGGGGCGAAGTAGTACACGTCGGACTGCCCGATCTCCACCGGCAGGCCGCCGGCAGCGGACGTCGCATCTATCAGCACGAGTTGACCGGCCGTCGCGCCGGCCGGGCGGAGTACGGGAACCGCTACGCCGGTTGAGGTCTCGTTGTGTGCCCAGGCGTAGACGTCCACCTCCGGTGATGCGACCGGATCCGGCGCGTCGCCGGGGTCGGTGGCGATCACCATCGGATCTGCCAGGAAAGGCGCCCTGCGTGTGACGGTCGCGAACTTCGTCGAGAACTCACCAAAGGCGAGGTGCTGTGAGCGCGTTCGGACCAGACCGAGTGCCGCGACGTCCCAGAACGCCGTCGTCCCGCCGTTGCCGAGGATGACCTGATATCCCTCGGGCAGGTCGAACAGCGCTGCCAGACCTTCACGAACCCGCCGGACCAGCGTCTTCACCGGGGCCTGACGGTGGGACGTGCCCATGACCGACGCCCCCGACCCGGCGAGCGCGGCAAGCGCCTCCGGCCGCACCTTGGAGGGGCCACAGCCGAATCGGCCGTCGACGGGTTTCAAGTCCTGGGGCAATAGCAAACTCGTCACTTCGGCCATGAGGACACGCTCTCTTCGCAGGAACTGATGCGAACGCGGGCGTGACAGCCACCCCGCGTCACGAATCAGCGCCCGGGTTCCGGGCGACTCCATCTTCCCACCGGCCGCACCGTGACTAAGGACAGGCCGGGGGTGGTCTGTCACACAACCGAAGATCCGACCGCCCGGACTCAGCCGCGGCAGAAGGAACCCGTCAGCTCGCAGCCGCCAAGGTGCCGAAGCCCAAGACCTGGTCGGCGCTGCGATGTCCATGCCCGACGTAGACGGCCGACGGGCGGACGAGCCGGCCCAGACGCTTCTGCTCGAGAATATGCGCGCTCCACCCGGCCGTCCGCGCGCAGGTGAACATCGCTGGCATCATCGCGGCCGGAACGCCGGCGAAGTCCAGGATGACTGCCGCCCAGAACTCGACATTGGTCTCGATGGCCCGATCAGAACGGCGTTCCCGCAGCACCGCCAGCGCGGCCTGCTCCAACGCGGCCGCCGCCTCGTAGCGTGGCGCGTTCAATTCTCGGCAGGTCCGGCGCAGCACCCGGGCGCGAGGATCCTCGGCCCGGTACACCCGATGGCCGAAGCCCATCAGCCGTTCCTTGCGATCCAGGATGCCGGTCACCAGGCCGAACGGGTCGCCGGTTCCCTCGACCTCCTTGACCATGGGCAACACACGGGCAGGCGCGCCACCGTGCAACGGCCCGGACATGGACCCGACGGCGCCAGCGACGCACGCTGGTACGTCGGCCCCGGTCGATGCCACGACGCGGGCGGTGAAGGTCGAGGCGTTCATGCCGTGTTCCGCGGCGGATACCCAGTAGGCGTCGATCGCGCGGATCTGCTCCGGCGTTGGCTCACCGAGCCAGGCGGTGAGGAACCGCTCGACCACGGTCGGACGGGATTTGATCAGTGGGTCCGGCACCGCCGGCCGGTCTCCACGCGCCGACCGGGCCGCGTAGGAGAGCACTGCGGCGGTTGTCTGGGCGAGGTGGTCACGGGCCTGCTCGTCGGTGACGTCCAGCAGGGGGGCGAACCCACGAGCCGGCGCGAGCAGCGGCAGCGACGACTGCACGTCGACCCGAACGTCACCGGAGCGGAAGGCGGGCGGTGACGTGTCGACTGGAAGCTCCGCGCCGAACTCGTCGTCGACCAGCAGGTGCCAGACATCGTCGAACCCGACTCGACCGACAAGATCGTCGATGTCGACCCCTCGGTAGCGCAGGGATCCACCGTCCCGGTCCGGTTCGGCGATCGTGGTGTGGAACGCTACGACTCCCTCGAGTCCAGGCACAAAGGCCGGTCCGTTGGTGGCCGGTCCGTTGGTGGCCGGTCCGTTGGTGGTCGATCCGTTGGTGGTCGTCGTCGTCATGAGAACCTCCGCGTTGAGGATTGAAAAGCAAGGGGTCGAACGCTCGGTACATATCGTCCGATCACTAACGGTGACCGGGCAGATCGGCCGGAAAGGCTGGCCGAAACAGGATCGGACGTGGGCGACCACTGTGCGGGCGGTCTCTGTTGTCCGGTCAGGGCGCGGAGACCGCGGAGGAATCATGCATCGACGAGAGGACCGGAGGCATCCGGCCATGTCAATGGTACTGAATTCCACTTTGCCGGGACTGGAGCCGGTCGGCCAGAGCCAAACTAGTGGTCTTGATCACCACGGTGGCCACATCCGGTTGTCGCTTCGAGTTGGCTCACGCCGGTAGCGGTACCGGGACCTCCAATCGGCAGCCAACCCGGTCCTCGGCGTGCGAAACGACCGGTCCGCGACCGTGCTGACCGCCGCCGAGCAGGCGATACATGCCCGGGACAGCCAACTGCATCGTCATCGTTCCGCCCGACAGGGTGGAGACGTCCAGGAACCCTTCCTGGACCAGGATCCGGTAGCCGAGATACGAGCGGAAGCCGGATGCGCAGTACAGCCGGACCGGGCGCGCAGGGTCGAGTTCCGCCAGACGCCTACGCAGGACCTGCAGCGGAATGTTCATCGATCCGGGCAGGGCGCAGTGCGCGTGTTCGGCAGGCGTGCGAACGTCCACGATCTGCGCGTCGACGGGCATCGCCGGCCAGTCCCGGGGGTACCAGCACGCGAGGTCCCCGCGGAGCAGGTTGGCCGCCTGAAAGCCGGCCATGTTGATCGGATCCTTGGCCGATCCGTAGGGCGGTGCGTAGGCGAGTTCGAGCCCCTCCAGGTCGAAGACGGTCAGCCCGGCGCGCAGCGCGACCGCCAGCACGTCGATCCGTTTGTCCACCCCGTCGCGGCCGACAACCTGAGCGCCGAGAATCTTTCCGTCCTTTGGAGCGAAGATCAGCTTCAGGTGCATGGCCGAGGTGCCCGGGTAGTAGCCGGCGTGCCCATTCGGGTGGACATAGACCACCCGACAGGCGATATCCATTCGGCTGAGGGTCTTTTCGCTCGCGCCGGTCCCGCCGGCGGTGAGGTCGAAAACCTTCACGATCGCAGTGCCCTGGGTGCTCTGGTACGCACTCGAGCGGCCCGCGATGTGATCGGCGGCGATGCGTCCCTGACGGTTCGCCGGGCCGGCCAACGGCACCACGACGCTCGCTCCGGTCACGGTGTCCACCACCTGGACGCAGTCGCCGGCGGCGTAGATCGCCGGGTCGGAGGTCCGTTGGTGACGGTCGACCACCACCGCGCCGCCGTCGGTGACGTTCAGTCCGGCCGCCCGGGCGAGCCTGCTGTCCGGCACCACACCGATCGCCAACAGCACCAGGTCCGCATCCACGGACGAGCCGTCGGAAAGTTCGGCGTGGGCGGCGGAACCAGGCGAAAGTCCGACGCCCGTGTTCCCGGAATCCGCGAACGCCGTGACCCCCACCCCGGTGCGGACGTCGACGCCGTGACTGCTGAGTTCGTCCGAAACCTCTTGCGCCATCTCGGGATCCAGCGGGCTGAGCACCTGCTCGGCGAGTTCGACGAGCGTCACCCGCAGTCCGCGATGGATCAGCGCCTCGGCGACCTCGACGCCGATGTACCCGCCGCCGACCACCAGCGCGGATCGCACCTGCGGGCTGCCGACCAGATCGACCAGGGCGTCCACGTCGTCGATGGAGCGCAGGGTGCGCACGCGGGGATGGTCGATGCCCGGCAGCGGGGGACGGATCGGCTGGGCCCCGGTGGCCAGCACGAGCCGGTCGTAGGGCTCGTCGTATTCTCGGCCACCGTCGGACTCCCGAACCCGGACCGTGCGGGCCAGACGGTCGACGGCCAGGACGTCGGAACCGGTCCGCACGTCCAGGGCGAGATTGGCCGCGAGCCCGGCGGGGGTCTGCAGCAGCAGGTCCTCCCGGTTCTCGATGTCACCGCCGAGGTAGTAGGGCAGCCCGCAGTTGGCGAACGAGACGTAGTCGTCGCGTTCCAGCACCACGATCGTGGCCTGCTCGGCCAGGCGTCGAACCCGGGCAGCCGCCGACATTCCCGCCGCGACGCCTCCGACGATGACGATCTTCATCACGCTCTCCCATCCGTGCGGCCACCGGTGGGATACCAACCGGCGCGCTTACCCCCCAGGGTATATCCGGAATGGTTGGGGGCGCGCTCGGCGACGGTCCGGGCGGGGGTAGCGTTCGATACATGAAACCGGTGGCGCGCATCGCGGGTCGACCTCCCCGGCTCGACCAGCCCGGACAGCCCGGACAGCCCGGACAGCCCGACCAGCCCGGACAGCTCGGACGACGACGGGCCGGCAAATGAGTCGCACGGACACGCACACGGACACAGCCGACCTTCCTGACCTGGCGGCGATGCGGGAGAGTTACTCGTTGTCCGGGCTGGCCGAGGCCGACCTCGCGCCCGACTGGGTGAGCCAGTTCCGCGGCTGGCTCGCCGACGCCGTCGGCGCCGGGCTGTCCGAACCCAACGCGATGGTGGTGGCGACCGCGACGCCGAGCGGCGATCCGGCGACCCGGATCGTGCTGGCCAAGGGCGTCGACGAGGCCGGAGTGGTCTTCTACACCAACCTGACCTCGGACAAGAGCCGCGATCTGGTCGCGAACCCACGGGCCGCTGCCACCTTCCCGTGGATCGGTCTGCAACGTCAGGTGCACGTGCGCGGTTCGGTCACCCGGGTGTCGGACGACGAGGCGAACGCCTACTGGGCGCGCCGCCCGCGATCCTCTCAAATCGGCGGCTGGGCCAGCCCGCAGTCCAGGGTGCTGACCGATCGGGTCGCGCTGGAGGTGCTGCAACACCAGGCGGAGGAGCGTTTCGGGGCTGCCGACGAGAACGGTGACGCAGCGCCGATCCCGCTGCCGCCATTTTGGGGCGGATGGCGGATCCATCCGGAGACAGTCGAGTTCTGGCAGGGCCGGATCGGCCGACTTCATGATCGGCTGCGCTATCGCGATACGGGTGCCGGTTGGGTCGTGGAACGCCTGGCGCCGTGACGGGCCTCCCATGGCTGTGACCGCCCGAAGGGCGGACCATCTCACCGAGCCGTGACGTCCCCGGCGGCAGAACCCGACCGGCAGGGCCGTTTGCGGCGGATCGGACCGGACACCCGGCCGCTCCGTGTCCCGGCCTATCGGCGGCTGTTCCTCGGTCAGGTCGCAACGGTCGTCGGCGCCGCGCTGACGGCGGTCGCGGTGCAACAGCAGATCTACGACATCACCGGGAGTTCCGCGTGGCTCGGGATCGCGTCGCTGGTCGCGCTGGTGCCGTTGGGGGTGTTCGGGCTGATCGGTGGCGGATCCCGGACAGTTACGACCGTCGCGTGCTGCTGATGATCACGTCGGTCGGGATAGCGCTGACCGGCATCGGCCTCTGGGCGACTGCGCTGATCTCGACGACGTCGGTCTGGCCGGTGATGGTGCTGCTGGCGGCGCAGCAAAGCTTCTTCGCGGTCAATCAGCCGACCCGCAGTTCCATCCTGCCCAGGATCGTGCCCGCCGAACTGGTTCCCGCAGCGAACGCGCTCAACATGACGGTGTTCAGCATCGGGGTGATCGCCGGGCCGCTGCTGGTCGGCGTGCTGATCCCGGTCGGCGGGCTGACCGGCGGCTGGATTCATCGCGTGTACCGGCAGGGCATTGCGATTCTGGCGGCGATCCTGCTGTGGGGCGCGTCGGTCACCCTGCTGGGAATGACATCGGTGTTGTGGCTTGCCGTGCTGTACCTGGTGATCGGCGGGTGGTCCGACCTGGTCAGCGCTCGCCGATCTCGTGCACGGCCTGGTGGCTCAGGCTACCTCGACCACGGTGGCCGTCGTCGGGGGTGGCATCTCGACGATCGTGCTGACGCTGGTGGCTGCCGCGCTCGGACCGTCGCTGCGGAACCACGACTCGTGGCACCGGGCCCGCAGCGATGAGGGATCGGTGAAGCCCGTCGCCGGTAGCTCTGGCGGGGATGGCACCGCTGCTGCCCGGCTGCCTCCTGGTGAAGCGCCTGCGTCTGGCGGCCCTGGTTCTGGCGGGTCTGGTGCGATCGGTGGCTGAGTCGGCCGTTCGCGTCACGGGGGCGTCCGGCACAATCGCCGCAAGGCCGCCCGCGTCGTCAGGGCGCCGTGGGAGGAATCCGTCACCATGACGCAGGGACCAGATCCGTCAACCAACGGAGATCAACGACCCGGAGATCGGCAGCCCGGAGATCGGCAGCCCGGAGATCGGCAGCCCG
>JADGOY010000038.1 GCA_017882715.1 Nakamurella sp. | reverse complement strand
AGGACCACGGTCCCGCGGACGGCGCCGCGGTGGTGTTGCTGCACGGCTTCCCCCAGGACGCCTCGTCCTACGACCACGTCGTGCCGCAGCTGACCGAGCGGGGGTTTCGCGTGCTGGTGCCGACCCTGCGCGGCTATGCCGCCTCGGCCCGGCCGACGCGCCGCCGTGACTACCACCTCCGCGAGATGGTGGGTGACGTGGTAGCGCTGCTGGACGCGGCCGGGCTGGAACGGGCGCACCTGGTCGGGCACGACTGGGGCGGAGCCGTCGCCTGGGGCGTCGCGGGCTGGCAGCCGGCGCGGTTGCACTCGTTGACCGTGCTGTCGACGCCGCATCCAGCAGCCATGGCCGAATCCTTGGTACGGAGCACGCAGGCACTGAAGTCCTGGTACATGGCGGTCTTCCAGCTGCCCTGGCTGCCCGAACAGTTGCTGCCCCGCGTGTTGGGAAAATCCTTGTCGAACAGTGGGTTACCCGCCGATCAAGCCTCCCGGTACACGGCGGCGATGGCGGACCCCGCCGCGTTGACCGCCGCCCTGAATTGGTACCGGGGAATGCGGATCGGGGCGTTGCGGCGCGCCCCGGACGTCACCGTGCCGACGACCTTCGTCTGGGGCGATCACGATTTCGCGCTGGGCCGGGATGCCGCCGAGCGCACTGCCGCCCACGTCACCGCCGACTACACGTTCGAGCCGCTGCGGGCGGGTCATTGGCTGCCGGAGACCCGGCCCGACCAGGTGGCAGCCGCCATCGTTGATCGGGCCCGACGGGCGGCCTGACGCCGGTCCGGCGGTGGCCCCGCCAGGGACCGGTAACGCGCCGGTCAGCCGCTGGCCCGAACCCAGCTACGCGCCGCTGACCCGAACCCAGCTACGCGCGGACCATCGCGTCGAGCCCGGCGGGTCGCGGCGCGGCGGGCCCGTAGCCAACCACCCTGGCGCGGAGAGCCGCCCCGAAAAGCGCGGGATGCAGCAGCATTCTCGGCGAACCCATCAGGTGGTAGAGCCTGGTCATCACGCTCATGGCCCGGGCGTTACCGTGCACTGCCAACCGGGTCAGTTCCCTCGCCCAGGCATTGGTCAGCGCTTGGCTGCGGGTCTGCGTTCCTTCGGTGGTCGGCGCACGCAAGTCCTGCCCGACCGCGACGCTCCAGGGCAACGCAGCAGCGGCGGCGAAACGACGCATCAGCTTCCGCGCATCACGCGGTCGCAGGCCGCCTGTCAGGCCGTCCCGAAGCACCAGCGCCTCACACGCCGCGACCGTGATGCCCTGCCCGAAAACCGGGTTGAACACGATGAACGCGTCACCCATCACCAGCAGTCCGTCCGGCCAGTCACGCAGGCGTTCGTAGTGGTAGCGCCGATTCTCGGTCTGCCGGAACAACTCGACGTCGCCGCAGGGTGTGCAACGATCGGCGAAATCCGCGACCGCGGTTTCCGGCAGGCGGTGCAGGAACGCTTCGAAGCCCGAGATGTCACGCGGCGGCCGCTGTTCGCCCCTGCCCAACGCCGCCACCAACCACCGGCCGTTCTCCACCGGGAAGGCCATACCACCCACCGGGGTGTCCGGAGTGCTCTGCAGCAAGATCCCCGACAAGCCGTCGAGGTGCGGGCCAGTGCTGTACACGCGGGTCGCGTAACCCGTTCGCGGATCGATCTCCGACACCCTGGGAGTGGAAATACCCAGATCGGCCAACCACACCGGCAGCCGCGAGCCGCGCCCCGAAGCGTCGATCACCAGATCCCCGTCGATACCCTCCCCCGTCACGTCGACACCCTCCCCCGTCACCGAGGTTTCCACACACCACCGAGGCTGTCCCGGTAAATCGTTGCGGCGCAGGCCCTTCACTCGGGTGTCGTCGAGCAGCTGCACCCCGTCGAGTTCCAGCACCCGCCGCCGCACCACCTGCTCGAACAATGGCCTGGTGAGTGAGATGATCTCGAAGCCGGACTCGCCAACGGGCAACCATCCTTGCTCCCCCAGCCACGCCAGGCGCGCACTGTCGAACGGCACCGCACCCTGCGACTCGAGGTCCGCGCGCAGCCCCGGCAGCAGGTCCTCCGCTGCCAGCAAACCCCGCAGCAGGAAGACGTGCGGCTGCTCGCCCTGCGGCACCCCGGGCCTGGGCGTGGGCGTGTCCGTGAGGCGGTCGCGCTCCAGCACCACCACCTCATGGCCGGCCTGGGCCACCGCAGCCGCGGCGAACAGACCCGCCAGGCTGGCGCCGATCACCACCACTCGCAGCGCTTCGCCAGAGGGGTCCGATGCCATTCCGTGACTCCATTTCCGCGATCTTGTTCGACGTGGTCCCATTGCCCAGCAGTTTCTTCCCACAGACCGGAGCGCCGACAATTCGACCCGTTGCGCGCAGCCGTCACAAACCCTCTGATTCATTGTGCCCGGGGGGGCAATCGCGTTACCCGCGGTGCGGCGCGCCGCGCCGGAGGCGACGCGGGAGTCCGCTGGAGCGCGGGAACGCGCCGCGCGGACGCGACCCGGTCCTGGAGCTCAGGGACGTCGACACCCCGGTGGTCAAGGACAACGAGGCCGACCCCGTCTCGTCGCGCACTTCTCGTGCGCAGCACTGGGCCCGGATCCACGTTCGGGAGCTGATCTGGCGGATCTGGGTGTCCTGGGGTGGGCAGCGATATGACCGACCGACCCCATCCCGTCACCGCACAGGCAGCCGCCCTGTCGGCGCCACCGGTCGTCATCGGACTCCCGCGCGGGGCTCCCCCAATGATCGTGTCGCAACCCGGGATGGATAGTGGCTCTCATGGAGGTGGGACATGGACAAGGTCCTGTACGAAAAGCGAGACCGGATGGCGTTCGTGACGCTCAACAGACCCGAGGTGAAGAATGCGATCGATCCAGAAATGCACGAGGAACTGTGCCGCATCTGGGCGGACTTCCGGGACGACGACGCCGTCGACGTCGCGATCCTGCGCAGCGCGGGTGACGCCTTCTCTTCCGGCGCGGACCTGGCCAGCTATGTGCCGGCCAACTACGTGGACGCCACCCCGAGCAGAGTCCGGGAGATCGTCGACCTCGGCCTGGGCGGGGTGACCCGCGGCCTGCACAAGATCCGCAAGCCGGTGATCGCATCGGTGAACGGCTGGGCGCTGGCCGCTGGCCTGGAACTGGCACTGGCCTGCGACCTGCGCATCGCCTCGGAGCGCGCCATGTTCGGCTCCTTCGAGGCCCGCAGAGGATTTCACCACGGCGACGGTGGGATCACCCGGCTCGTCAACACATGTGGGGTCGGCGTGGCGATGCAGCTCGTCTTGACCGCCGAGCCGATCGACGCCGTTCGGGCGTTGCAGTGCAACCTGGTCACCAAGGTGGTGCCGCACGACCGACTCGCCCAGGAAACCGAACTGGTCGCCCGACAGATCCTGCGCAACTCCCAACGCGCGGTGCGGTCGGCCAAGGAAACCATTCTCGAAGTGATCGGCAAACCCCTGGATGACCAGCTGCGGATCGAGGGCTGGAACTCCTACACCTGCGTCGATCGGACCGACGCCGCAGCGCTGCTCGAGCAGTTCCGCGACAAGACCGACGCGGGCCGCGCCGGCACCCATCCCACCCCGTTGTGAACAACGGCGGTTCGCGGCGGCTCGAGGTTCGCGGTGGCTCGAGGTTTCCGGCTGCTGCCGCACCGCAGACCGGTTGGATCTTGCCCGGATACTGGCCCGTGAGCGACGGCGGACCACGAGGTGCGGAGCGCCGGTGGATGCAGACGGTCGACCGCTCGACGCTTAACCGTGATCCGCCGGTCCGTGACAGACACGCAGCGGCATCCAGTTGGTTTTCGTTGAAGGGGCGGCAGACCCATCGCATTCGGGTAGGTCTGCTCACGCCACCTGCGCGTCACCCACCCTTCAGGATGAGCAACGCGCAGGTTCGGTGAGCCATCGCGACCGAGGGAACGCTCAGGTCGATGCCGGCTGCGGATCCCGGCGCGGCTCCTGGACCTGGGTCACCCGCGCCGGGCGATTCGGCACGAACAGCACCGCCACCGCGGCCAGCACGATCACCACCAGCGGGACCAGCATCGTCGGACGCATCGCATCGGTGAACGCGGTGGCGAAGGCCTGCTGCGCGGCCGAGTGGATCTGCTCGGCCACCGGCGAGGGCACGGTGTCGGTCAGCGCCGCACCGGACGCCTGGCCGGCGCCGACATCCAAACCACCGGAACCCGCTGCCGTCATCCCGGCCAGGAACGGCTCCCGCGCGGAGGCCGGAAGTCCGGCGGCCGCAGCCTCGGCCTGGGTCCGGATGGCGTCGGTCAGCCGATTGGCCAGCAGGGCGCCGAGCACCGCCGTTGCCAGCACCGCGCCGAATTCCTGCAGGGTGTCCAGCACGCCCGCACCCACTCCGGCCCGGCTCGGCGGCAGGTCTCTGGTGGCCAGCCCGAACACCGGTGTCCACACGCAGCCCAACCCGATTCCGGCGGCGACCAGTCCGGGGACGAACGCCCACCGGCCGGAGTCCGGCTGCGCGACCGTGATCACGTAGACCATGCCGGCGGCGAACAGCAGCAGTCCGCCGAACAGCACCCATTTCATGCTGATCTTGCCCGAGCCGCTCAACCCGCCGACGATCCCGGAGGTGAACATCATGGCGATGGATTGGGTGCCGATCACCAGGCCGGCGGCCACCGCCGACAAGCCCAGCACCGACTGGTAGTAGATGGTCATCGGCAGGAAGATGCCGACCATCGCAAAACCCATGGCCAGCAACACGATCGTCATGATGGTGAAGGACCGATCGGTGAAGATCACGAACGGCAACAGCGGCTCGGCCTGCTGGGTGCGTGCCTGACGCCAGAGGAACAACGCCAGGAAGACCACGCCCACGGCGATCACCATCGGGATCGTGACGAACCCGATGACCGTGCCCCAGTCGTAACGCTGTCCCTCGATCAGCCCGAAGACCACTCCGAGCAGTCCGACGGTCAGCAGCGCGACGCCGGGCAGATCGAGGCGGTGACGAACCCCGGGACGCACGTCGGGCATGAAGGCGAAGGCCAATGCGATCGCGACCACGCCGATCGGGACGTTGAGAAAGAAGATCCACCGCCAGCCGAAGTTGGTGACCAGGAAGCCGCCCAGCGTCGGACCGAGCAGCACGCCGAGGCCCGACATGATGCCGATGGCCGCGAACGAGGGTCCACGCTTCTCCGACGGCAGGATCGAGGTGATGATCGCCAGTCCCTGCGGCGCCAGCAGGGCGGCGCCCAGGCCTTGCAGGGCACGGAACGCGATCAGTTGCCCGGGTGTCTGGGACAGGCCGGAGGCCATGCTGGCGGCGGTGAAGATGGTCAGGCCGATCAGGAAAAGCCTTCGTGGACCATGGATGTCGCCGAGTCGACCGGCGGTGATCAGCAGCACCGTATAGACGAGTGAGTAGGCCGAGCCGACCCACAGCACGGTTTCCAGGGTCGCGTCCAGATCGGTGACCAGATCGGGGATCGCGATGTTGACGATGGTGATGTCCAGCAGGGTCATGAACAGACCCAGGCAGAACACGGCGATGACGAGCATCGGGCGGACGGGGCGGTGGCCGTGAATGGGCACGCCGGTGGCCGTGAGGTTCTGCGTGACGACGTTGTGTCGACCTGTGTTGCGGTCGCCTGCGGCGCCCGGTGCGCGAGCAGGCTGTACGGATTCAGGCATGGGAAACTCTCCTGGCACGGTGGATTCGGTGGATGGTCGCGCCGGCATCCCTCCCCTCGGGGCAGGGGCCGGTCATCTCCGCTGCTGCGGTGCGGCGTTCGGCTTCGCGCCGGCGCCGGGTCGGGGGTGTGTTCGCAGCACGCTCCCGGCCCTACACATGTCTGGATCTGGCTATGGGTCCGGTTCGCGGGCGTCGGTTCTCGGGATGCCGGGGAAGGACCCCAACCGGTCCTGCATCCCGTCGGCCCAGGCCCGAATCTGCTCGGTGCTCCAGGTCAGTGCGCCGGAATCGATCTCGTCGAGCAATCGTCGTACCCAGGCCAATTCTGCTTCGGCCATCGCCTGTTTGTACTCGTCCTCCAGCACGAAAAGCCTTGGCAATTTGAACCTTTCGACCAGGTCGACGGCTTCGGACCGATAGCCGGCCACCTGCTTTCCGAGGGCCAGCGCGCGGACGTTCAAGTGCGCGCGCACCTCCCCGACCGACAGGATCGGCAGGAACGACAAGGCCGCGGGGAACTCCGGGAACTCGTTGCGGACGGTGCGCAGCATGTCGGTCAACCAGGTGGTCGCCGTCTCGCGACCCTCCTCGGTCAGCCGGTAGACCGTCCGTTCCGGACGCCGACCCTCCCGCTCCACCTCCGACGGTTCCACCAGGCCGGCCTTCACCAGTCGCTCGACCGCCGGGTACAGCGACCCCCGCTGCACCCGGACCACCTGATCCTTGCCGCGCCACTGCATGATCCGCTGCATCTCGTACGGGTGCATCGGCTGTTCGGCGAGCAGCACCAGGACCATCAGGGTGAGCGGCGTCGGTCGGAGAGCGGACGGCCGCGAGGCCGGTGCACGCCGCCTGTTCGGCGGGTTCAAAGCCCCTTCGGGCTTCTCCGGACTAGTCATGCCATGACTATCCACCACGGTGCCAGTGACGTCAAGACCAAATTTCTGACGTCATCGTGGTGTCACATCGGGCAGGGCGACCCGAGCGGGAGGGACGCGCACGGTCCACCGAAAAGTCGATCCCCTGCTGACGGCCGACTTCGACAGAGCCGTGGATCCCGAGCCGCGAACCTCAGCCGTGCCGCACCACGTCCGCCAGCGCGGCCGCCCGCGAGCTGGTGAACACGTCCTCCAGCGGCAGCAACACGCCGTCCGGCCCGGCCAGCGGCACCCGCCAGTTCGGGTACTCGTCGATGGTGCCGGGCTGGTTCTGCGTCCGGCGGTCCCCGACCAGGTCGGACAGGGCAACGCAGATCAGCTTCGACGGCGTCCAGGTCAGGTACCGGTGCAGGGCCAGCACGGTGGCCTGGACGTCGGCATCAGCCGCGTCGGGCGCGTCCGGATCCAAGGCAGCATCCGTGGCTGCCGCCGACACAGGGCCCAGCGCCCCGCGCCGCCGCAGTTCGTCGAGCCAGGCGGAACGCTCCGCCTCGTCCGCCGCGAGTTCCTCGTCCAGCGCCCGGGTGAGCAAGCCCAGGGTGTCCCGCAGCCGCACGTGATCGCCAGCGAGGTACCCGGCGGTGGGCGGCAGGTCGTGCGTTGTCACCGAGGCCAGGCAGTACTCCCGCCACCACTCCGGCCGCAGCGGCGCCCCCGAGCCGTGGAACTCGAATTCGAACCACAGGATCGAGGTGCCCAGGATCCCGCGTTCGCGCAGGTAGTCGCGGACCCAGGGCTCGACGGTGCCGAGGTCCTCCCCGACCACCAGCGCCCGCGCCCGGACCGCCTCCAGCGCCAGGATCCCGATCAATGCCTCGTGGTCGTAGCGGATGTAGGTGCCCTCCGTCGGCCCGTGGCCGTCCGGGATCCACCACAACCGGAACAGCCCGATGATGTGGTCGACCCGCACCCCGCCGGCCGAGCGCAGCACCGTCGAGACCATGTCCCGGAACGGCGCGTAGCCGAGCTCGGCCAACCGGTCCGGGCGCCAGGGCGGCTGCATCCAGTCCTGCCCGTTCTGGTTGAACGCGTCCGGCGGCGCCCCGACCGTGATGCCGTGCGCGAAGACGTCCTGCAGGCCCCACGAGTCGGATCCGGAGGGGTGCACGCCCACGGCCAGGTCGTGCATCACCCCCAGCGCCATGCCCGCCCTGAGAGCAGCGGCCTGGGCCGCGGAGAGTTGTTCATCCAGCACCCACTGCAGCCAAACGTGGAAGTCGACCGCATCGGCGTTCTCGGCGACGAACGCCGCCACCGCCGATGATGTCGGGTGACGCAGCTCCTCCGGCCAGATGTGCCAATCCGGTCCGTGCACCTCCGACAGCGCGCACCAGGCCGCGTAGTCCGCCAGCCCCTGACCCTCTCGAGCCCGGTACGCGTGGTAGGCGATCTCCCGCCCCGCACTGCGAGGCACAGCGTGCACGAGCTGCAGCGCCGCCCGCTTGGCCGCCCAGGCAACGTTCCGGTCGATCCGGTCCTGCGCGTCCAGGTCCGCGTGGACCTTCTTCCGCAGATCGGACACGGTTCGCAAGTCCGACGCGTCCAGATCGGCGTACTCACCGATCCGCTCGACCCGCAGGTACATCGGGTTCTGGAACCGCCGGGTGGTCGGCAGGTACGGCGAGGGTTCCATCGGCGCCACCGGCTCGGCCGCGTGCAGCGGATTCACCAGCAGGAATCCGGCCCCGTGCTCGGCTCCGGCCCACACGGCCAGGTCGGCAAGATCACCGATGTCGCCGACCCCCCAGGACTGCGCCGACCGGACGCTGTACAGCTGGGTGGCCACTCCCCATGCGCGTCGGCCGCCCATCCGATCCGGGAATCCGACCCAGGACGGCGTGACGATCAGCGCCGTTGACGCCTCCTCGCCGGAGGACCGGGCCCGCAGCGTGTGATAGCCCAGCGGCAGGTCTCCGGGGATCTGGAAGGTCGCCTGCCCGACCAGCCGGCCATCCAGATCCCTCGGAGGCGAGAAGTTCTCCAGCTGGTGCAGGCTGGACCGGACGCCGCCACCCTCCAGGTCGATCCACACCGAGACCGGCTCGTCGTGCCGGACGTGCACGTCGATGGACGGGGACCAGCCACGACGGATCACCAAGGTAGTCGGCAGCATGCGGCGCCACAATGCGTCCCGATGGTTCGCCAGGGCACGCTCGGCTGCGTCGGATGTCGACGCATCCACATCCAAAGCGGCCAGCACCTCGACGATGGTGACGGCGGTGACCTCGACGTGCCTGCCCTGCCAGTCCCAGAACTCGATGGCGATCCCGTAGATCTCGGCCAGTTGGCGCAGTGCAGGATCCAGGTCGCTCACGAGTATGTCCTCGCATTCCGTCAGCACCACCACGGCGCAGTCGGCTCAAAGGCTGATCGGGCCGGCGGACTCTGTCAACCCGGACGCGACACCGGCCGACCCGGTCGACGGCCTCTCCCCGCGGGGGCCGCCACGCCGTGCACGCCGACGAAAGCCACATCACAGCTCGACCGAGGCATCCGGTCGTCGCGATCCGCGTCTACCCACCGTGCCCATGACGATCACGGACACCGCGCCGTGCCCATCTGCACCACAGCACATCCACCAAGCACATCCACACCAAGCACATCCACACCAACGAAGGGGGCAGACCGGCTCATGAAGACCGCCATCGAACGACTGATCCGTACCGGCCTGCTCCGGCTCCGGCTGCGCAGCAGGGCTGCGCTGGCCAGGGCGGTGCGGCTCACCGGCGCCGCGGTGGCGGCGTTCATCGTCGCGCAGGTGCTCTTTCCCGAGACGGTGCCGATACTCGCTCCGCTGACAGCGTTGCTCGTCGTCGAGATCACCCTCAAGGACATTGTGACCAGCGGCGTGCAGCGGGTGGCCAGCGTCACCGCAGGCGTGCTGCTGGCCGTTGCCTTTTCCGCGGTGGTGGGATTGTCCTGGTGGAGTCTGGGCGCCCTCGTCGCGGTCTCGATCCTGATCGGCCAGCTGCTCCGGCTCGGCCCGCACATGCTCGAGGTCCCGATCAGCGCGATGCTGGTGCTGGCCGTCGGCGGCGCCGAGGCAGCCGCCACGGACCGCATCGTCGAGACACTCATCGGCGCGGCTGTCGGCGTCGCGGTGAACGTCATCTTTCCGCCGGCCATCCGGGCCGGCACCGCCGCCGACGCGGTGCACAGGTTCGCCTCCGAGCTGTCCAAGCTACTGAGCACCGCGGCCGGCGAGCTGCGCGAGCCGATCACCATCCAGCAGGCCGCGCGGTGGATGGATGATGCCCGCAGCCTGAGCAGGCACGTGCCGCGGATCGACAAGGCCGTCCAGGACGCCGAACAGAGCCGGCGGCTGAACCCTCGCGCGCTGGTCGTGCCCGACACCAGCTCCACCCTCCGCGCCCATCTGGACGCGCTGGAGCACACCACCGTGGCGGTGCGCAGCATGTTCCGGTCCATCCTGGACGGCGTCCGGGACCACCCCACCCCCGATCCGAACCGCGGCGAGGACCTCAGGCTCGTCTTCTCCGCCCTGCTCGAGGACGTCGCGGCCGCAGTTCAGGCCTTTGGCGACCTTGCCCTGGCAGAAGGCACCGACCACATCGGCGCGCGGGAGAAGGCACTGAGCACCGCCCTGGACAGCTTGCGGGAGGCCAGGGATCGGATCGATGATCTGCAGCTGATCGACGCCGGCACCGACGACGGCGGGTGGGAGCTCAGCGAGCCGGTCCGGCAAACCGTCGAGCGGGTGCTGCGCGATCTCGACCCGCGAGAGCAGGCCCGGCGCCGGAAGGTGCCGACGGCGCCCGCGCACCGGGTCGATCCGCTGGAGGTCATCAAGTCCGCCCACCACCTGTGGCGCGCGACGTCCCGCCCGGCGGGGCCGCAGCCGCGCAGCGTGGCGCGCCGTTCCCCCGATCGCCGGGAGATCTCGGCGGATCTCACCGGTCCGCACCGGCTCCCCCGGACCGCCCGCGGTGGCGTGGTTCCGACCGGCTCGCGGGACGGCGGGTCGGCGCGCACGACCGTCCGGCGCGCCGCCCCGCGTAGCTGACGGGGGACAAGGGTGGCCGGGCGCCCAGGCCCGGCAGAGACGAAGGGACCGGGCGAGACGGGGCCTGTACTCCCTGATTGACTAGACTAAGTCGAACTAGCTATCGTGGAGCTATGACCGTCTTCGTCAATATCCACGAAGCAAAAACCCATCTGTCGCGCCTCCTGGAACAGGTGGCCGCCGGTGAGCGGGTCGTCATCTCGAAGGCCGGAACCCCCATCGCCGAATTGATCCCGCACCGCAGACAGCCCGTCATCATCGGCGGCCTGAAGGGCAAGATCCGCTATTCCGATGCCGACTGGGAAAACGCGGACGCCGAGATCGCCGAAATGTTCTACGGCTCCGATGCTTCTTCTTGACAGCCAGGTCGTCCTCTGGCTCGTCGATGACAATCCGAGGCTGGGTCGGCGTGCCCGAAACAGCATCGAGAACGCTGACACTGTGTACGTTTCCGCAGCCACCATCTGGGAGCTGACGATCAAGAAGATGCTCGGAAAACTCGACCTTCCGGAGGTGTTCGACGTCGCCCTCGGCGAGCAGGGAATCACCTACCTGTCGGTGACGGCCGAGCATGCCGCGGGTATTGAAGACTTCCCCGAACTCCTGCGGCACGATCCCTTCGATCGTCTGCTCGTCGCCCAGGCATCTCGGGAGCGGTGTGACCTCCTGACGGCCGACCAGGTTCTGCTGGCAAGCTCATACCCGTTCGTGGTGGATGCCACCCGCTGACCCTCGCCAGATCTCACGGCTCGAACCGGTACCCCACCCCCGGTTCGGTGATCAGGTACCTGGGGTGCGCCGGGTCGGGTTCGGGTTTGCGCCGCAACTGCGCGAGATACACTCGCAGGTAATGGGTTTCGGTCTCGTACGCCGGCCCCCTCCGCCGGGCGTGTCGTCGACCTCGATGCCCGCTCCGACGGCCTCGGCCAGACCGCGGGCCACCGCGAGCCCCAACCCCACGCCGGAACCCTGCGGGACGTCGCCCAGCCGCTGGAACGGCGCGAACATCACGTCCCGTTCGTCGGCCGGTACCCCGGGCCCGTGGTCCACGACCCGAATCTGCACGCGCCTTTTGTTCGTCGGAGATCTCGCCGGCCAGCAGCCGCACCCGGGTGCCGTCCGGCGCGTACCGCACCGCGTTCGCGGTGATGTTGGCGATCACCCGTTCCCGCGGCCGGCCGCGGTGCCCCGTGGGCACCGACGGGTCGGGCGGATCGCTGGCAGCCATTGCTGTGATTCCACCAGATCGCCCGGCCCGCGACCCCTCGGCCGGCGGCCGGCGCGTCCGGAACCCGTTCCACCTGGATCCGCTCCGCTCGCGCTGACGCCGCGACCTTGGCGCCGGCACTGGCGCGCGGCGTCCCAACCACAGATACGGAGTTTCCCGCTCAATCGGCCACGCGGGCCGTCAGCACCAGATTCTGCCCGGTGTCGACCGCCACCCGCGCGTCAACGAAGCCCGCGCCGGTGAGCAACTCCAGCCGGCGGGTTGGCCCGCCGCAGGTACCCAGCCCGAAAGCGCCCGGCTGCGCCAGCGCCGTCGGGGTGCACATCGAGGTCGAGATCGCGTAGTCGAGCCTGGCGATCGGGTTGCCGATGCTGTCGTCCAGTCGATCGGTCGACCACGGCTCGATGGCAACGACGATCCCACCGGGGGTGAGCAGCTCGTGTGCCCGGCGCAGCACGCCGATCGGGTCCCCGAGGTCGTGCAGGGCGTCGAAGAACGCGACCACGTCGTACGGGCCGGGTCCGAAACCGGTGGCGTCGGCGACCTTGAAGCTGACAGTGGCGGGCGCACCGGCATCCGTCGCCCGCGAGCGGGCCACCGTGATCGCCCGTTCGTCCAGGTCGAATCCGGTGAACGTCGACCGCGGCCAGGCCTGCGCCATCACCAACGTCGCAGCCCCGTGCCCGCACCCGATGTCGGCCACCCTGGCTCCGTCGGCCAGCTTCCCCACCAGATCGTCGACGGCCGGGAACCACTCATCGACCAGGTGATGGACGTACCCGGTGCGGAAGAATCGCTCGATGCCGTGCGTCACGGTGTCCGGGAAATGCGCGTAGTCCACGGCACCGTCGGTGCGGAATGCCCGCTCCAGGTGCCCCAGGGTGGCGAACTGGCCCGACACCACTTCGGCCGCGCCGACGACGTACGCCGGTGACGCGACAACGGACAACGCCATCGCGTGCTCGATCGGGAGCTCGAACCGGCCGGTGGCCGCATGGTGGCGTAGGTAGCCCGAGACCACTTGGGAGGACAGCCATTCGGTGATCAAACGCGGGTGCAGCCCGGTGCGCTGAGCCAGCTCGGCGGCGCTGACGGGACCGGTCCCCGTCATCGCGTCGAAAAGGCCCAGCCGATCGCCGATCACGGTCATCGCCGTCGTGGCGGCCCCGGCGAAATCGCTGATGACCTGGCCGGCGAATGCCTCGACGGTGGAGAAGTCGATGACTGGCTGGCCCGTCACGTTCGATGTGTGCGACGTGCTGGACGAATCATCGGCCGATTCAAGAAGGGAGAGTGTGTTTGTCATGCCGGCAACGGTAGGAGTTCCCGCCCCGGCAGTTCATCGGTCGGACGCTCCATTCCCGGACATGGAGCGTCCGCTCCAGCTCAGCCGGCCAGGCCCGCCTCGATCGCGATCCGCGCTGCCGAGGTCCGGTTCCGTACCCCGAGTTTGGTGAAGATGTTGCTCAGATGCCGGTTGGCGGTGCGCTCACTGATGAACAGCCGCTCCGCCAACTCCATATTGGTCAGTCCATCCGCCAACGCAGCGAGCACCTCACGCTCACGGGCGCTGAGCTGGGCAACCGGTGCACGATCGGCCGACTCCGGGAGCCACGGCAGGCCGTTCGCCGGATCGGCCGCAACCGACTCTCCGGATTCGACGAGCACGTGCCTGGCCAGCCAGCCGTCGACACTGCCCGGTCCGAAATCCAGCGCGCACAGGTGGACAAGCCTGCTCCCGACAGGGATCTCGGGTCCGACCCTGCCGAAACCCATGATCCGCATCACCTGCCCCACCGAATCCCAGTCACCGACCACGGCGTACACCCTGGTCAATCGCGGCCGAAGTTCCAGGTACAGGCGTTTGAGGTCGACGACCATCGACCCCAGCTCCGGCGACGGATACTCGCCGCGCCTTCGGCCCAACGCGCTGCGGAGCAGCAACACCTCCGCGTCGGTGGGCAGCGGACGCCGTCGGACGTCGTTCAGGACCGCCGCGACCACAGGATCCACTCCGGCCAGACGGGTGTCGAGCTCCGACAATCGTACGACCGCACTGAATGCGGTCACCTCGCCGGACACTCCGCGGCAGACCATGAAACCGGCCTGATGGGCCGTCCACCACTGCTCGATGGCCGCAGCACCGTCGGGACCGTCGTGCCGCCGGCTGATCGACAGGATTTCTTCGCGATCGTCATGGACAGCCGGTTCCACCGGGTGCTGCTGATCACCCGGCGGGAAGTAGCTGTTCCGGATGACCGGATTCTGCACCAGGTACAGCAGATCGGCGGTGCCGTCCCAGCTCCGGCCGCCGCCAGCGTCTCGCAGCGCCGCCCCGGCGGCGCTGCGCCGGACCTCAGCCACGTACCCTGGTTCCCTGATCTCCAGTCCCCCGGCGATCACGTTGCGCGCCAATGGATCCAATTCGAGCCCGATCCGGGTCATCGAGGTGAAGGGCAGCTCGCGGAGGGTCCGCCACGCGGCGTCCACGTCCTGGCCGTCCCGGTCCAGCACGGCGGACAGCAACGGCCGGGTCACCCTGCGCAAGATCGCCGCCGCCTCGACCGTTCGCCGTTCGGCGGGGTCGAGGTCGTCGATCAGGACCTCGAACAACGCTTCGATGACCTCCCCGGGCGGCCCGTCCGATAGATCGAGATCGGCGTGCCGGGCCACCGCTTCGGCCGCCATCTCCACTGCCAGCGGGTGCCCTCGGCCGAAATGCCGGACGCGGGCAGCGCCGTCGGCGGAAAGCCCACGCCGGGCGATCAGCGCGGCCGCATCGTCATCGGTCAACTCTCCGACCACCATCTCGGCCAGCAGCTGACGCCAGCCCGGCGCTGTCCGCCATGCCACATTCGTCGGCCGGCGACCGACGAGCACCGTCGTCGAATCCGCCGGCAGCGCGGGAAGAAACTCGTTGCGCAGCCAGGCATCCAGCAGGTTGAGTCGCTCGAAACTGTCCACCACCAGCACCGCAACCCCGCGGCCTTCCAGCTCAGCACCCGCCTGGGCGGCCGACGGGATCGGTGAGGATCCGACATTGTCGGCCAATGCCGAGAGAAAGCCGGCAGGCGTCGGTTCGACCATCCGACCGTCCAGCGTCACCGCGGGCAGATCCAGGCCGGCAACAGTCGCCGTGACCAACGCCGACTTACCGATCCCGCCCGGGCCGGAGACGAAGACCACGGCCGGATCGGATCCCCGGACCAGCAGGCCCGCCAAGCGGGCACGCTCCCGGTCGCGGCCGACGAATTGGGCGGCCGCGGCCCGCTGGAGCCGATGGGCCATCGTCGTGGTCGCCCGGTCCTGCTGCATCCGATCACGGTAACGCGCAGCACCGGTACCGACGCAAGGTGTTGGAGCGATTCCTCCATCCAGTGATGGAGCAATTCACCGATGCGATGGCCGTTTGGCCACAGCTACTTTCGATGACATCGCCGCAGCGCGCGGCACCGATGAATGGTCAGGAGTTTCGCATGTACATCAGAATTGTGACCTTCCGGCTGCAGGGCATGAATCCTGACGACTACGAGCAGATGGCGGAGCGGCTGGCCGTTGCCTTCCGACAATGGCCGGGATTGACCGCCAAGCTCTGGCTTGCCGACCGGGAAACCTCGACGTTCGGCGGTGTCTACGTGTTCGAATCACGGGCCGCAGCCGACCTCTCACGGTCAACACCGCTGTTCGCGGGGATGACCGATCACCCGGGTTTCACCCAGCTGGTCGTCACGGAGTTCGCCACCCTGACCGCGCCGACGCTGGTGACCGGTTCAATCCTGGCGTCCGCGTCGTGATTCAACCCCACCCCGGTTCGAGCTTCGGCACCCGGACCGCGACCGGCATCAGCCACGTGCGGGACATGCTCGTCGATCACGATTGCAGCACCGCGACAGTGCGCGGCGGGACGGTCACCGAGTCCGCCGTCACCGATGTCAGCCGGACGATCGGATCCACTCCGGCGACCTGCACAGGGTGCAGCACCAGAGAAGCTGCCTGGGCGACCTCGAGGCTCTGCCACCACGGCGTCGCGTTGAACACCACCACGATCCGCTCCCGCGCCGGATCCAGGTCGTCGCCGACGGCATCGGACAGCACCATCGCGATGACGCCGCGCGGCTGGGCCGGCCCCCCGTGCGGGAACGACACCCTCTCGATGATCTCGGCCGCCGAGCCGAGCCGGAAAAGCGGTGAGGAGAAACGGATCCGCAACAGGTCGAGCGCCGCAGACCGCGATGCAGCGATATCACCGGGTCCGGGCACCAGCGACGGGTCGGCGAGCAGCGAACGGATGAGCGGCCACCGCGCGTCGTTCTCCGCGGCCGGCGGCAACCCGGAGCCGAACGCGGACGAGCCGCCGGTCCAGTCCACCCGGTTGAACCAGTCTCCGGAGTCGAACGAGTTGCGGTCCAACGATTTCGACCGCAGCAGGTCCGTCCCGGCGTGCCAGAACACCGGGCCCTGGCCGAGCGCCACGACCGCCAGGCACAACGTGTTCATCCGCACCCGATCCGGCATCGCCAGCGCCACCGGCAGTTTCACTGCCAGCGCGTCGAAAAGGGTTTCGTTGTCGTGGGCGTCGACGTAGGTCACGACATCGGACGGCTCGGCACAGTATCCGGTGCCGGATTCGCCGTAGGGAATCTGCGATCCGGTGACGAGGTCGCCCCACCTGTCCACCAGCGGAAAATCCCGCAGATTCCCGGTGAGTCCGACCTTGATCCGGTCCTGCTCCAGCAGCAGTGGTTCGATCTGGGCCATCGGCGGCTCGGCCGCGCTGGTCCCATTGGGGTCGGTGAACAGCCCGGTGCCGAAACCCTGCGCCCGTGGATCGGTGTCGAACGGACCACCGCCGCGCACGGCGTCGCGCAGCCGATCGTTGAAGGTCCCGATGCCGGTGCCGGCCATCTCGATCTGGGTGGCCTGCACGAAGCGCGCGTTGTCGGCGACCTCGCCGAAATTCCATCCCTCGCCGTAGACGTACATCGATGCGCCGTCAACGCCGTCATCGGCCAGGGTGAGCGCATCCAGCGCCGCCCGCACCTTCAGCATGGTGGAGCGCGGATGATGGCCCATCAGATCGAACCGGAATCCACCGACCCGGTAATGCCTTGCCCAGAGCAGAACCGAGTCGACGATGAGCTTTCCCATCATCGCGTGCTCCGCCGCGGTGTTCGGGCAGCAGGTCGACGTCTCGAGTTGACCGGTCGTCGAGAGCCGGTGGTAGTAGCCGGGGACGATCCGGTCCAGTACCGACCTCGAGCTCGGGCCGGCCGCGACGGTGTGGTTGTAGACCACGTCGAGCACGACTCGCAGACCGATCCCGGCCAGCGCGGACACCATTTCGCGGAACTCGAGAGTGCGGGTGGGGCCATCCGGATCGGAAGAGTACGACCCTTCCGGCACCGAATAGTGCCAGGGGTCGTATCCCCAGTTGAACCCGTCGGCGGCGGCCACCGCGCTGACACACTCCTGCTGCTGGGCACCGGCCGGATCGGCGATGGTCAGCGCGGGCAGATCGCAGGCCGGCCGCTGCCAGCTCGACTTCACGTCGTCGACGGAGCTGAAGTCGAAGGCGGGCAACAGGTGCAGCGTGTTCAATCCGGCCGCGGACAGCGCCGCCAGGTGCGCCGTTCCGGCGGTCCCGGGGTGCGTGAAGGCGCGGTAGCCGCCGCGATCCGCAGCCGGGACGGTGGGGTCGCCAACCGAGAAATCCCGAACGTGCAATTCGTAGATCGCCGAATCCACCGGCTGCGCCAGGCCGGGGATCACCAACTGATCCCAGCCGGTTGGTTGCAGTTCCGGCGAGTCCAGGTCGACGATCACCGACCGCGCCGAGTTGGTGGTGAGCGCGACGCTGTACGGGTCGGTGACGAGATCGGTCACGACGGCGTCGGTGTCGGGCCGGTAGACGTCGACCTCGTACAGGTAACTGGCGCCCGCCCAGCCTGATTCGCCGGTCACCGACCAGACCCCGTCGTCGTCGCGGACCATCACCTGGACTGATTCGCCGGCGTGCCCGTCGCGCAACCGGACCGCGACGCGGCGGGCGGTCGGCGCCCACACCGCCAGCGTCGGAACCGCGCCGCGCCACCTCACCCCGAGATCCCGCTCGGTCGCATCGAACATCTCGTCCAGGACGCCGGGGATTTGCAGACCCGTTGCGGTGACGACGAGTCCCAGGTCGTCGTAAGCAGCCAGCACCACCTGACCGGTCAGCAGCCGCTCCAGCAGGATCCGGTCCGAGGCATCCGCCGGCGTCAGGCGGAGCGCCGAACAGCCGGCGAGATGCGGCCAACGGGAAGCGATCTCGCTGGGCAGTCCGCGCCCATCCAGCATCAGCGACAGCGCCGAGCCGCCGACGACGGCCCCCGCTTCAAGGCGCAAACCACCGTTGTCCGCGGTGTGCAACAGAACGGTCCCGCCAGCGGATACGGCCTCGACCGGCAGGTCCCAGGCGATCAGGTCCCGGCGCAGCCAATGCCCGGCCCGCTCGGCAAGGTCGGCGGTGCCCGGCGCCCGCTGCCAGGACACGGTGAGCACATGGGTGCCGATGTCGTACCGGAAGTCGGTGCGCGCCGCGTTACCAGCCTCTGCGGGCACGGTGAACTCGATGTCCGCGCCACCCGGAATCCCGCCTGCACCGTAGTTCTCGTCCCATGACTGACGGTGCGCCACCTTCGCCCGGTAACTGCCGGCGGCGATCCCGAAAGTGGTGCGGGTATACACGCCGTCCCGGTCCGGGTCCGCCAACACCGAGCCGAGATCGGCGGGGTCCCAGTCGGCCGGAGCGCCGAGTGCGCGTTGATAGTCGCCGGGCAGTGTCACGATCGGGGCGCTCACGACCGCCGCCAAGAACCCGGTCGAGCAGGCTGGGGCGGATCGGCGCGCTCGCCGCTCAGGCCGGCATTGCCGCCGTGCGATGTCGTCATGCACTGCCTCCCAAGATCGTGACACCATGTCAGCGCCAGGCGCCTCCCGAATTCGATACCAGGCAGGATGTTCCCATGAACCGCCCGCTGATCGGCATCACCACGGACCGGCAGCCGGCGACGTGGGGCCGCTGGCATGAGGTGGACGCCACCCTGCTCCCGTCGGCGTACGCCGACGCGGTACGTGCCGGGGGCGCCACCCCGATCCTCATTCCGCCGCTGGGCCCGGCGGACAGCGCCGCGACGGTGGTCTCCCGGCTGGACGGGCTGCTGATCTCCGGCGGCTCGGACGTCAACCCGTCGCGCTACGGGGCCGAACCGCACGCCGCCACCACCGGCTGGCGCGATGACAGGGACGTCTCGGAGATGGCGTTGATCCACTCCGCCGACGACATCGGACTGCCCGTGCTGGGCATCTGCCGTGGCATGCAGATCATGGCGGTCGCCGCCGGCGGCCGGTTGATCCAGCACGTGCCCGACGTCACCGGCACCGACGACCACTCACCCGGCCCAGATGTGTACGGCGCGATCGAGGTCCGCACCATCCCCGGGACCCGGTTGGCGGAAATCCTCGGTGAGCGCGTGGGCGTGGCCTGCCATCACCATCAGGCGGTCGCAGAGCACCCGGAATTCGTGGCCGCGGCCTCCGCGCAGGACGGTTTGCTGGAGGCCATCCAGGCGCCGGGCGGCCGGTTCCGTCTCGCCGTGCAATGGCACCCGGAGACCCAGACCGACCACCGGCTCTTCCAGGCACTCGCGCAGGCGGCAACCGCCCGGGCGGCCGATCGGGACGCAGGGCAGCCGTCGATCGGCGCGGCCCGATCACCGCACTGACCCACGACTCGTCGGGGGGTGCCGGCGTCGACTGTCCTCCGCCCGCGCGCTGTGCCAGGCTGCACCCGTGCGCATGCAGTTCGCCACCGGCCCGGACCCGACCGACCTGTTGATGCTGCCCTGGTCCACGCCGTTGGCGGAGTGGCCCAAAGAAAGACTGGTCTCGTTGCCGCGCGGCATTTCTCGGCACGTGGTCCGCTTCGTCCGCATCGGCGGGATCGTGTACGCGATCAAGGAGATCAGCCAGGGCCTGGCCGAGCACGAGTACGAACTGCTGCGTGAACTGGCCAAGCTGAGCATCCCGGTGGTCCAGGCCGTCGGCGTGGTGGCCAACCGGTTCACCCCGGCGGGCGAGCCGCTGGACGCCGCGCTGGTCACCAAGCATCTGCGGTTCTCGTTGCCGTACCGGGCGCTGTTCTCCCGGCGGATGGACCCGGATCTGGAAACCAAGCTGCTCGACGCGCTGGCCGAACTGCTGGTCCGGCTGCACCTGATCGGGTTCGCCTGGAAGGACTGCTCGCTGTCCAACACCCTGTTCCGCCGGGACGCCGGCGCGCTCGCTGCGTACTTGGTCGACGCGGAGACCGGCGAGCTGCGGGAGAGCCTGTCAAACGGGCAACGCGCGCAGGACCTGGAGATCGTCGAGACCAACGTCGCCGGTGAGCTGCTGGACCTGCAGATGTCGGGTCTGCTCTCGGAGACCATCGACCCGCTGGAGACGGCGCTCTCGGTGATCGAGCGTTACGTGCGGCTCTGGAACCTGCTCACCTCACCGCAGACCATGGGTGAGGACGAGTGGTGGCGGATCGAGCAGCGGCTGCGCAAACTCAACGAGCTCGGCTTCGACGTCGCGCAGATCCAGATCAACGAGAAGGACGGCGACCCCCGGGTGATGGTGCAGACCCAGGTCGTGGACGCCGGCCATCACCGGCGCCGGCTGTTCTCGCTCACCGGCATCGATGTCCAGGAGAACCAGGCCAGGCGGATCCTCAACGACCTGGATACCTACCGGTCGCAGGCCGTGATGCCGAACACCGAGGTCGACGAGGACACCGTCGCTCACCATTACGTCACGGACGTGTACGACCCGGTCATCGAGGCCATACCCCGCGACCTCGCCGAGAAGCTGGAACCGGCGGAGGTGTTCCACGAAGTGCTGGAACACCGGTGGTTCCTGTCCCAAGCGGCCGGCCACGAGGTCTCGATCGAACGAGCCACCGAGTCCTACTTCGAGACCATCCTGCGGTACCGGCCGGATGAGAAGGCTTTCCTGGATTCCAGTCTGATGGGCATCGGTGCGCTTGACGACGAGGACATCGTCGACGACCCGGAGGAGACGGCGCTGGAAGACACCGTGGACGCGGCGTACGCCGACGACAGTGTCGACTGAGCCGACTGATCCCGACTGATCCGATGACCGCCAACGGCGGGAGCGGTGTAGACCGAGGGCTGGGACCGTACGGTGGTGGCTGGCGGTGACGAGGCGAGAACCACCAAGCGCACGATCAACACGCAACGGATCCACCCGCCGCTCATCGGTGATCGCAACGAGATTCTCGCTGCCGCGGTGCCGGTGGTCGTGGTGCAGACCAGGCCGACTCAGGGGTCCGACCAATCGCACTGAACCTGCTCGGCAACGGTCCATCAGCGACTGTCGGCCCCAGCTGTGTTCGCGCCCAGCCGTGAGCCTCTTCAACAGTGCGCGCACCCGCAGATCCCGCCCCACACCGGAGCCGGGGAGGATCCGGTCTCCGACAATGCCCGCTGCCACCGCTCCATCGGATCGGCTCCGACGCCGAACCCGGGCCCGGGTTCGAGGACGTGCCGGCCACCCTGGTGGGCGACCTGACCGCGGGCGGCGTGCCCGCTGCCGGTACCGATGGTGGCAGTGGCGGTGCCGGTGGAGAGGGTTCGTGCGCGGTGTCCCTGATCGCCCGGGCGACGGCCCTGAAGCCACCACACCATCCGGGCGACGGTCACGCTGTCGACCGTGGATGGCCGGGTCCGGATCGGCATGATCCGGCGTCCGTGTGGTGCTGTCCCATCAGGTGTCCGTACCGGCAGGGCCATCGCGCGTCCCCTTTTCCCACTGACATCTACCTGAGCAGAGGGTGCCGACAGTCACACTGATACCTTCGGAGCGCGCCGCCAGGGTCCCCGACGGGGAGACCAATCGCAGCGGCCGGCCGAGGGGAAGACGTCCATGACCAACGTTCGGGATCTGGGCGCGGTGGCCGCCCGTTACTGGTGGGTCCTCCTGGTTCGCGGGATCCTGCTGATTGCGCTGGGCATCATGATGATCGCCTGGCCCAAGGCCACCGTGCTGGTGATCATTTGGCTGTTCGCGGCGTACCTGATCGTCGACGGTGTGATGGCCCTCGCGGAGGGCTTCGGCGAGCGGCGGGCCGGACAGCCGTCAGGTTGGTTCTTCGTCCATGGGGTGCTGGCCATCGCCGCGGGCATCGTGGTGCTCGTCTGGCCGAGCGCGACCGCCACAGTTGTCGTCTGGGTCATCGCCTTCTGGGCGATCCTCGCCGGAATCGCCGGAATCGCGGGAGGCCTAGGGCTCCGCAAGCAGCCCGATTCGGGGTGGGGGTGGTTCCTCGCGTGGGGCATCCTGGCCCTCGTATTCGGGATCGCGTTGCTGTTCAACCCCACCGCCGGCATTCTCACCGTGCTGTGGCTGGTCGCGATCTGGGCGATCATCGCGGGCGTCGTGCTCGCCATCGCCAGCTTCTTCGTGCGGAAGGCAGGCCGGACGCTGGTCGCGGGCCAACCCCTCTGACCTGCAGGTGGGCGCCCGACGGCTGGTCCCAACAGGCTTGCTCGGACTACCGTCGGGTTTCCCGCCACCGGACCGAGGGGAGCTCCATGACCACCGCATCACCCGCCGTCGCTGCGGTGCTGGAGTCGACGGGGATGCTTCCGAACACCGTCGAACTCGTGGCGACGGCCCGGGCAGCGTGCGCCACCATCGTGCACGGCCCGATCTCCTTCGCTGCGGGCCATGGCGTGATCTCCGACCGTCCGTACGGCATCCTGGCCGGTGTCGTCGAACAGGAGCGCGCGATCGCCAGCGACTGTCCGATGTTCTCCCGCCCGGTCACCAGCACCGAGTCCGCGTCGGCCCTCACCGGCCGCGATCAAGAGGAGTCCCTGGCGGGCGCGTGCCGAGCCGCGTACTGATGAAGCACCGATGGTGACGGCGGATCAGCGTCCGGCCGGGGGGAGGCCGGAGGCGTGTCGAGGTTCCTGAGGGGACTCGGCAGGATCCCCGTCACCCTGGTCACCCTGGCTGTGCTACTGACCGCGGGAGCGGTCACCGGCACCTTGTTCGCGCCCGCCGACCCCGACGACCCGATCATCACCACGATGGAATTCGGGTTGCCCGCGATCCGCGAAGGTCGGGTCTGGACGGTCTTCACCGGGGCGATCACGTTTCGCGATCCCGAGTTCTACCTGTTCGTCGGCGCCATGCTGGGGGTCGGCCTCGGGCTCTACGAGCGCCGGGTCGGCTCGCTGCGAGCCGCAACCGCGCTGATCGTCACCCACACCGCCGGAGTCGTGGTTCCTGCGTTGCTGTTGTGGCCGCTCGCCGGCAGCTCGTGGCGGTGGGCCTCGACCCTGGCCGGCGAGCTGGACTCCGGTCTGTCCGCCGGCGGATTCGGCGTGGCCGCGGCCGCCACCGCGTTGTTGTCACCGCCGTGGCGAGCCCGGTGGCGAACGCTGGGCACGGCGTTCCTGGTCGTCCAGGTGCTCAAGTCCGGCCTGTTGTGGGATCTGGAGCACTGCACGGCCTGGCTCACCGGTCTGGCCCTCGGGCCCCGGCTCGCGCGCCGCGCGCGCGAGCACAGTCATGGTCGGGACCGTGCCGAGGACCGGAAACTGATCGCGCTCATCGTGGCCGGCTTCGCGTTGTCCATCGTGGTCGAATCGGTGTACCCAGGAATCGGCGGCCTGGTCGGGCCTGGCCCGCTGGACAACGTCCAGGAACGCGGCATCTGGCTGGTGCTGCTGGAGCTGGTGATCGCGCTGCTGATCGCCGGTGCGCTACCCCGGGACCAGGCCACCGCGTGGTGGTTCGCCGTGGCAGGCACGATCGCGGTGGTGGTCAACTCGCTGGTCAATGCCGGGCCGCAGCCCCGGACCGGGGACGCCGTCTGCGCGGGCCTCGTGCTGTTCGTGCTGATCTGGTTCCGCGGATGCTGGCCGTGGCGTGGCGATCGGCAGGCGTGGCGGTCCGTGGGGACGCTGGTTGTGCTTGTGATCGTGTACGCGGCGCTGACCGCGACGGCGATCTGGGTGATGCGCGGATCGTTCCAACCGGTACCCCAGCTGCGGGAGATCGCCCGGCAGACCGGTTCCCGGTTCACCTTCACCGCCGGGCCGCTGACCCCGGCGGACAGCACCGGGCTGGGTGTGCTGCGCGTCACCGGCGTCGCCTGGGCGGTGATCTTCATCGGCTGGTTGGTCTGGGCGTTGTATTCGCGCAATGGACGTGGCCGAGTCAGCGCCGCCGATTCCGCAGGCCGAGAGTTGGCGGAGTAACGAGCCGTGGGTATTCGTAGGGTCCGCGGGTTAAACCGTTTGGCCGGGCGTGGGATGCTCGCCGCAGCCGAATGGGGGTTCGGCCAGCGTGGGTGATCTTGATCAGGATCTCTCTCCCGGCGGCCTTTGGGGGCGCATTCATGCGTGTCTTGCTGTGGTCATTGTTGGTGGTTCCGCGCACAGCAATTGCTGTATGGGCCGCTCTCGACCCGGCCCGTTGGCAGGAGGCATTCCCCTCGATCGGCTGGCTCGCGATCGGCTGGTTTCTGCTGCCGTTCGGCACCTTGGTCTGGGTCATTGTCTCGGCGGGTGGACTTGACCTGGTCGACTACATCGTCCTGGTTCTCGCCGTGATTTCGGACGGGTTGACGTATCTGGCCAAGAGATTCGACATTCGATATGGAAGGCGAGCCGAGCAGGCGCGCAAGAAATGGGATCAGGCAGAGTCGATCGTCGCCGACGGCCGACCGATCGGCCCACGCAGTCCCATGGAATGCGTGGGCGATGCGGTCGCTCGCTGCCTGCCGTGGCCGGGCATGCGGCTCAAGGCTTCAGTTCGGGGTTGGCCGGCGACCAGGAGGATGTCGCTGCAACATGCCCGGCTGATCGAATTCTTGGCGTTTGACTCGACGTCAAAAGCGATGCTCGCGTCGACTCCCGCTTGGCTGGCCGTTCTGCTGATGCTCGCGTACGTCAACAACTCGACCATCTCCCGTTCAGGAATGGTCGCTGTCGCGGTCATCGGGCCCATCCTGACGATCGGTCTGATCATGATTGTCGGCGGGCTCAACGCGCAATTCAGGGTGGTCTACCCGCTGGTCAGGGCACTCGGATTCGTGTACCGATCCAATACCTGGCCGCCGACGACCAAAGAGATCCGCCAGCTGAACCGAACCCTCGGGAAGATCGCCGATGCCCTGCAAAGGCTCCCATTACGCCTCGGCTCTCCGCATCCATCGGTGTGCAAGGCGGGCGCCGACAAGGCTGCGGCGATCCGTGATTTGCAGGAGCATGCGACCTGGGGAAACCCCTCCGAGCGGGAGTCCTTGACCAGGGTGCTCCAGAGGGACCTCGAAACGGTTCTCGAAGGTCGCTGGCGGGATCTCCCGGACGGAACGGCGGCCATCCGCACCCAGGGTTTGACGGCGTGGCAGAAGGCCGCCTTCGTCCTGCTCGCGGTCGTTTTCGGCTCCGGCGCAACGTGGGTGAGCCTCACTGGTGAATCCTGGGGCCCTGGCAGCAGCCTGCTCATCTCGATTCTGGTCGCTCTGGCTGTCGCATCCCTGATCAGGTCCGGGGTGGCACCGGGCGGTCTCCAGCAGGCCATCGACCTCAGCAAGGGAATCAGGGACGGTTGACGACCAGCTTGCCCACCCTGGCGACATCCGGGCCGTCGGCGCACGGTGACAGCTACAGCTGGCCAGCGGTCGGCGACCAGCGATGTGCAGAACCTGTGAATATCGCTCCGGATTCACCGGCGTCCCTTATGTTCAGGGTGCAATCGCCGGAGGAAGGGATCCGTTTGTCGCCGATAGCATCCGCAGCGCCCATCGATCCGCGGCGCTGGCGGCGCGGGCTCGCCAAGGCGAGTCGCCGGCCGGTGCGCGCCATCGTGCGTTACCGGCCGAGCCCGATCGTGGGTGCGCTCGTCCTCGGTGCCATCATCGGCGGCGGGGTCACAGCGGCGGCGGGGAACGCATTCGGCGACCACTCGGCGGGCCACCCGGCCGTCATCTCGCAGAACCTGAACGGTCCCTCGTGGAACGGCCTCGACGGCCCGGTCGATCACCGGGACCGATTCGGGGATCACCGTGGAATGCAATGGACGCCCGGTCGCAATGCCGACGGCAACGGCTGACGTCGGACCACCTCGGTCAATGCCCCTCCGCATCGTCAATGCCCCTCCGCATCGGAGTCCCGGGCCGCCTCCTCCCCGCGATCCAGCCGGTCGAGCTACAGGTCACCGCGGCCGAGCGGACTCCACGCCTGCGTGACGATCCCGTGGTGCT
>JADGOY010000037.1 GCA_017882715.1 Nakamurella sp. | reverse complement strand
GCGCCCCGGGCGCCGAGGAGCGGAACGAGCGCGGAGTCGAGGAATGTCACCGATGACGACAGCGAGCGAGCACCGCAGGCGCCCCGGGCGCCGAGGAGCTGAACGAGCGCGGAGTCGAGGAATGTCACCGATGAGTGTGGGAGTCGAGTTATGAGTAACAGGATCGGCGTGCCGGTCTTCCTGACGACCGACGTGGCGTTCGACGACCTCACGCACGCCCGAGCGGACGAACTCATTGCCCGCTACCCGGTGTCGCGCTCGGCGCTGCTGCCGTTGCTGCACCTGGTGCAGTCGGTGGAGGGTTTCGTGTCCCAGCCCGGCATCGAGTTCTGCGCCCGCAAGTTGGATCTCACCGACGCGGAGGTCTCCGCGGTGGCGACGTTCTACACCATGTACAAGCGCAGCCCGTGCGGCGAGCACCTGGTCAGCGTGTGCACGAACGCGCTGTGCGCCGCCCTGGGCGGCGACGCCATCTATGCGACGCTGTCGCAGCACCTCGGGGTCGGGCACGAGGAGACGTCAGGCGAGCCGGGCACTGCCGGATCCATCACCCTGGAGCACGCAGAGTGCCTGGCCGCCTGCGACCACGGGCCGGTGCTGCAGGTGAACTACGAGTTCTTCGACAACCAGACCCCTGACGGCGCCATGGATCTCGTGACGGCTTTGCAGTTTGGACGACGTCCGTTGCCGACCAGGGGTGCGCCGCTGACCGATTTCCGGTCGGTCGAACTCGAGATCGCCGGCATCTTCACCGATCTGCCGGAACGGGTGGAGGCGCCGACCGCGTCGGTGCCGACCCTGCGCGGCTCCGTCCTCGCGGAGCACACCGGCCAGCGGGCGCCCACCATGCCCGACGGCGTCGAAATACCGCCTCTGCCGGAAAAGAAATGACATCAGGAATGAAGGGGTCGCCGTGAGCACTCCACCGTCGCAACCCGGTGTGCCGGATGCGGTCCCGCCGCCGGCTGCCACGCCCATCGAGAAGTCGGTGTCGACCCAGCAGGGGCCCGGCACGTTCAGTTCGCCCGGTACCGGCGAACCGGCGTCACCGATCCCGGTGACGATCGACCCGCCGGTCGCGCCACCCGCTGGTTCGGCGGGCCCACGGTCGCTCGAAGCGGCACTCCGCGGCGCGACACCGGGCGCCGGTCAGTACTGGCCGACTCCGGCGGACGGCGCGGCGCCGTTGACCCCGATGCTCACCCGCAGGTGGGCGTCACCGCGTTCCTGGAGCATCGGCACCTACCGGCAGCTCGACGGGTACCAGGCGCTGCCGGTGGCGTTGGGGGTCGACCCGGGCCGGCTGACGGAACTGGTAAAGAACTCCGGATTGCGTGGCCGTGGCGGCGCGGGTTTCCCGACCGGACTGAAGTGGTCCTTCCTGCCGCGGGGCGACACCAAGCCGCACTACCTGGTGATCAACGCGGACGAGGGAGAACCCGGTACCTGCAAGGACATTCCGTTGATGATGGCTGATCCGCATTCGTTGATCGAGGGCTGCATCATCACCTCCTACGCGATCCGCGCGCCGTTCTGTGCGATCTACGTCCGGGGCGAGGCGGTGCACGCGATGCGCCGGGTGCAGAACGCGGTGAACGAGGCGCGCGCCGCCGGGTACCTGGGCACCAACATCCTGGGTTCCGGGTACGACCTGGAAATCGTGGTGCACGGCGGCGCCGGCGCCTACATCTGCGGTGAGGAGACCGCGTTGCTGGACTCGCTGGAGGGTCTGCGCGGGCAGCCGCGGCTCAAGCCGCCGTTCCCGGCCATCGCCGGGCTGTACCAGTGCCCGACCGTGGTCAACAACGTCGAGACCATCGCCTCCGTCCCGGCGATCGTGCTCGGCGGTTCGGACTGGTACCGCTCGATGGGTACCGACAAGTCGCCGGGCCCGAAGATCTACTCGCTGTCCGGGCACGTCACCCGCCCCGGCCAGTACGAGGCCCCGATGGGCACAACACTGCGCCAACTGCTGACCTCCGCGGGCGGCATGCTCGACGGCATCCCGTTGAAGTTCTTCACGCCGGGTGGGTCCTCGACGCCGATCTTCACCGCCGCGCACCTGGACGTGCCGCTGTCCTTCGACGACGTCGCGGCGGCCGGTTCGATGCTGGGAACCACCGCGTTGATGTGTTTCAACGAGACAGTGTCGGTGCCGTGGGCGGTGTGGAAGTGGCTCGAGTTCTACAAGCACGAGTCCTGCGGTAAATGCACGCCGTGCCGCGAAGGCACCGGCTGGTTGGTGCAGATCCTGCGCCGCGTGGTGTCGGGCCGTGGGACGCCGGAGGACCTCGACACGCTGCCCGACGCCGCCGGTAACATCGCCGGGCGCTCGTTCTGCGCGCTGGGCGACGCCGCCGCGACGCCGATCCTTTCCAGCTTCATGTATTTCCGGTCCGAGTTCGAGGACCTGGTCACTGGTCGCACGCCGCCGGTCATCGAGGCCAGGTCCCTGGTGGGGGCGCACTGATGACGCAAGTAGCCGTGTCCCCCGGGGCCAGCGCACCGCACGAAGCCGGTGACCCGCCCGTTCCGGCGGGTCATGTCCGGTTGACCATCGACGGCGTCACCGTGATCGCCCCCAAGGGCGAACTGGTGATCCGGACCGCCGAACGGATCGGCATCGCCATCCCGCGGTTCTGCGACCATCCGCTGCTCGAGCCGGTGGGCGCGTGCCGGCAGTGCCTCGTCGAGGTCGAGATGGGCGGCCGGCCGATGCCCAAGCCGCAGGCCGCGTGCACCCAGACCGTCGCCGACGGCATGGTCGTCCACTCCCAGCTCAGCTCGCCGGTGGCCGAGAAGGCGCAGCGCTCGAACCTGGAATTCCTACTGCTCAACCACCCGCTGGACTGCCCGATCTGCGACAAGGGCGGCGAATGCCCGCTGCAGAACCAGGTGCTCGCCAACGGTTCGGCGACCTCCCGGATGCGCGACCCGAAGCGGGTGTTCACCAAGCCGATCGCGGTGTCCTCCGAGATCCTGCTGGACCGCGAGCGTTGCGTGCTGTGCCAGCGATGCACCCGGTTCTCCGACCAGATCGCCGGCGACAAGTTCATCGACCTGCTCGAACGCGGGTCGGCGCAGCAGATCGGCATCAACTCCGCCGAGCCGTTCCAGTCGTACTACTCGGGCAACACCATCCAGATCTGCCCGGTCGGAGCGCTGACCTCAACTGCCTACCGGTTCCGGGCGCGGCCGTTCGACCTGGTCTCGACCGAGACGGTGTGTGAGCACTGCGCCAGTGGCTGCGCGATGCGCACCGACCACCGGGCGGGCGAGGTCACCCGGCGGCTGGCCCGCATCGACCCGGAGGTGAACGAGGAGTGGAACTGCGACAAGGGCCGCTTCGCGTTCCCGTATGTCCGTGAGGGTGACCGGATCACCCGGCCGATGGTCCGCGACGCCGACGGCGCGCTGGTGCCCACGTCATGGACCGATGCAATGTCGGTCGCAGCCGGTGGCCTTCTCGCCGCGCGGGACAGCGGCGGGGTCGGGGTGCTGACCGGGGGTCGGTTGACCGTCACCGACGCCTACGCCTACGCCAAGTTCGCCCGACTGGCCTTGCGCACCAACGACATCGATTTCCGCGCCAGGCAGCTCTCGGCCGAGGAGGCCGCGTTCCTGGCCGCGCGGGTGGCAGGCGGCACCCCGGAGAGCACCGGGGTCAGTTACGCCGCGCTGGAGAAGGCGTCCGCGGTGTTGCTGGTCGCGCTGGAACCGGAAGAAGAATCGCCAATTCTGTTCCTGCGGCTGCGCAAGGCTTCCCGTCGCGGGGTCCCGGTGTACTCGCTGGGCGCATTGGCCACCCGCAGCCTGGCGAAGATGTCCGGCACGCTGATCGGCGCGGTGCCCGGCGGCGAGCCGTTCGTGCTGACGGCGCTGGCGTCCGACGCGTTGGCCGGGGCCGGCGTCCCGGACGCCGAGTCCCGCAACAAGCTGGGCGCGCTGCTGCGCACCCAGGGCGCGATCGTGCTGGTCGGCGAGCGGGCCGCGGAGGTTCCTGGGTTGCTGACCGCCGTTGACAGGTTGGCCGAACGGACCGGAGCGGCGCTGGCCTGGGTACCCCGGCGGGCGGGCGAGCGCGGTGCACTGGACGCCGGCGCACTCGGCGTCGTGCTCCCAGGCGGCCGACCGGTGTCCGATCCCGCGGCACGGGCCGAAGTGGAGCGGGCGTGGGGCGCGTCCCTGCCCGAGACGCCGGGCCGGGACACCGCCGGGATTCTCGCTGCGGTGGGCATCGCCGAGCCCGATGACGTCGCCAGTCCGGACCGGGGTCCGGCGGGTTTCGCTGACGACCACGCCGACGAGCCCGCACGCGGTCTGGCCGGGCTGCTGATCGGAGGCGTGGAGATCTCCGACCTGCCCGATCCTGCGGTCGCGCTGGCCGCAGTGGCCAGCGCCGGGTTCGTGGTCAGCCTGGAGATCCGAGCGAGCGCGTTCACCGAGCTGGCGGACGTGGTGTTCCCGGTCGCGGCCGCGGTGGAGAAGTCCGGCGCCTACGTCAACTGGGAGGGGCGGATCCGTCCGTTCGCCGCGGCGCTGCCGCAGGCAGGCACCCTCGACGAGGCCAGGATCCTGGACACCCTCGGCGTCGAGATGGACGTCGACCTGTACACCCAGACGCCTGCCGCGGCCGCCGCCGACATGGCGCGCCTGGGTGTCTGGACCGGCGCTCGCGCCGACACTGCTGTTGATCATGACGAGCAGCCCGCGACACACCGGCGACACGCCGAAACAATCGGGCTGAGCCCCGTGATCAACACGGAAAGAGCGGCGGCCGGCGACGGAAGCGCCGCCGGCTTCGTGCTCGCGTCGTGGCGGATGAACCTGGACGGCGGTCGTGGCCTGGACGGTGAGCCGCACCTGGCCGGCACCGCGCGGCCGGACGTGGCCCGGCTGTCCGCGGCCGACGCGGCGGTATTGGGCGTGCGGAACGGCGATCTGGTCGCGGTCCGCGGCCCGGCCAGCTCGATCACGCTGCCGGTGGCGATCACCGAGATGCTCGACGGCGTCGTGTGGATCCCTGCCCGGATCGACGGCATCGGCACGCCGGGACGGCTCGGCGCGAACGTCGCCGATCGAGTCCAGGTGGTGGCCGCCGGCGACACCGGCGCGGCCGCAGGAAAGGGACGCTGATGAGCGCACTGCCAGGGGTAGCCCGTTGGTTGGCGGATACCACCGTCGCACCCGACCCGGACGGTTCGGTACAGCCGCTGCTCTCCGACGACCCGTGGTGGCTGATGCTCGTCAAGGCGCTGATGGTCTTCGTCCTGCTGTTGCTGCTGACGTTGTTCGCGATCTGGTTCGAGCGGCGCGTCGTCGGTCGCATGCAGCACCGACCCGGCCCGAATGTCAACGGGCCCTTCGGGCTGCTGCAATCGCTCGCAGACGCGGTGAAGCTGCATTTCAAAGAGGGCATCATTCCGGCGCGGGCGGACAAGTTCGTCTTCATCGCCGCCCCCGTGATGTCGGCCATCCCGGCGGTCCTGATCTTCTCGATCATCCCGGTCGGCGGCGAGGTCACCATGTTCGGCCAGCAGACCGCGCTGCAGCTGACCGACCCGCCGGTGGGCGTGCTGGTAGCGCTGGCCTTGGCCTCGGTCGGGGTGTACGGCATCGTGCTCGGCGGCTGGGCGTCCGGGTCGACCTACCCGATCCTCGGTGGCCTGCGCGCGGCGGCCCAGATGATCTCCTACGACGTGGCGATGGGTCTGTCCTTCGTCGCGGTGTTCCTCTACGCCGGCACCCTGTCGACATCGGCGATCGTGAACCAGCAGGAGCCGGGCTGGTACATCTGGCTGCTGCCGGTGTCCTTCATCGTGTACTGCGTGTCCATGGTCGGGGAGACCAACCGGTCGCCGTTCGACATGGCCGAGGCCGAGGGTGAGCTGGTCGGCGGCTTCAACACCGAGTACTCCTCGATGCGGTTCGGGCTGTTCTTCCTCGCCGAGTACATCAACATGATCAACGTTTCGGCGATCGCGGTCACGCTGTTCCTCGGCGGCTGGCGCGCGCCCTGGCCGTTCTCCCTGCTGCCGTGGGCCAACCAGGGCTATTGGACGATGGTCTGGTTCTTCATCAAGGTCCTGGTGTTCATGTTCGTGTTCGTCTGGCTGCGCGGCAGCCTGCCCCGCGTCCGCTACGACCAGTTCATGTCCATCGGCTGGAAGGTGCTGATCCCGGTATCGCTGGTGTGGATCGTGCTGGTCGGGTCCGTGCGGGTGCTGCGCAACTCGCAGGGTTTCAGCACCGTCGAGGTGTTGCTGTGGGTGGGCGTTCCGTTGGCCGCATTACTCATCGCGGTGGTGCTGTGGCCGCAGAGACGATCTGCCGAGCAGGAGGCACAAGACCTTCGGGACGAGCAGGACGACCTCGAGGTGTCCCGTCCGGGCGCGATCGTGCCGGAATCCGGCGGCCGCTATCCGGTGCCACCACTGGACCTGCAGGTTCCGATCGCGCCGATCCGCCGGGTGGGTGCCATCGACGACAAGCGGGCCCAGCGGCTGGCCGTGACCAGCGGTGCCACCCGCACCCCAGACCCGCCGGGAGGCAGCGATGTCCTTTCTTGATCCCGTCAAGGGATTCGGGGTCACCTTCGCGACTATGTTCAAGCCGGTCGTCACGGAGGACTACCCCAAGCATCCCGACCAGCCGGCCCCGCGGTATCACGGCCGGCATCAGCTCAACCGGCACCCCGACGGCCTGGAGAAGTGCGTGGGCTGCGAGCTGTGCGCCTGGGCGTGCCCGGCGGACGCGATCTTCGTCGAGGGCGCGGACAACACCGACGAGGCGCGGTTCTCGCCGGGGGAGCGGTACGGGAAGAACTACCAGATCAACTACCTGCGGTGCATCGGCTGCGGGCTGTGCATCGAGGCCTGCCCGACCCGCTCGCTCACCATGACGAACGAGTACGAACTCGCCGACGACGATCGTCAGCGGCTGATCTACACCAAGGACATGCTGCTGGCCCCGCTGCTGCCGGGGATGGAGCAACCGCCTCATCCGATGCGTCTGGGTGACGAGCACGACTACTACGCACGAGGCCCTGAGTTGCTGCGTCAGGCGCGGCAGGCCGGCCCGTTGGCCGCCGAGCCGGTGGCCACCAAGGACACGCCCAGTCCGACCGGAGCCCCGTCATGATCGCCCAGCTGGCGGGCACGATGGTGCTGAGCGCTGCGCAGGCCGTTGCCGACACCGCTGCCGACGCCGCCACCGAAACGGGTGGCGAGCAGATCGCGTTCTGGATCCTGGCGCCGCTGGCCCTGCTCGGCGGCGTCGGCATGGTCTTGTCCCGGGGCGCCGTGCACTCGGCGCTATGGCTGGTGCTCACCATGCTCTGCCTGGGCTGCCTGTACATCATCCAGGACGCCCAGTTCCTGGGCTTCGTGCAGATCATCGTCTACACCGGCGCGATCATGATGCTGTTCCTGTTCGTGCTGATGCTGACCGGCCGAGACGCCGGCGACTCGATCTTCGAGCCGCTGCGTGGACAGCGGATGATCGGCGCGGTCGTCGGCATCGCGTTCGTCACCCTGGTCGTCACCGGGCTGCTGCGTGCGCTGGACGTCACGCCGACCGTCGGGTTGGCCGGTGCGCTGGCCGACCGGGGCGCGGTCGGGTCGATCGCCGCCGTGCTGTTCACCGACTACCTGTTCCCGTTCGAACTGACCAGTGCGCTGCTGATCACCGCGGCGACGGGTGCGATGGTGCTCACCCACATCGAGCGCGCACCCGGTGAGCGCAAGAACCAACGCCAGCGAGTGCACGAGCGGATGCGCTCGGACCGGATGTCTCCGCTGCCCGGGCCCGGAGTCTTCGCCACCTCGTCGTCCAACGCCACCCCCGCGCTGCTGCCCGACGGCTCGATCGCGCCCGGATCGGTGTCCGAGCTGGTCGAGTTCGCCGAGAGCGAGCGGGTTGCCGGCCGGTATCGGACCGGGTCAACGCTGACCGCCATCGAGACGACCGACCACCCGCACCGGACCGATGGTCCCGACGTGGTGGATGGCCCGGTGTCCGATGGTGGTGAGCCGCGGTGAGCGCGAACCACTACCTGGTGCTCTCGGCCCTGCTGTTCGGGATCGGCGCGGTCGGCTTCCTGGTGCGGAAGAACGCGATCGTGGTGTTCATGTGCGTGGAGTTGATGCTCAACGCCGTCAACCTGTCACTGGTCACGTTCTCCAGCATGTGGGGGAACCTGAACGGCGTCGTCTTCGCGTTCTTCGTGATGGTCGTGGCCGCGGCCGAAGTGGTCGTCGGGCTCGCCATCATCATGTCCATCTTCCGGAGTCGGCGAAGTGCCTCCGTCGACGACGCGAACCTGCTCAAGTTCTGACCGGGAGACAAGCACACCGTGACCGGAATCTACGGCGCCTCCTGGCTGCTGATCGCTGTGCCGCTGGCCGGTGCGATCGTGCTGCTGGTCGGTGGCCGCCTGCTGGACCGGGTGGGTCACCTGGTCGGCTGCGCCACCGTCATCGCCGCCTTCGCCCTGGGTGTCGCCGTCTTCGCGGCGACCGCGTCCGACCCGGCCACCGACCGCATCCACCAGGTGCCGATCTTCACCTGGATCCAATCGGGGACGTTGAACATCGACTTCGGGCTGTTCGTCGACCCGCTGTCGCTGACCTTCGTGCTGTTGATCACAGGTGTCGGTGCGCTGATCCACATCTACTCGGTCGGCTACATGGAGCATGACCCCGACCGGCGGAAGTTCTTCGCCTACATGAACCTGTTCGTCGCGGCCATGTTGCTGCTCGTGCTGGGCAACTCCTTCGTGACGCTGTATGCCGGGTGGGAAGGCGTGGGCCTGGCCTCGTACCTGCTGATCGGGTTCTGGTCGGACCGGCCGGCCGCGGCATCGGCCGCCAAGAAGGCGTTCGTGATGAACCGGGTCGGCGACGTCGGCCTGGCGCTGGCCATCTTCCTGATGTTCAAGGAGATGGGCACCGTGTCGTTCTCGGGGGTGTTCGCGCAGATCGGGACGCTGGCGGAGCAGTCGCCGGGCACGGTGACAGTGATCGCGCTGCTGCTCCTGCTCGGCGCCTGCGGCAAGTCCGGCCAGGTTCCGTTGCAGGCGTGGTTGCCCGACGCCATGGAAGGCCCGACGCCGGTGTCGGCGCTGATCCACGCGGCGACCATGGTCACCGCCGGGGTCTACCTGATCGCCCGAACCTCGCCGATTTATGACCTGACGTCCGACGGCCGGCTGGTCGTCGCGATCATCGGCACGGTGACGTTGCTGGTCGGATGCATCGGTGGGTGCGCCAAGGACGACATCAAGAAGGTGCTGGCCTACTCGACCATCTCGCAGATCGGCTACATGTTCCTGGCCGTCGGGCTCGGCGCAGGCGTGTATGCGCTGGGGATCCTGCTGCTGCTGTGCCACGGCTTCTTCAAGGCCGGCCTGTTCCTCGGCGCTGGGTCGGTGATGCATGCGATGGACGACGAGGTCGACATGCGCCGGTACGGCGGCCTCGCGCGCAAGCTGCCGATCACCTTCGTGACCATGTCGTGCGCGTACCTGGCCATCATCGGGTTCCCGTTGTTCTCCGGGTACTTCGCCAAGGACCCGATCATCGAAGCCGCGTTCGCCGCCGGTGGCCTGCAGGGGACGTTGCTCGGTTCGGCCGCGCTGATCGGTGCGGGGATCACCGCGTTCTACATGACCCGGTTGATGATCATGACCTTCTTCGGCGAGCCGCGCTGGAAGCAGTTGAAGACCGCGTACGGGCAGGATTACCACCCGCACGAGGCCAAGCTCGTGATGACCGTGCCGATGATCATCCTGGCGGTCGGCTCCGTGGGTGCCGGTGCCTACCTTGCGATCGGCGATCGGCTGGCCACGTGGCTCGCCCCTTCCGTCGGACCCTTCGAGGAGCCCGAACCGCCGGTGTCGGCCGGCGTGATCACCGTGGGCACCCTCGCGGTGGTCGCCGTCGGCGTCTTCATCGCGTACTGGATCGTGGGCCGCCGGCCGGTGCCGCTGACCGCGCCGATGCCGGTCACCCCGCTGGTCGCGCTGGCTCGTGCGGACGTGGGTGGGGACGCGATCAACGAGACGCTGGTCGCCCGGCCCGGGATCTGGCTCACCGGCACGCTGGTCTACACCGACGCCAAGGGCATCGACGGTGCGGTCAACGGGCTGGCCGCGACTCTGGGCGGGCTGTCCGGCCGATGGCGGCACTGGCAGAACGGTTATGTCCGGTCCTACGCGCTGTCCATGTTCGCCGGGACGCTGGGCGTCATCCTGCTGGTGCTGTTGGTGAGGTTCGCGTGACCGGCCCCCATTCCGCCCTTGTCGCGCGGACCCCGCGTTCCCCGTCTGTCGCGCGGATCAACATCGACGGCGCGGCTCAAGTTGCAGTCTTTGGGACTGGAGTGACAGGAGTGTACGAGTTCATCCGCGCCGGGGAAGTTGATCCGCGCGAAGAACGGGGCAGCGGGGCTGTGGGCGGAACCGGGGGAGGCCAGCGATGAACGATTCCCTGTACCTGCCGATCCTGTTGTTGCTGCCGCTGGCCGGATCCGTGGTGGTCACCGGCATGTCCGGTGCGCCGGCCAAGACGGTCAAACTGACCGCACTGGGGTTCTCCGTCGTCGAGCTCGGTGTCGCGATCGCGCTGTGGGTCGCCTACCGCTCGTCCATGGGTACCGGCGATACGGCCGCGCCGTTCAGAGAGACGTTCTCGGTCGACTGGATCCCGTCCTTCGGGGTCAGCTTCTCCCTCGGCGTCGACGGCATCTCGCTGACGATGATCGCGCTGATCGCCGTGCTGGTGCCGATCGTGCTCGGCGCCTCCTGGGAGGAGAAGCTCCCGGCCGGCCGGACGATCGGCGGCTACTTCGCGCTGCTGCTGGCGCTGCAGGCGGCGATGATCGGGGTCTTCGCGGCCACCGACGTGTTCGTCTTCTACGTCATGTTCGAGGTCATGCTCATCCCGATGTACTTCCTCATCGGGGCGTTCGGCGGTGTCCGCCGGGCGTACGCGGCGACCAAGTTCTTCCTGTACTCGCTGCTCGGCGGCCTGCTGATGCTGGCCTCGGTGATCGGGCTGTACGTCGCATCGGGCAATGTGTTGCCTTCTGGCACCTTCGACTGGGAGGCGTTGCGCTCCATCGCGAGCCAGATCCCGGAGTCCACCCAGATGTGGATCTTCGCCGGGTTCGCCATCGCCTTCGCGATCAAGGCGCCGTTGGTCCCGCTGCACACCTGGCTGCCCGATGCCGGTGCCGAGGCGCCCATCGGGGCGGGCACGTTGCTGGTCGGCGTACTGGACAAGGTCGGCACCTTCGGGTTCCTGCGGATCTGCCTGCCGCTGCTCCCCGCGGCGTCGGCGAGGCTGAGCTGGGTCATCATTCTGTTGGCCGTGATAGGCATCGTCTACGGCGCGATCGTCGCCGCTGGTCAGAGCGATCTCAAGCGCTTCGTGACGTTCACCTCGATCGCGCATTTCGGGTTCATCGCGCTCGGGGTGTTCGCGTTCACCACTCAGTCGATCGCCGGCGCCGCGCTGTACATGGTGAACCACGGCATCGCCACCGGGTTGCTGTTCATCGTGGTCGGCATGCTCGCCGCCCGAGGTGGATCCAGGTTGATCGGCGACTACGGGGGGGTGTGGAAGGTGGCGCCACTCTTGGGCGGCATGTTCCTGGTCGCCTCGCTGGCCACCATCGCGATGCCCGGCACGAACTCGTTCATCTCCGAGTTCCTGGTGCTGATCGGCACCTTCACCCGGTACCCGGGCTGGGCCGTGATCGCCACCATCGGCATCGTGCTGGCCGCGGTCTACATGTTGTGGGTCTTCCAGCGCACGATGTTCGGCCCGATCCGGGGCGTCGGCGTGATCGGGGACGACTTCGGGCTGGACGCACGAGTCCCGGTGACGGTTGGCGGCCCGGCCGGCCCGTCCAGCACCGGCGCCCCCGAATACCAGCCCGCGACACGGGGGACGGCGGTATCGACAGCAGCTGCAGTAGACCCGGCCGAGGACTCACATGCAGCACCGCACTCCCGGGCGGCTGCCGTGCGCGCCAGGTTCGGTGACCTGACCGGCAGGGAGATCGCCGTGGTGACCCCGCTGGTGGTGCTCATCATCCTGCTGGGCGTCTACCCGCAGCCGGTGCTGGACGTCATCAACCCCACCGCGCAGCGGACCATGGTGGACGTCGGGTTCACCGATCCCGTGCCGCCCGCCGCCGGCCCGATCGTCGGAGGTGGACAGTGAGCGCGCTGGCCCTGATCAGTGCCGCCCCGGCGATCACCGCTGCCCCGACCGACCCGATCGTGGTCCCGCCGGTCAACTTCGGCGTCCTCATGCCGATGCTGATCGTGCTGGGCGGGGCGTGTGTCGCGATCCTGGTGGAGGCGTTCCTGCCGCGCTCGGCACGGTACACCGCGCAGGTCGTGCTCGGCATCGTGGTGATCGGTGCCGCCCTGGCGTGGACCGTGTACGGCGGCGTCAACGACGACTACGCGGTCACCTTCAGCGGGGCGGTGGCGGTGGACGCCGGCACCTACGTGATGTGGGGCGTGCTGCTGGTGCTGGCCATCCCGTCGGTGCTGATGATGGCAGACAAGGTGTCCGAGCCGGGCGGAGCGTTCGTCAGCCAGGCGGCTGCCCAGGTCGGCTCGCCCCGTGACCGGGTGGCCACCCGGGTCGCCGCGCCGATGCAGACCGAGGTCTTCCCGCTGGCGCTGTTCGCGGTCGGCGGGATGATGGTGTTCCCTGCCGCGGCGGACCTGGTGACGCTGTTCGTCGCGCTCGAGGTACTGTCGTTGCCGCTGTACCTGCTGTGCGGGCTCGCTCGCCGGCGCCGGCTGATCTCCCAGGAAGCCGCCGTCAAGTACTTCCTGCTCGGCGCGTTCACCTCGGCGATCTTCGTGTACGGGCTGGCGCTGCTCTACGGGTACGCGGGGTCCACCCGGTTCGCCACGATCGCGCAGCAGTCGCGGGCCGGTGATTCCAGCGACGCCCTGCTGCTGGGGGGGCTGGCGTTGGTCGTGGTCGGCCTGTTGTTCAAGGCCTCGGTCGGCCCGTTCCACTTGTGGACCCCGGACGTGTACCAGGGCGCACCCACGCCGGTGACCGCATTCATGGCCGCCTGCACCAAGGTGGCCGCGTTCGCCGCGATGCTGCGGGTGTGCTTCTCCGCGTTGGAGCCGATGACGTGGACGTGGCAGCCGGTGCTGGCGATCATCGCCGCGGTCTCCATGATCATCGGTTCGGTCATCGGGATCACCCAGACCGACATGAAGCGGATGCTGGCGTACTCGTCGGTGGCGCACGCCGGCTTCCTCCTGATCGGGGTGCTGGCCATGTCCGAGCAGGGTGCCTCGGCGACGATGTTCTACCTGCTCACCTACGGCATGGCGACCATCGGCGCCTTCGCCATCCTGACCGTGGTGCGCAAGGGCGACGGGGAGGCGTCCCATGTCTCGGACTGGGCGGGGCTGGCCAGACGATCGCCGGTGCTGGCGGCCTCGATGAGCCTGTTCCTGCTGTCCTTCGCCGGGATCCCGCTCACCGCCGGTTTCATCGCCAAGCTGAGCGTGTTCACCGCCGGGATGCAGGCCGGGTACGGCTGGCTGGTCGTCATCGCGATGGTGGCCACCGCCGTCACCGCGTTCTTCTACCTCCGGATCGTCGTGGTGATGTACTTCTCGGACCCCGGCGTAGAGGTCGGGGGGCTCTCGGCGGACGGCCGGTCGCGCGGTGCGTCGGACGCCCCGTACGTGGTGGTTCCGGGCATTCTGACGGTCATCGTGATCACCGTGGCGGTCGTGATCACGCTCGGGCTGGGGCTGTACCCGGGTCCGGTGCTGGATCTGCTGACCGTCCCGCTACCCCTGCTGTCGTGATCCTTGCAGTGTCAGCGGGTGCCGTGGTGGCCTTGATCATTGCCCCCGTCGGTCCGCCCGCGCCGCATCCTGACATACAGTCGGCGATGTGAACGCGCCGACCATGCTGACCGGCATCGAACTCGCCGACGCCGATCTGTCGGCGCGGGTAGGTGAGGGTCTCGCTCGGGTGGAGCAGCTGCTGGAGCGTGAACTGGTCAGCGACTTCGACTTCGTCACCGAGGCAGCCGGGCACCTGATGCGTGCCGGCGGCAAGCGATTCCGCCCGCTGTTCACCCTGGTCGCGGCCGGCATCGGGCCTCGTCCGCAGTCCGAGGACGTGGTTGTCGCCTCGGCCGTGGTGGAGTTGATCCACCTGGCGACGCTCTACCACGACGACGTGATGGACGAGGCGGACCTGCGACGGGGGGCGAAATCGGCCAACGCACGATGGGACAACTCCATTGCGATCCTGACCGGCGACTTCCTGTTCGCGCACGCGTCTCGGCTCGTCGCGGGCCTGGGGCCGGAGGCGGTTCGGATCATCGCCGACACGTTCGCCGAGCTGGTCACCGGGCAGACCCGGGAGACGGTGGGTCCACGGCCGGCTGACGACCCGATCCGGCATCACCTGACGGTGCTGGACGAGAAGACCGCCGCGCTGATCGACACCTGCGCGCGCTACGCCGGGATCTTCTCCGGAGCCGCCGACCACGAGATCGCCGCCCTGCGTCGTTACGGTCGTGCGGTTGGCATGGCGTTCCAGATTTCCGACGACATCATCGACATCGCCTCCACCGACTCGGGCAAAACGCCGGGAACTGACTTGCGCGAGGGTGTCCGCACCCTGCCGGTGCTGTACACGCTCGCCGACCCCGCAGCCGATCCGCGGCTTCGGGAGCTGGTGTCCGGTCCGATCTCCGCCGAGCACGAGGTGAGCGAGGCGGTGGAGTTGTTGCGCTGCTCCGGCGGTCTCGCCACGGCCAGGGACACCCTGAGCGGGTACGCCGCCGCTGCCGAGGCTGAGCTGGAGCTGCTGCCGGAATCACCGTCCCGGGACGCGCTCGCCTCGCTCGCCGGGTTCGTGGTGGCCCGCACCCGCTGAGCCGAGGCGCGGCCCATCGGGACGGACCGCTCACGCCACCAGTTGCTCGACGGCCGGCACCACAAGCTACTTGGCGGCGCGGGCCGCGTCGCGGGCGCGCATCCGCTCGCGCTGCTCGACGAAGCGGCTGGCCTGCGCGTCCAGGCCGACGAGGAATTCGGAGAGCTCCTCGCGGGCTTTCTCGCCGTCCGGGCCGAAGTCGGCGCGGTCGAAGATCTTCCAGTACTTCAGCACCGGCTGGATGACGGCGTCGTGATGCAGCCGAAGGTCGTAGATCCCGGCCTTGGCGATGGTGACGGAGTTGCGCTGGAAGTCGGTCATGCCGGCGCCGGGCATGGTGAAGCCGACGACCTCGTCGCGGATCGCGGACATGGTCTCGTCGGGTGCCAGGTCCAGCGCGGCCGACACCAGGTTGCGATAGAAGATCATGTGCAGGTTCTCGTCCTGTGCGATGCGGCCCAGCAGTTGTTCGGCGACCGGGCATCCGGTGGACGCGCCGGTGTTGCGATGTGACACCCGGGTCGCCAGTTCCTGGAACGAGACGTACGCGACGGCCTGCAGCATGGTCTTCTCACCGGAGTCGTAACCGGCGGTCATGTGCTCCATCCGCAAGGCCTCGAGCTTGACCGGGTCGACGCCGCGGGTCACCACCAGGTAGTCGCGCAGCGCGATGCCGTGCCGGCCCTCCTCGGCAGTCCACCGGCCCACCCACTGGCCCCAGGCGCCGTCCCGGCCGAAGCGGGTGGCGATCTCGCGGTGGTATGACGGCAGGTTGTCCTCGGTGAGCAGGTTGACGACCATCGCGGTCTTCGCCACCGGGCTCAGCGGCGAATCCGCCGGCACCCAGTCCTCGCCGCCCAGGAACGCGAAGTCCCGTCCACGGCTCCACGGGATGTAGTCGTGCGGCATCCAGTCCTTGGCAATCGCGGTGTGCCGGTTGAGGTTCTCCTCGACCACACTCTCCAACTCGTACAGCAGCCGCGCCTGAAGGCCTTCGGGGCCGGATGGAATGCGATCCGAGGTGGTGGTCACGCGGCCTTCCCCGGGGTGACCGGCGCGGCGGTGCTCAGCAGGGCGCCGGTCATCCGGCACCGAAGGGGAAGGGGCATCACAACTCCGAACGCTGAGGGTGAACTCGCGGCTATCGTCAGGGTAGTCGAGATCCGTACGGGTGGGCAGGACCTCGAGTACGGTTAGCCTGACTTCATTTGCGCAAGTCGCGAGCTCCGCGTCAGGGCGTCCTCCCGAGAAGTCCCAGCAGTCGATCCTGTTCGCTGGCGCCCGCCGGTACCGCCACCTCGGGCCCACAGACGCCGCCCCGGCGCAGATTGCCCGCCAGCTTGGAGGCATCGGCATAGACCCGGTGGACCTCGGCCGGCGGCAGTGTCTCGTCCTGGCCGGTGGCGCGCGCGATGTCCCAACCGTGCACCAGCAGGTCGAATCCGAGGAACCCGTCGACGGTCCGCTGGACGCTCGTCCGGCCGAACATCCCGTCATACTCGGCACCCGCCCGCGCCGGATCGTCGAGCAACTGCTGCATCGCCTCGCGCGCTTCCAGCCACGCGGCGGTCGGGTCGTCGTCGACGGACTTGGTCAGCCGCACCACCACGCCGCCGTACCTGGGCATGGAGACGTGGCTGTCGATGACGTGCTGCAGCACTTCCCGGGCGTTCCAGTCCTCGCACGGTGACGGGCTCTCCCAACGGTCGGCCGGCACGGCCTCGACGCGGCGGGTGAACTCTTCGGACAGCCGTCGGTAACGGTCGGAGATCTCGGTCATGGTGCCGACCGTAGACGGCGGCTGGGCGGGATGTCTCGGACGATCCCGTCTACCGCAGGTGACGGTTGCCGGAACAGATGCGACTCCGGCCTGCCGCGTCCTGGCGGCCGGCCGGAGCCAGTGTCGTTTGATCGGGGGGCAGCCCGCGATCGGGATGGATCAGGCTGAGCTGGCGGCCCTCTCCCGCGCGGCGTCGTCGCGCCGGACCTGCTCGGACATCCGCAGATCCTCCTTGCTGAGCGGCCCGGTCGGCTGCAGCGGGCGGTCGATCAGGTACCGGACGTAGGCGTACGGGGTGAAGAATCCCGGGAGTTCGTCGCCCAGCGCGGCCTCGGTGAACACGTCTCGGGCTTCGTTGACGTGGCGATGCCCGCGTTCGTCGGTGGCCAGCGTGTGCAACCGATCGATCTCGTGCCCGACGAGTTCGTTGACCAGTTCTGGCGTGACCACCAGTCCTTCGGCCAGCCGGATCCGGTAGTGCAGCCACTGCCACACCTGGGTCCGCGAGATCTCGACGGTCGCAGCGTCTTCCATCAAATTGTCGATGGCCACCGCGCCCTGTTCGCTCACCCACGCGGTCAGATAGCGCAGCGCCACAGAGATGTTTGTCCGCAGCCCGTCCAGCGTCACCGCACCGGGCGTCGATCCCGGGGCAATGATGTCGGCGGCGGTGACATGCACCTCGGGGCGCTGGCGGTCCAGCTGGTTCGGCCGATCGCCGAGCACGGCATCGAAGGCCGCGGTGCAGGTGGGCACCAGACCGGGGTGCGCGACCCATGAGCCGTCGAACCCGTCGGCGGCCTCCCGCTCCTTGTCCGCGGTCACCTTGGCCAGGGCCTGTTCGGTGACCTTCGGATCGGACTTGTTGGGCACGAAGGCGGCCATCCCGCCGATGGCGTGCGCGCCGCGCCGATGGCAGGTGGAGACCAGCAATTCGGTGTAGGCCCGCATCATCGGGGTCGTCATCGTGACGCACGAGCGATCCGGCAGCACATATTCCGGGCCGCGAGCCGCGAATGTCTTGATGTAGGAGAAGATATAGTCCCACCGGCCGGCATTCAGGCCCGACGAATGGTCGCGCAATTCGTACAGGATCTCTTCCATCTCGAACGCAGCCGGCAGCGTCTCGATCAGCACGGTCGCCCTGATGGTCCCTTGCGGGATCCCCAGCAGCGCCTGCGCCTGGACGAAGACGTCGTTCCACAGCCGCGCCTCGAGGTGCGACTCCAGCTTCGGCAGGTAGAAGTAGGGGCCGACGCCGCTGTCGATCAGGGTCTGCGCGTTGTGGAAGAAGAACAGCCCGAAGTCGACGATCGAGCCGGGCAGCGGCCGCCCGTCGATGGTGAGGTGCTTCTCGCACAGCCGCCAGCCGCGCGGACGGACGACGACGGTGGGCGTTTCCTCGCCGACCCGGTATTGCTTGCCGTCTTCGGCGGTGTATTCCAGGTTGCCGCGGATCGCGTCGAAGAGGTTGAGCTGGCCGTCGATGATGTTGAACCAGCTCGGCGCGGTGGCGTCCTCGAAATCGGCCATCCAGACCTTGGCGCCGGAATTGAGCGCGTTGATACTCATCTTCCGGCTGGTCGGGCCGGTGATCTCGCATCGGCGGTCGACCAGGCCGGCAGCCGGCGGGGCGACCTGCCAGCTGGTGTCGGCTCGGACCTTGGCGGTCTCCGGGAGGAAATCGACCGGCTCCCCGGCGGTGATCCGCTTGCCCCGCTCACGACGGGCCGCCAGCAACTCGGCGCGCCGTCCCGCGGCGGCCCCGTCGAGCTTGGCCACGAAGGCCAGCGCCTCGGGGGTCAGGATCTCGTCGAACCGCGGGTGCATGGTGCCTTTGACCTTCGGGGCCTTGGGTGGTCCGAACATCGGTTGTCTCCTGTCAAGACGAAAGTTCTTTGTTTACCTGGGTTGTCGGGGTTCGGGGCGGTTCAGGCGTCGCGCAGGGCCGCCGCGCGAGCCGGCGGGCCGATCAGTGGAACTGCTCTTCCTCGGTGGACCCGACCAATGCCAGCGTGCCACTGTCCGGGTTCAGCGCGGTAACGACCTTGTCGAAGTAGCCGGTGCCGACCTCGGCCTGGTGCTTGACGGCGGTGTACCCGGCGGGCTCGTCGGCGAATTCGGCTTCCTGCAATTCCACGTAGGCGCTCATTCCCTGGGTCGCGTACCCCTGGGCCAGGTGGAACATCGAGTGGTTGATGGCGTGGAATCCGGCCAGCGTGATGAACTGGAATCGGTAACCGAGTTCGCCGAGTTCGTCCTGGAAGGTGGCGATCTGCTGGTCGTCCAGCGCCGCCTTCCAGTTGAACGACGGGGAACAATTGTAGGCCAGCATCTTTCCGGGGAATTCCTTGTGGAGCTCGGTGGCGAACTCGCGAGCCAGGCCGAGGTCCGGCGTGCCGGTTTCTACCCAGATCAGGTCGCAATACGGCGCGTAGGCCTTCGCCCGCGCCAGCACCGGCTCGATCCCGCTGCGTACCCGGTAGAACCCCTCCGCGGTGCGCTTCCCGGTCAGGAACGGCTGGTCGATCTCGTCGACATCGCTGGTCAGCAGGTCGGCGGCCAACGCGTCGGTGCGGGCGATGACCAGGGTCGGCACGCCGGAGATGTCGGCGGCCAGCCGGGCCGCGTTCAGCGTCCGGACATGCTGGGAGGTGGGAATCAGCACCTTGCCGCCCATGTGGCCGCACTTCTTCTCCGAGGCGAGCTGGTCCTCCCAGTGCACACCGGCAGCGCCGGCGGCGATCATCGACTTCATCAGCTCGAAGGCATTGAGCGGACCGCCGAACCCGGCCTCCGCGTCGGCCACGATCGGCACCACGTAGTCGGTTCCGGTCCTGCCGGTGCTGTGGTCGATCTGGTCGGCACGCAGCAGGGCGTTGTTGATCCGACGCACCACGGCCGGAACCGAGTTGGCCGGGTACAGGCTCTGGTCGGGGTAGGTCTGCCCGGCCAGGTTGCCGTCGGCCGCGACCTGCCAGCCCGACAGGTAGATGGCATCGAGGCCACCTCGCACCATCTGCACCGCCTGGTTGCCGGTGATCGCACCCAGCGAACGGACAAAGGTCTTGGTGTGCAACGCCTTCCACAGCCGCTCAGCTCCGCGACGGGCCAGCGTCTGCTCCTCGACAACCGTGCCCCGCAGCCGGACGACGTCCTGCGCCGTGTAGGTGCGCCGAATTCCGTCCCACCGCGGGTCGTCCGCCCACTCCGCGGCCAGCCGCGCGGCATCCGCCGACTGGGTTGCCGGCCGGGTGGCGCTCGGCCGGGTGGTGGGGGTGTGGCTCAGCGTGGCGGTCATATTCGACGCGTCCTTCCAAAGGTTGTGAACACAGGCAAATCGGGTGGATACATCCCACTCTGTGGTCAAGATCGGGCCTGCTCAACGCGGACGTGATGTGAAGAACTGCGTTTCTTGCTGTATCGTGCAGCAATGGCCGTTAGAGCAGCTTCCGCCACCCCTCGGGTGCTGATTACCACTGGTGATCCCCACCACATGCCGCAAGACCACGATGGATCCGGGGCCGTATCCCCGTCGGGTCCCCCGTCGGTGCAGCACTTCTCGCCACCGGCATCCCGAGCGACCCAGCCGGGTCGGCCAGGCTCGGCCGATCGCCGGTCGCGGACGGTCGCGCAGAATCGCCTGACGAGGGTGAAATTTTCGGCGAGCCGACGGGAATCGTCCTCGGCCGGCCTGACCGTCGGGTCCGGCCACGTCGAAGAGCTGCTGTCCAGCGGTCCTGACCCATTGACCATCGGCCGCCGGCTCCGTCACATCCGTCGTGCCAAAGGTCTGACGCTGGCCGATGCTGCTGCGCTGGCGTCGATCTCGCCGTCGGCGCTGTCGCTGATCGAGAACGGTAAGCGGGAAGCGAAGCTGTCGGTGCTCATCACGTTGGCGACGGGCCTGGGGACCGGACTGGGGGAGTTGCTGGCCACTGCCGCCCCCAGCCGGCGGGCGGCATTGGAAATCGAGCTGGAGAAGGCACAGCGGGCCGGTTCCTTCCAGGCGCTGGAGATCCCGGCCGTGCGCACCGGTCCCCGGCTGCCGATGGAGGCGCTGGAGGCGCTGGTCGGTCTGCACCGGGCGCTGGCCAAGGTGCGGGCCGAGCGGGCGGCGACCCCAGAGCAGGCCCGGCGGGCCAATGCCGACCTGCGCGACCGGATGCGTCGCCAGGGCAACTATTTCGGTGAGATCGAATCCGTTGCGGCCGAGCTGCTCACCGCCACGAAGTACGACGGGGGCCCGATCACCCGCACGGTGGTCGACCGAATGTGCGCGTATCTCGGTTTCCGGGTCGTGCACACCAACGATCTGCCCGAATCCACCAGGACCGTCACCGACCTGGGCCACAAGATCATCTATCTGCCGCAGCCGGACGCGGGCCAGCACGATTCGCGGTCCCTGGCACTGCAGGCGCTGGGTCATGTGGTGCTGGATCACGCTGTGCCGCAGGACTACTCGGAGTTTCTCGAGCAACGCGTGGAGATCAACTACTTCGCCGCGTCGCTGCTGATCCCCGAGCGTGGCGCGCTGTCGTTGCTGCGCAGGGCCAAGGCAGCCAAGGACATCGCCATCGAGGACCTGCGTGACGCCTACGCCGTGTCCTACGAGACGGCCGCTCACCGTTTCACCAACTTGGCGACCCGGCACCTCGACCTGCCGGTGCATTTCATGCGGATCTCGTCGTCCGGGGTGATCTTCAAGGCGTACGAGAACGACGGCGTGCAATTCCCGACCGACACCACCGGCGCCATCGAAGGTCAGCGGGTATGCCGGTACTGGACTGCGCGGGTGGTCTTCGACCAGCCGGACCTGTCGACCGCATACCAGCAGTACACCGACACGAACTCCGGGACATACTGGTGCACGGCGGTTGTCGACCGGACATCGGCGGGGTTGTTCTCGGTGAGTGTCGGGGTTCCGTATGCGGATGTGAAGTGGATGCGCGGGCGGGAGACGACCGAACGGTCCAAGTCGCGCTGCCCGGACCCGACGTGCTGTGCGCTGCCACCCGCCGAACTGGCCGACCGCTGGGAGGGCATGGCCTGGCCGAGCGCGCGAGTGCACTCGCACCTGCTGGCGGCCATGCCGCCCGGCGTGTTCCCCGGGGTCGATCAGACCGACGTGCTCGGCTTCCTGGACCGGCACAGCGTTCCGTGACGCCGGCGTCGGCGTGGGGGGCGTTGGGCGGCCGCGAAGTGCCACCTGAGCTGGGCAAATGGACCGCTGACGTGACTCTCGCTGCGCGGGGGGCTGTCGGGGACGAGGTGACTCGCAGAGACAGGCGCAGCGCCCGGCGACTGCTGACCAACGGAGCTGACGGATCAACGACCCGGCCGGCGGTCACTCAGGTGACGACGCCCGAGTTGGCCAGCAGCAGGATGTGCCCGGCGCCGTATTGAGTGAGGGTCGACGCACCATTTGCTGGATGGGGCAGCAACAAGTGCGGGCAGCGCCAGCACCAGACCCTCCGCGGTGAGCGACGCGGTCGGCGCCAACGGGATCACTTTCTTGACCAGGCCGTGTAGGCCGCAACTGGCGGCGGAGTGAGCCCCACATCCAGGGAATCGCCCGCCCGCAACGGCCAGCACCGTCACCGCCACGGTGCCGAGCGCGACCGCGGCCCACTCGGCCAAGCGGAGTCGCTCGCGGAAGATCACCACCCCGAGCACGACGTTGACCAGTGGATTGACGAACAGGCCCCAGATCAGGCAGACGAGTACGCCGAAGAGATTCCGCGACGCACGTGCGCCTTACTACCGGGTTGCGTCATAGTTGGGTGCACGGATGCCAACGCGATCTGCCGCGCGATCGGCCGTGGTGTCAGACCCCACCGAAGCCCGCTGCAGCTTGGTTCACCTATCCGCGCCGGGCACCGATCAACGCAGACCCGCGATCAGCGCACCGCCACCCATCCGCGCCGCACGGACCCGCGATCAGCCCACCAACCCCGTCAGCGGTGGGCGCCGTCACCGGGAGCGATCGGCACCCCGGAGCACCGATCAGCGATAGTTGGTGTACTGCAACGCGATGTCCAGATCGGCCTGCTTCAGCAAAGCGATGACGGCCTGCAGATCGTCACGCTTCTTCCCAGACACCCGGAGCTGGTCGCCCTGAATCTGCGCCTGCACCCCCTTGGGCCCCTCCTGCTTGATGCGCTTGGCGATCGCCTTCGCCTTGTCCGACGCGATGCCCTGCACCAGCGAACCGGTGACCTTGTAGACCTTGCCCGACGCGGCGGGCTCGCCCACATCGAAGGCCCGCAACGAGATGCCACGCTTGATCAGCTTGTCCTTGAAGACGTCGATCGCGGCCCTGCACCGTTCCTCGGTGCTGGAGGTGATGGTCACGCCGTCAGCACCTGCCCACGCGATCGTCGTGTCGGTCCCCCGGAAATCGAAGCGCTGCGAGAGTTCCTTCGCCGTTTGGTTCAGCGCATTGTCGGCCTCCTGGTGGTCGACCTTGCTCACGATGTCGAACGAGGCGTCTGCCACCGTCCCTCACCCCTTTCGGTTATCTCGGGCCTTCCGTTGTTTCGGGCCTTCCGTTGTTTCGGGCCTTCCGTTGTTTCGGGCCTTCCGTTGTTTCGGGCACCGTCGCGGCCGCCCACCTGACGGCCGTGTCGGCCAGCCATCGGTGGTCATTCTGCCCGCGCCGAGCCCTGGCACGCGCGCAACCGTCCTCGGGCCCGTGCAGGTCAACCGATTCGGTCTACCGAGCGGTGTCCTTGTAGAGTGTGCGGGCGCAGCCGGACCAAGGGTCGGGCTCCGACGGCAGGTTGCCCGAGCGGCCAAAGGGAGCTGACTGTAAATCAGCCGGCATTGCCTACGGGGGTTCGAATCCCTCACCTGCCACCACCAGAAAGACGATCACCGCACCCATCGCCGGGAGGGTTGATCATCTTTTGCGGCGGACCACGGGGCCGGCGGGTCCTTCGCCGACCCGAGGAGTGCGGCCGTCAGCCGCCGCCCGAGCCTTGTCGTCGCAGGCACCGGCGGTGGCTCGTCGCCGGCCTGCCGGCGCGAACAATCCCCCTGCTTCGTTCAATCATTTGAACAGCCCGGGCGAGCACTCTTGCGCAAGGCGCTACGCTCCGTATATGTGCGGGGTTAACTTGCGCCCCTCCGACGACCGGTGTCTGCGGGTTGTCCCCCGAACGCGACTCTCGACCAAAAGGGGGTGCTCGCAGTGACGACCGACGCGTCCTTGCCCGAGAAGCTCCCCCGTCGGTACACGGGCCACCAGATCTTCCCCGTTGTCGCCTTCGTGGTCTTCACCGTGTCCGGCCTACTGTGGTGGCCCGTACTGGTGGCCGGTCCGATGCGCGGGTACACCACCACCGCGCTCCTCGTCGGCGGCGGCATCCTGCTGATCGCCTTCCTGGCCGGCGAACTCTTCCCCCTGCAGATCGAGGTTCGCCGCGAGACGTTGTTGGTCAGCGGCTCGGAACTGCCGATGGTGCTGGGGTTGCTGCTGTTGCCGGCCTGGTTGGTCGGGGTGACGCACGCCGCCGCCGGGCTGCTGGTCTTTCTGGTCCGCCGAGACAGCGGGCGCAACATCGCCGTGAACCTGTCCTTCATCACCGTCGAGACCGGCACCGCGGCAGCGGTGTCGATGGCCATTCTGCAACCCGACAGTTCGATCGGGCTGCGCTACCTGGCCGTCGCCTTCGGCGTGCTGGCCGGCGCGCTGATGTCCGCCATTTCGGTGGGTTTGACCTATCGTCTCATCGGCCCCTCCGAGCCACTCGGCCGGTTCATCGGGCGAGCGATGCTGGCGGCTGCCGCTATCGTCACGTTCGCCCTTGTCGGCTACACCGTGTGGATCAGCGGCCCGGCAGGCCCGGTGCTGTGCCTGGTGCTGGCGGCGGTGCTGGCCGTGCTGTACCGGACTTACTTCCTGTTCCTGCGCCAACACTCGGACCTGACCCGGATGTACAGATTCGGTCGGCAGGTCACCGGCGTCGGCTCGTCCACCGCGGATTGGCGCGGGGTGCTGGAACAGGTGCGCGACCAGTTGAATGCCGAGGTCGCGGTGCTCCGTTTGGGTGATGGCGATCGTGAACAGCGAACGCTGGCTATCGGACCGGACGGTCTGCTCGACGAGCCACCGGCGGCCGAGGACGACCCACTCCTGGCGATGGCCCGGATCACCGGCCGGGCACGGGCGTCCAGCGATCGCACCAGCGACCTCACGGTGCTGGCCGCGCTGTCCGCCCGCAAGGCCTGGGATGTGCTGGTGGTCCCACTCCGATCCGGTGATCGGGACCGCGGTTACCTGGAGGTACGCGACCGGCTCAGTCGCTGGGGCCGGTTCCGTGACGAGGACGTCCAGTTGCTGGAAACCCTCAGCGCGCACGTGGCCACCGCGCTGGACAATCTGCGGCTGCTGGAGACGTTGCGGCACGAGGCCTACCACGACGCCGTCACGGGCCTGCGTAACCGGTTGGGCCTCAACGTGGAAGTCCAGTCGGCGATGACGGGCGGTCACGGCGGAGCCATCGTCCTGGTCGAGTTGAACGTGTTGTCCCAGGTCAACAACGCGCTCGGGCACGACCGCGGGGAGCGACTGCTGCGCATGGGTGGCGAGCGGCTGGTCGGACTGCTCGGCCCGGATCGGCCGGTGGCCCGGATCGAGGGCGACCGGTTCGCGATCCTGGTCGCTGCTCAATCCGAGTCCGATCTGGTCGCGCTGGGCGGCGAGATCCTGACGACCGTCGGCCGCGCCTTCTCACTGGACGGCATCGAGGTGGATCCCCAGCCATGCATCGGAATCGCGGCGATCACCGCGACGGCCGACATCCTCGGCGACGTGGCCGTCGATCCCGGCACCCTGCTGCAGCGCGCGGAGATGGCGATTCTGGCCGCCAGGGCGCGGCAGGACACCTTGCAGATCTACCGGCCCAGCATGGGTGAGGTCTACCGTCGCCGGTTCCAGCTCGTCACGCAGTTCCGTCAGGCGATCGAACAGGGCCGGATCGTGGTGCACTACCAACCCAAGGTGAACCTGGCCGAGCGAGAGTTGGTCGGCGTCGAGGCCCTGGTTCGGTGGATGCATCCCGAATTCGGGCTGGTGTCGCCGGCCGAGTTCGTCGAGGCCATCGAGGCCACCGGGTCGATCGACATCCTGCTGGAGCACGTGCTCGACATCGTGCTGAGCCAGCTGGGCCAGTGGATGGCGCGGGGCATCCGGATCACCGGTGCGGTCAACCTGTCGGTCCGCAACCTGCTGTCCGACGATTTTGCGGGCAAGGTCGCCGAGGCGCTCCGCCGCGCGCACGTGCCCCCCGAGCTACTGACCTTCGAGATCACGGAGTCCAGCGTGATGGCCGATCCCGAGCACTCGCTGCCGGTGCTGCGCCGGCTGCACGGCATGGGTATCGGGCTGTCGGTGGACGATTTCGGCACCGGCTACTCATCGCTGGCCTACCTGCGGCGGCTGCCGATCGACGAGATCAAGATCGACCGCTCGTTCGTCCAGGGCATGGGCACCGACCTCGGCGACCTGGCCATCGTCAGGGCGATC
>JADGOY010000398.1 GCA_017882715.1 Nakamurella sp. | reverse complement strand
CTGCGGTGGCGGTCATCGACGAGTTGGTCCCGGCCGGTGACGCAGAGCTGAACGGGCAACGCTTGGAGGAACTGGCCGGGCGACTGGCCACGGTGCGCCCCTTCCTGCCTCTGATGATGCGGACCGTCGAGTTCGGCGCCACCGCCGACGGTGCCCCGGTGTTGAAGGCGATGAAGACCCTCGCCGAGCTGCTGACGACAAAGTCGAAGCTGTCCGCCACCTACCTGGATGCCCGCCTGGTCGATCACGACCTGATCGCCGGCGTCTGGTCCCGGCTTGTCTACCGGGAAGGCCGCCCACCGGAAACGGTGGACCGCGCCGCCTACACACTGTGTGTCCTGGAGCAGTTCCACCGACACCTCAAGCACCGCAACATCTTCGCCCTCACGTCATTGCGGTGGCGTGACCCCAGGGCACACCTGCTCTCGGGTGAGGTGTGGGAGCAGGCCCGCGACGCAGGCATGAATGCGCTGGATCTGCCGGTGGAGCCGGGGCCGCTTCTCGCCGGGCATGCGACCAGGTTGGACGAGATGTACCGCGAGGTCGCCTCCCGGCTGGACTCCGACACCCCCGCCACGGTCGACGAGGACGGCAAGCTGCACGTCGCCGCGCTGGTCGCGGTCCCCGACCCACCGTCGCTGATCGACCTGCGGCGCCGGGTGGAGAAGATGCTGCCGAAGATCGACCTGCCCGAACTGGTACTCGAGGTCATGTCCTGGCATCCCGGTTTCATCGAGGCATTCACCCACGTCTCCGGAAACGACGCCCGCGTAGCCGATCTGGGGTTGTCGGTCGCCGCCGTGCTGTGCGCGTACGCCATGAACGTCGGCTTCGGTCCGGTGACCAGCCCGGGAGTCGAGGCATTGACTCGCGACAGGTTGCACCACGTCGACCAGAACTACGTCCGGTTCGAGACCCTCGCCGCCGCGAACACCGTCCTGGTGGACGCCCAGACCGAGATCGGGTTGGCCCAAACGTGGGGCGGTGGGCTGGTCGCCTCGGTGGACGGGATGCGGTTCGTGGTGCCGGTCCGCACCATTCACGCCAGGCCCAACCCGAAATACTTCGGCCGCAAACGCGGCATCACCTGGTTGAACATGCTCAACGACCAGTCCGCCGGTCTGGCGGCTCAGGTGCTGCGAGGCACGCCCCGCGATTCGCTGCACACCATCGATGTGGTGCTCAGTCAACAGGGCGGGAAGGTGCCCGAGGCGATCATCACCGACACTGGTTCCTATTCCGACATCGTGTTCGGGCTGCTGCATCTGGTCGGCCGCCAGTACCGGCCGGAGCTGGCGAACCTGCCCGATCAGCGGTTGTGGCGTGTCGACCCGAACGCCGATTACGGTCCGCTCGACCGGGCCGCCCGCGGCCGCATCCACGTCGAGAAGATCACCCGACACTGGGACGACATGTGCCGGATCGCGGTGTCGCTGCATTCCTATGTGGTGACCGCGCACGAGGTCACCCGCATGATTTCCCGCGACGGCACCCCGACCTCGCTCGGGCAGGCCATCGCCCATTACGGGCGGATCTTCAAGACCATCCACATCCTGCGGTTGGCCGACGACGAACCGTACCGGCGCGAGGGCCATGGCCAGAAGAACCTCGTGGAAGGACGCCACGACCTGGCGCGGCGCATCTTCCACGGTAAGAAGGGTGAGATCACCCGCGCCTACTACGAAGGCATGGAAGACCAGCTCTCCGCACTCGGGCTGGTGCTGAACTGCGTGGTGCTGTGGAACACCGTCTACATGGACCGGGCGCTGGATCAGCTACGCGCCCAGGACCATCCGGTACTCGACGCCGACGTTGCGAGGCTGTCGGCGTTCATCCGCGACCACATCGGCATCGACGGCCACTACTCCTTCCACCTGCCCGACCTCGGCGGCGCCCACAGGCCACTGCGCGACCCCGACGCCACCGACGACGAATAGGTGGTGGGTGTGGTCAGTCATCTGCGATCCGGCCGGCGGCGGGCGGAGGGGTCGTTCTCGGCCTGCCACTTCACGAGTCCTTCGTCGGAAATCCGCGCGTACTTCGCCAGCGACCGCACCGAGGTGTGGCCGGACAGCTTCATCAGCATCGGTGTCGACGCCCCGTGCTCGGCCGCGTGTGTGAGCCGCGAGTGCCGAAGCTGATGCAGTGTGTACGGTCCGTCGTCGAGCTCGGTGGTGTGGGTCTCGAACAGCTCGGCCGCGCGACGGTACGACAATCGGGCCCGCCCGGTGGTCGGGTCGACGTCGACGAGCGCGACCGAAGGCTTGGCCCGGCGGTCGGTCAGGAACACCGGCCCCGTGCGTCGCCCGGCCAACATTCGCGGCAACAGCCGCGCCGTCCCGGTCTGCCACGCGATGACATCCCGCGCGCCGCCCTTGCGGGTGACCACCGCGCACCGGTTCGTCGAGTCCAGGTCGGGCACGTCGAGCATCAGCACCTCCTCGGCGCGAGCCGAGGATTCGTACAGCAGGTGCCACAGCACCCGTTCCCGCAGCGGCGCATCCGATCCCAGGATGTCGGCGACCCGTTGCCTGGACAGCGCCTTGCTGGTGTCCGGCGGCGCCGGACGCGCCCGCAGCCGGACCAACGGATCGCCGGTCAGCCAGCCCTGGTCGCGCCAGTACCCGCACGCCGACCGTAGCGAGGCCAACCGGACGTTGAACGTCGTGGCCGCGCCGCCACCCCACACG
>JADGOY010000397.1 GCA_017882715.1 Nakamurella sp. | reverse complement strand
GGTTTGGTGTGGCCGGACGCGCCGGGACCGCGGTACACCGGCCAGGGTGTCTGGCGGGCCCGGGTACCGCGGGTCGGCGACCCCGTGTGGGCGGTCTTCTTCGGTCCACGGAACCAAGTTGGCTTCGTGCCCGTGTCCGACGAGGTGCAGTACCTGTTCTGCGTGGTCGACGCGCGGGACCCGGAGCGGATACCGGAGGCTCGGTTCCCGGAGCTGCTCCGCGGGGTGCTGGCCGACTACGGCGGGGTCGTCGCCGAGGCGCGGGATCACATCCGCGATCGGGCACATATCCACTACTCCGGGCTGTTCAACCTGATCCTGCCCGGGCCGTGGCATCGCGGGCGGGTGGTACTGATCGGCGATGCGGCGCACGCGTGTACGCCGCACCTGGCCTACGGGGCCGGGATCGCGGTCGAGGACGGTGTCGTGCTTGCTGACGTGCTCTGCGCCCACGACTGTCTGCCCGAGGCGTTGGAGGCGTTCATGGTCCGCCGTTACCAGCGGTGCCGGATGGTGGTGGAGAACTCACAGCAGATTGGGGAATGGGGGCAGAACCCGGGGCCCGACACCAGTCGCCTGACCGCGGAGCTGGTCGAGCAGAGCTGGGCTGCGCTGGCCGAACCGATCTGACCGGATGCCAGCCCAGTGACACCGGCGGCGCCGGCGGCAGCCGCCGCCGTGCAGGATCCGGACGAACCAACCACGGAGCCCAAAGAAACATGCAGACCCCCGAAAGCGCTGTGGGGGATCACACCGGATGCGGGAAAGGTGATATGTCTCATGCGGGTCTTGTTCGCGTCGTCCCAGGGGGCCGGGCATTTCAATCCGTTGATTCCTTGGATCGAGATCAGCCGTCATCGCGGTCATGAAGTGCTGGTGATCGGCCCTCCCGGGCTCGCAGAGACGGTGGAGCGCGCCGGTTATCCGTTTCGCGTCGGCGCGGCTCCGTCACCGGAGGAGGTGGCCCCGATCTGGACCCGGGTCGCCACCATGCGTCAGAACGAGGTGGGCCCGCTGGTGATCGGTGAGATCTTCTGCCGGCTCAATTCCGGCGCCATGCTGCCGGTGATGCGGGCGACGTGCGATGACTGGGCCCCCGACCTGGTGTTGCGGGATCCGGTGGAGTTCGCTTCCGCCGTCGCGGCGGAGGAACGAGGCATCCGACAGGTCCGCGTCGGGTTCGGTCTCGCTGCCACCGAGGAGTTCATTCTTGACATGTCGACCCCGGCGTTGGAGTCGTTCCGGCCCGGACTGGCACGCCGGATCGCAGGTTCCGAATACCTCACCTTGTTCCCGAAATCATTGGACGATTCAGGATTCGGGAACGTCCGGCGATACCGTCTGCCGAACTCGGCACCGACCGGGGCGTTGCCCGACTGGTGGCACGGGAGCCGCGACCCGCTCATTTACATCACCTTCGGGACCGCCGCGCCGCGGATGCCCGGCATGGTGCAGGCCTACCGCGCCGCGCTGGACGCGGTGGAGGGTTTGCGGGTCCGGGTGTTGCTCACCGTTGGTCGTGACCTTGACCCCGCGCGGTTTGCTGTTCCGGCGCGCACCGTGCGGATCGAGCGGTGGGTGGATCAGGCCGCCGCGATGGCGGATGCCGCCCTGGTGGTCTGTCACGGAGGGGCGGGTACCACGCTCGGAGCCTTGGCCGCCGGAGTACCCCTGGTGGTTCTCCCGTTGTTCGCCGACCAGACTCCCAACGCCCGATGTGTCGCCGGCGCCGGCGCCGGACTGGTCGTGGAGGCACGAGGCAACGTCACGGGCGAGGCGCGGATGATCGAGGACGCCGACACACCCGCGATCCGTGACGCGATCGAGAAGGTTCTGCACAACCGCAGCTACACCGATGCCTGCGGCCAGATCGCCGCCGCCATCAACGAGTTGCCCCGCCTGGACAACACGTTCGACGAACTCGTGACGTCACCACGCCCGCCTGGCGGCGACAAGATCGCCAGTGTGAGGCCACGCCCAATATCGGGCATGCGGTAATCCCGTGCCGAGCTCAACTTCGACCGTGTCGCAAATCCAGAACACGTTGCCACCTCGATTCCGTGCCGCGCGGCCGGCCGCTCGCGGCCGAGGGTGTTCCGGACCAGTTGTTGGAACCGTTGGATGCCACGGCGAACTCGACGAACTCCTCAAGTGATGACCGGAGGCCCAGCCCATCCGTCGGTCGCCAGCGCCCCGCCCGTCTGGCCTGCGCACGGCGACGGCGACGGCGACGGCGACGGCGACGGCGACGCGGAGTTTGCTCCTGGAGCAGGTCGGCGTGGCAGTGCGCGGAGCCCGCGCCGGAGGGCTCTCGTGGCCCAGGGTCGATGGACGTGCGTTCCGCGCGCGTCGCGAAGCCACCGGCAACAAGGCAAACACCGGCATGGCCAACACGGTGTCCAGCGGTTTCCCTGCAGGTTGGATCGTTCGTCGTCACCGCGCAGATCCGTGCCCGGCAGGACAAATCTTGCAGTCCCGCGAACCGGAAGGACGGAGCCTGTCAGGCGCGGATTTATGTGGCGTAGTTTCGCGGAGCTATTGGCGTAACCGGCGGGTCACCGATGGCGTTGCCGCCGGTGTATAGGTCCGGCGTGTGCCAGAGCGCCCCGGCGCTCGCGGACCCGACCCGAGTCGCACCGCTGCTGCCGCCGATCGACCAATGGGGCGCACTGCCGTTCCCGCTGCAACACCTG
>JADGOY010000396.1 GCA_017882715.1 Nakamurella sp. | reverse complement strand
GCGGGGGATCTGGATGGCGTAGTCGAGTTTGCCGACCTTGGTCATGTCCACCCACATCCAGGTCCGGCCCAGATGTTCGCTGACGCAGTCCAAACGGAGCTTGACGACCTCGCCGATCCGTCGCCCGCACCGCACCTGGATGGACCAGATGTCGGCCACGCCGCCGTCGCGGGGATCTCTCGCGTCGAGCAACGCGATGTTCGCTGGGTCGCTCAGCGCGGCCAGCACGGGGTCGCTGAACGGCCGGGGGTTCTTCGACGACGGGGCACCACCGAACGGGAAGGCGACGATGAATTCCCGCGGTAGCCCGGCCGGGTGCGCGGCACCGGACTCTAGCGCCCAGCGCAGCACCCGGCGCACGGCGTTCATGGTCAGCGCGTAGGTGATCGGGGTGGCGGCAGAGGTTGACCCGTCGCGGTTGGTCACGCCCCGCACCGGTTGCTGGCCGGTCACCCGCCGGGTGAAGTCGGCGACGAAATCCTTACTCGTCGAACCGGTCAGCGTTTCCGGCCGGGCACCCCCGAACGGGTCGCAATCACGAAGGTAGGCGCTCAGGCACACCAGTGAGCGCCGGATCTGCTCGACGGGGCCGGCCGTCCGGGGACGGGTCGGGCCGTCGAGCAGGTCGGCCAGACAGTCCCAGGTGATGTCCCGCAGCCACCGCTGCGTGATCGCCGTCAGGTCGAACGGCGAACGCCGGTCGGGGAACCGGAATCCCCAGTAATTGGTGTCGATACGACCCAGATCCCTGGTGTCCCAGCGGGTTTGGTGGACTGCTCCGACATCGGCCTGCAGGTCCCGCAGGATCCGGTTGACATGCTCGGGCTGCGGTGTCCAGGTCGGATCCTCGGGATCGAGGTCCATCAACGAGTCCACCCCGGCGGCGTGGCAGGACCGGGCCAGGGTCCGCAGCCACATCGGGTGCCACCTGGCCGCCGCGGCGTCCTTGGTGTGCGCCCACAGGCCGTACCGGATCTCCGCGACCAGCAGTGGTGGAAGGCCGGTCAGCGAGATCGATCCACGGGTGCCCGGCGCGACCCGCGGTAACCACCGCCGCAGTTCGGTTCCGGTCGGCATACCGGCACGCTGCCACGTGCCGCGATGCCGGTGACATAACGCTGGCGCCATCTCCCCGCGGGCCGGGCAATCGGGTACCAGGCAGGGTCCGGCGCCGGGGAGGCCTCGTTGCCGAGCAGCCCACACTGCTTCGTCGAACCCCACCGGGACCTGCTTCCGCGCCAACGTCCGCGAGGTCTGGTGGCGTATGCACAGGCCGCTGGCGGTCGCATCGCGGTCCGGGCAGAACCGGCACGCCGGCCCCCGGATGCCGTCAGGGTCAGCCGGTCGGGCCGGGAACGGAACCGCGGCCGCTTTCCAAGCGGCTTCACCGATTCCCCGGTGCCGGGCGGAGAGCCGTTCACTGGCATGGCCGGTGCACCACAATCCCGCTTGGGTTCTGTGCTGACCGCAGTCTTCGATGCTGCAGCCGTAGCCGAAGATCGGGTCGTCCCGGTCGAAGGAGACAGGTTCGGCGCGGAGCCAGCCCGGGAAGTTGGGGCCCGTGATCAGCGCCTGGAACCTCTCGATCGGGTCGAGACGGAACAGGTCGTCCACCGAACCCACCGGGCGCAGGGCGCCGCTCACGGGCTCTGGCCCCAGACTCGTTGCAGCGCAGCTTCCAGGCCGGCGTCCCCGGCCAGGTGCGCGTAGGTGTCCTCCACCGTTGCCGCGCTGGCCCAGCCGCCCTCGTCCGCGACCGCGTTGGTGTTCCCGCCGGTGGCCTCGGTCAACGCGGTGGCCCAGCTGTGCCGGAAAGCGTGTGGCTTGATCACACCCAACCCGGCCCGCCGCCCCGCCCGTTCAAGCATCTGCCGGGCACCATGTGTGCTCAACCCGGCGCCGGCGTGCTCCCCGGTCAACTGCACCAGCACCAACGACCCGTCCGCCAGTGCACGCAACCGGTGATAGTCCTCGATCAGGTACTCGTGATAGCTGGCGACCATCGCCGGGCTGGCCCGGCGAACCGTCCCGCCGGTCACGACACCGGCCACCACCCTGGCCGGTCGACCGGTCTTCGCGCTGGCCCCGTTCGTGTTCCGACGCCGCACGATATGCACGTGCGGGCCCTTCCGTTCTCCGCACGGATGATCGGTGCGCAGGTGCAGGTCACAGAACCAGACGCCGCACAACTCCCCGACCCGAAGGCCTGAATCCGCCAGCCAGGTCACGATCATCCGGTCCCGCGCCGTCCGCACCGCGGCGAGCAACGCCGCAGCCGCCCCCTCGGGCAGCAGCCGGGGATGCCGGCGCGGCGGCGCACCGTGTGACAACGGGTTCGACGCCATCGACGTCGCCAAGTGCCCGAGCGTGGAGCGGTCCCGGTCCCTCCCGGTCACCAACCGGCGGGCCGACAACGCCGCCCGCAGCGGCTCGTTCACACCCTCCCGGATCGTCAGGTCAAGGTAGTACCCCTTCACGCAAGCGGCCCGGACCTGTTGCGCGTTCTCACTGAGAGGTGTTGCACGCCAAGGAGTCCCCAACGGCCCGGCGAACTCGGCGCCGCACAACGCCATGTAACGCCGTAGATCCCCGAGCCCCACCGTGTCCTCGTTGTAGCGATGAACGGCCAGCCAACGTAGGTGATCCACCAGGTGATAGGCGTAGGTCCGTTGCGTGCCCTCGCCGAAACCGGC
>JADGOY010000395.1 GCA_017882715.1 Nakamurella sp. | reverse complement strand
AGGGTATTCAAGGAGATGAGTGGGGAGCCTAAGTCGCGCTATCACGTATGACGAAGACGAACGTGGGATCGCCTAAGGGGCGCGAGCCCTATGGCGACATAGGCCCCGTAGTAGTCGTGGGAGTAACGCCCCACCAAGGAGGACGGGAAAGCCGTCCGCAGGGCCAAGGGGGCCAGGTGACCGGACACTCGAGGAACCGAAGGTATGCGAAATGCAGAACGCCGCAACGGTACTGGATGTCCTCCGTGGGCGCGGCAGGCGCGGCCTGTCGTGCGACGAACTGTATCGTCAACTGTTCAACCCGCAGCTGTACTTGGCGGCCTACGGACGTCTGTACTCCAATGACGGAGCGATGACGGCCGGGGTCGACGGCGAGACCGTGGACGGCATGTCGCTGGCCAAGATCGGACGCATCATCGATGCGCTGCGCCACGAGCGCTACCGATTCAAGCCGGTCCGGCGAGTCTACATCCCAAAAAGCAACGGGAAGAAAAGGCCGCTGGGCCTGCCGTCCTGGTCGGACAAACTTGTCGGAGAAGTGATGCGTCTGCTCTTGGAGGCGTACTACGAACCGCAGTTTTCCGACCGGTCACACGGTTTCCGTCCGCGCCGCGGTTGCCATACCGCACTGACCGAGATAGCGGAAACGTGGACCGGGACAACCTGGTTCATTGAAGGTGATATCGCCGACTGTTTCGGGTCGCTTGACCACGAGGTCATGCTCTCGATGCTGGCGGAAAAGATTCACGACAGTCGCTTTCTCAGGCTGGTGCGGAACATGTTGCAGGCCGGATATTTGGAGGAGTGGGAATGGTACGCAACACTCAGCGGCGCCCCACAGGGCGGCGTTGTTTCACCAATCCTGTCCAACATTTATCTGGACCGGTTGGACAGGTTCGTCGAGACAGTTCTTATTCCTGAATACACCCTTGGTGTCGTCAGGAAACGCAACAACGAGTACGCCAGGATACGGCTGGCGGCCGTCCGCGCCCACCAGCGCGGCGACCGGCAGACGGAATCGGCGCTGCGCAAGCGGCTTCGTGGCATGCCCACCGGGGATCCTCGTGACCCCGGCTATCGGCGGCTCCGTTACGCCCGCTACGCCGATGATCACATCCTGGGGTTCATCGGACCGAAGGCCGAAGCCGAACAGATCAAGGCCCGCCTGGCCCGGTTCCTGCATGAGGACCTCAAGCTGGAACTGTCCCGGGAGAAAACCTTGATCACCCACGCCCGCACCGGCGCGGCGCGGTTCCTCGGCTATGAGATCAACGTCCAGCACAGCCCGATCCGTCCGAAGGTCAACGGCGTCATCGGGTTGCGCGTACCGGCGGCGGTGATCAGGGCCAAATGCGCCCCGTACCTCAAGCGCGGCGATCCCGCGCGCCGAACCGAGCTGCTGAACCACGATGACACCACCATCATCAGCACCTACGGGGCGGAGTACCGGGGCGTCGTCCAGTACTACCTGCTGGCCGGGAACGTCTCCCGACTGAACCGGTTGCGTTGGGTCATCGAGACCTCGATGCTCAAGACGCTGGCCGCGAAGCATGAATCGTCCGTGGCGAAGATGGCCCGCAAGTACAAGGCCGTCATCCAAACCCCTCACGGGCGTCGCATCTGCTTTGAAGCCACCGTCGAACGGGCAGGCAGGAAGCCACTGGTCGTCCGGTTCGGTGGCATCCCGTTGAAACGGCGCAAACGGGCGGTCCTGGTGGACCGCCCGTCGGTCCCGATCACACCCCGCCGCAAACAGCTGATCGACCGGCTGCAGGCGGGCTGGTGCGAACTCTGCGATCAGCGTTCCCAGGTGGAAGTTCACCAGGTCCGCGCACTCGCCGATCTCACCAGCAAATCGGGACAGCCACAGCCCGCGTGGGCGGCGCTCATGGTGGAACGACAGCGCAAGACCCTGGTGGTCTGCCCGCCGTGCCATTCCGCCATCCACGCAGGACAACCCACCGCGCCATCCACGGCGTAGGTCACCGGAGAGCCGGATGACGGGAAACTGTCACGTCCGGTTCGGGCCGGAGGCCGTTGGCGGCGGCCTGGTCGGGTGACCTGGCGGCGATCGGTGTGCTCGGCGAGGACACCCTGCAGGCAAGCAGCGACGCGATCGGTCCCGACCACCCGACCACCCTAGGGCTGGCGGCGTGTCTGACGGTCCTGCTGGTTTCACGAGGTCAGATCCGGCAGGCCCGCGCCCTCGGCGAGGACACCCAACGCCGGTCCCGGGACGCGCACGGCCCCGGCGACCTCACCACCCTCGCGGCCGGCGCCGCCCTGGCGTTCGCGCTGGCCGCGGCGGGCGAGGCGGAACAGGCCCGCGTCTTGGGCGAGGACACCCTGCAGCGATCCACGACCGCGTTCGGCCCCGACAACCCCACCACGGTGCTCGCCGCGGCCGCCCTCACCGCCGCCCTGGCCGGGCTGGGTCAGACCGCCCGGGCCCGCACCGTCGGCGAGAACACCCTGCAGCGCTCCCGGACCACGCTCGGACCCGACCACCCCATCACACTGGCCGTCACGCAAACCCTGGACACATTGACCCACCGGACTGCCCACGATGCGCAGCGGGTCAGATCAGCGTGACCGAAACCCGGCAGGGAGCAACCCGGCGACTGCCGGGCGATCCCCGACGCCGTGCGGTGCAAGCACCTCGCGACGGTGACCGCCGCGGACCTCCGCTTGGAGGACGGC
>JADGOY010000172.1 GCA_017882715.1 Nakamurella sp. | reverse complement strand
GTCGCCGCACGCCGCCGGAGCAAGGAAGTGTCGGCGGCCTCCTCGCCGGAGGTGAACAAGTGACCCGGGACTCGGAGTCCGAGCACGATCCGGGCGGGTTCGAGGCCGGCGCGGAAGTCGGCGAGGAATACCGCGCGATGTCGGAGGACGCCTTCGACCATCCTGTCGGTCCGATGATCGAAGACGATGCCGTTGCCGTGGACGTTGCCGACGTCATTCCGGAGCTCGCCAATCCCGAAGTGGTCGCCGAGATCGTCGCGCCCACCCGGGAGATCGACACGCCGCTGGGTAAGCCGCTGGTGGAACTGCGTGACGTCACGGTGCGGTTCGGTGGCCTCGTCGCCCTGGATGGCGTCACCTTCGACATCAACCGCGGCGAGATCCTGGGTCTGATCGGACCGAATGGCGCCGGGAAGACCACCTGCTTCAACGCCCTGACCGGGGTCTATCGGCCGACGTCCGGGACCGTCAGCTTCGACGGGCAGGTGCTCGGCAAGCTCAAGCGGAACCAGATCACCCGCCTCGGCATCGCCCGGACCTTCCAGAACATCCGGTTGTTCTCCGAGATGACCGCGCTGGAGAACGTCGTCGTCGGCACCGACGCGCGGCACCGGACCTCGGTGCCCGGCGCGCTGTTGCGGGTGCCGCGCCACCGGCACGAGGAGCGGGACGCGATCGACCGCGGCATGGCGTTGCTGGAGTTCGTCGGGATCGGCGCTCGCGCGACCGAGAAGGCCCGCAACCTGCCTTACGGTGATCAACGTCGGCTGGAGATCGCCAGGGCGCTGGCCACCGAGCCGAAGTTGCTGTGCCTCGACGAGCCGGCTGCCGGTTTCAACCCCGCGGAGAAGGCCGCGCTGATGGACCTGATCCGCAAGATCCGGTCGGACGGGTACACCGTGCTGCTCATCGAGCACGATATGCGCCTGGTGATGGGTGTGACGGACCGGATCGTGGTGCTGGAGTTCGGCAAGAAGATCGCCGAGGGTCTGCCGTCCGAGATCCGCGACAACCCGTCCGTCGTCGCTGCATACCTGGGGGTGCCCGACGATGCCACTGCTTGAGATCCGCGACATGACGGTCGGCTACGGCCGTATCGAAGCGCTGCACGGCATTTCGCTGTCCGTGGAGGACGGCGAGCTCGTCACCCTGATCGGCGCGAACGGGGCCGGCAAGACCACCACCATGCGGGCGATCTCCGGGATCCGGCCGTTGACCAGCGGGTCGATCATCTTCGACGGCCAGGACATCACCAGGATGAAGGCCCACCTGCGGGTGGTCGCCGGCATCGTGCAGGCACCGGAGGGGCGCGGCGTGTTCCCCGGGATGACCGTCCAGGAAAACCTGGACATGGGCCACTACGCCCGAAAGTTCGAATCCAAGACGGCGTATCAGGAGACCCTGGATCAGGTGTTCGAGCGGTTCCCGCGGCTCGGTGAACGACGCAGCCAGGTCGGCGGCACGTTGTCCGGTGGCGAGCAGCAAATGGTGGCGATCGGCCGGGCGCTGATGGCGCGGCCGCGGGTGTTGCTGCTGGACGAGCCCTCGATGGGCCTGGCGCCCATGGTGATCCAGAGCATCTTCAAGATCATCACGGAGATCAACAAGACCGGGACGACGATCCTGCTGGTCGAGCAGAACGCGCAGCAGGCGCTGTCCCGCTCCTCCCGGGCCTACATCCTGGAGACCGGCGAGGTCGTCAAGACCGGGCCGGGGCCCGAACTCCTGGCCGACCCGGCGATCAAGGAGGCGTACCTCGGGGTCGCCTGACCGAGAGGCCGTGCACGGCAGGCGCTCTGTTGTGGGCTGAAGCGGGGCTCAGCGACCAGGTAAACCGGGCGTCGCGCGCGTTGGGGCTGGGTTGTCCGTCCGGACAACACCTTCCGGACAACACCTTCCGGAAAGGGACCCGCAACCGCCGAATCGGAGTCGGCGGAGCGGGCCGAATGAAGGACGCTCGAGATCAGCGCAAACCTGTCATCCCCGTCAGAAAATGGCGCCGAGTGGAATCGGGGCCGCTTCATAGAGGCGCCACCGAGCACCACCGCGACCTACACCCGTCCAAGATCGATCGCGGGATCGCGCCCGCGTGGAATCGGCGCCATTCATTGAGTTTGGCCCCATCCCGTCAAGTGCTCGGCAGATCCCGGAGCAGGCAGGATAAACGGGCCGTGCACACCCGGTGGTCGGACTCGTCGCGGATGACGATCTCGAAGGTGGACATCGTCCGGCCGAGGTACAGCGGGATCGACACACCGGTGACCAGACCGTCCGTGGCCGACCGGTGGTGCGAGCAGCTCAGCTCGACGCCCAGTGCCGCCCGGCCGCCGCTGGCCAGCGCCGCATGGACCGAGCCCAGCGTTTCGGCCAGCACTGCGCTCGCCCCTCCGTGGAGCAGGTCGAACGGCTGCCGATTACCGGCCACCGGCATCGTGGCCGCGACGCGCTCGGCGGTGAACTCGGTGAACTCGATACCCATGGTGGCAGCCAGCTCACCGCGCATCTGACGGATGATGTCCAGCACGGCGCGCTGGTCCCTGGGTTCGGGCAGCGCACGCAGCGCATGGATCCCGGTGATCCCGGGCGGAACGGTCATGAGTGCCTCCAAGTCGCGGGAGAGCGGCTCAGGCGAAACTGCGCGGTCGGTTGACCGCTCGGCAGCGGCGCGCGAAGCAAGGGCGAGAGGGACTGTCGGACCCTGACCCTAGACTCGGCCCCGTGAGTGCAACGACCCTGGGCACGACCGCGACGACCGCGACTGCGTCGACGACGACCGCGACCGCGTCGACGACGGCGGCAACGACAACGACCGCGACGCAGACCACGGAAACGCAAGCCGCGGCTACAGCGGTGAGCGCAGCTGCGCCGCGGGCCCGAGCCGCCAGAGCGACGGGCCCTGCGCGCAAGGCATCCTCGGCCGCCGCACCCGCCGCGGCGCCGACGGGAGGTGGGTCGGAGTCCGTGCTGCTGCTGCTCGACGGTCACTCGCTGGCCTACCGGGCGTTTTTCGCGCTGCCGGTGGAGAACTTCTCGACGACCACGGGCCAGTCGACCAACGCTGTCTACGGCTTCACCTCGATGCTCATCAACCTGCTCCGCGACGAGCGGCCCACCCACGTAGCGGTGGCGTTCGATCTGTCCCGGCAGACTTGGCGCCGCGAGCAGTACGTCGAATACAAGGCGAACCGATCCAGCTCCCCCCAGGAGTTCTCCGGTCAGGTCGAGTTGATCAAGGAAGTGCTGGCCGCGTTGCGCATTCCGTTCGTGACGGCCGAGAACTACGAGGCCGACGACGTGATCGCCACGCTGACCACTCGTGCGGTCGCCGAAGGCATGAGCGTGCGCATCTGCACCGGGGATCGCGATGCGCTGCAACTGGTGTCGGACGACGTGACGGTGCTGTACCCGCGCCGCGGTGTCTCCGAGCTGACCAGGTTCACTCCCGAGGAGATGGACACCAAATACGGCCTTTCCCCGCTGCAGTACCCCGACTACGCCGCGCTGCGTGGGGACCCGTCGGACAATTTGCCCGGCATCCCGGGCGTGGGGGAGAAGACGGCGGCGAAATGGATCCGTGAGTTCGGGAGCCTCACGGCGCTGGTCGATCGGGTCGACGAGGTTCGAGGCAAGATCGGAGATGCCCTGCGGGACAACCTCTCTCACGTGCTGACCAATCGCCGGCTGACCGAGCTGGTCCGCGAGGTGCCGCTGGACAACGACCCGGCGACGGATTTCGAGGTGCTGCCCTACGACCGCGAAGCGGTGCACCGGATCTTCGACGACCTGCAGTTCAAGGTGCTGCGGGAGCGACTGCTGGAGATCTTCGAGCAGGCCGACGAGACCAGCACCGAGGGGTTCGAGGTGGCCGGTGCCCGGCTCGCGCCCGGCACGGTCGGCGCCTGGCTTTCCGAACACGCCGCCGGTCGCCGGGTCGGCCTGGCAGTGCGCGGCGTCTGGGCCCCGGGGGGCGGTGACGTGCACACCCTCGCGCTCGCGTCGGCGGACGGCGAGGCGGCGGTGGTCGACGTTACGGCCAACAGCCCGGAGGACGACACGGCGCTCGCCGCCTGGTTGGCCGATCCGACGCCCACCAAGGTCGGGCACGACCTCAAACAGGCGGTCAACGCGCTGACCACGCGCGGATGGCCGGTGGACGGCATCGCCAGCGACACGATCCTGGCGGCATACCTCGCGCTGCCCGGCCAGCGCACCTTCGACCTCGGCGACCTGGTGCAGCGCTACCTGCACCGCACCCTGGATCCCGAACAGGCGACACCGGAGGGGCAGCTGTTGCTGACGGACGTCGACGGCACGGCCGCCGCCGATCCGGCCGCATCCGCCGACGCCCGCGACATGATCAAGGCCAGGGCCGTCATCGACCTTGCCGAGGCTCTGGAGAAGCATCTGGATTCGCTGGGGCAGACCTCGTTGCTGGCGGACATGGAACTGCCGGTGATGACCGTGCTGGGCATCATGGAACGCGACGGGATCGCTGTCGACGTCGACTACCTCGATGATCTGCAGTCGACGTTCGCCGCCGAGGCCACCGCGGCCGCGAACCTGGCCTATGCCGCGATCGGCCGCGAGGTGAATCTGGGTTCGCCCAAGCAGCTCCAGGTGGTGCTGTTCGACGAACTGGGAATGCCCAAGACGAAGCGCACCAAGACCGGGTACACCACCGACGCCGACGCGCTGGTCAGCCTGAACGAGCAGACCGGGCATCAGCATCCGTTCCTGACGTACCTGCTCCGCCATCGCGACGTCACCCGGCTCAAGACCACCGTCGAGGGGCTGCGCAAGGCGGTCAGTGACGACGGCCGCATCCACACCACCTACCAGCAGACGGTCGCGGCGACCGGTCGGCTGTCCAGCACCGAGCCGAATCTGCAGAACATCCCGATCCGCACCGACGAAGGCCGGCTGATCCGCCGGGCGTTCATCGCCGGGCCCAGAGCCGAGATGCTGTTGACGGCCGACTACTCGCAAATTGAAATGCGTATCATGGCAACACTTTCCGAGGACGCCGCGCTGATCGACGCGTTCAACTCGGGCGAGGACCTGCACACCGCCGTCGCGGTCAGGGCGTTCGGGGTGCCTGCCGCGGAGGTGACGCCGGAGCTGCGTCGACGCATCAAGGCGATGTCCTACGGGCTGGCCTACGGGCTCTCCGCCTTCGGACTCTCGGGACAACTGAAGATCTCCGTCGACGACGCCAAGGAGCAGATGGAGGCGTACTTCGCGCGGTTCGGCGGCGTGCGCGACTACCTCCGACGCACCGTGGACCGTGCGCGGGCCGACGGCTACACCGAGACGGTGTTCGGGCGGCGGCGCTACGTTCCCGACCTGACCAGCGACAACCGGCAGAAGCGTGAAATGGCCGAGCGGATCGCGCTGAACGCGCCCATTCAGGGCAGCGCGGCCGACATCATCAAGGTGGCCATGCTGGGCGTGCAGCGGCGGATCGAGGCGGACGGTCTGCGGTCCCGGATGCTGCTGCAGGTGCACGACGAGCTGGTGTGCGAGGTGGTCGCGGGAGAGCAGGAGGCGATGACGGCCGTCCTGCGGGAGGAGATGTCCGGGGCGTACCCGCTGGCTGTTCCCCTCGAGGTGTCCGTCGGGGCCGGGGTGAACTGGGACGCGGCGGCGCACTGAGCCGGACCGGGCGCGGCCACCCGAGGCCGATCCGGCCAGACACTGGCCGGGAGACCGCCGATCCGGTCGGGACCGCCGATGCGGCCGGGCTGGGTTCGCGGGTCCGGCCCGTCATCGACGCGCCCGGGTGGTGCCACTTTGCTCGGAATGTGGTCGACGCGACCGTCCGCCGGCGCGCCCAGCACGGGGCGCGGGCGTTACGCTCCGTGCACGGTCGGCTTTCCTGCCGGTGCCGGACAACTTCCACCCGAGGCGGCCATCGTGATGATGAACACCGACACGTCGTACACGATCAGCAACCTGTCGCCGTTCGCGGCCTTCGGGTTGGGCGTGGTAGGCCTGCTCCTGGCGGTGATCTTCTTCGTCGCCTACATCCAGATCATCCGGCGTGCGGGCTACTCCGGGTGGTGGGTGCTGGTGATGTTCGTGCCCCTGTTGAACATCGTGATGTTGCTCGTGTTCGCCTACAAGGAGTGGCCGATTCAGCGGGAACTCCGGGAATTGCGGGGCTGGGCGAGCCAGATCCAGCGCGGTCCCAGCCCGCAGGGTGCCGGCCACCCGCCGGCTGAGGGAGCGCAGGGCCCGCAGGGTCCCGGCTACCCGCCGACCGGGGGAGCGCAGGGCCCCAGCAGGTCCTAGCAGGGGCCTAACAGGCACAGCCCATCGCGCGGCCTTCCCATCGCGCGGCCAGCCCATCGCGCGGCCAGCCCATCGCGCGCACCGGTCCCGCGCGGGACCGGTGCGGCGAGCGCGGCTGCGGCGTCTGCGGCCGTCGCGTGATCAGCGTTCGGGGACCGCATCGGGTGCCACGCTCTCCGGAGTCCCCGCCTGATGAACATGAGCGGTTGGTGCAACCCCATGACCGCAGCTCACTGCGGACGCTGAGTCACATAGATTGCCGTCCCGGGGAATATCTCGCCGCGCAGCGGCGACCACTGCCCCCACGTTCCGGTGAAACCCTCCGGCCACTCGGGTTCCAACACGTTCAGCAGGAGCAGGCCGGCCCCGATGATCTCCCGGATCCGGTCACCCATGGTCCGGTGGTGCTCGACGTACGCCGGCACCCCGGCCTCGTCCACCTCCACATACGGCGACCGGTCGAAATACGACTGGATCGCGGTCAGCCCCGCCGGCCCGGGATCGTCGGGGAACGCCCACCGCATGGGATGCGTCGCCGAGAACACCCATCGGCCGCCGGGCCGCAGCACCCGCGCCACCTGGCGCATCGCCCCCGCGGAGTCGGCGACGAACGGGATCGCGCCGAAGGCGGAGAACACCGTGTCGAAACTGGAGTCCTGGAACGGCAGCTCACAGACGTCGGCCTGGACGAGGGGGACCACGGTACCGGTGCGCAGCGCAGCGGCACGGGCGTGGGCGAGCATGCCGGTGGACAGGTCGAAGGCGACCACGACAGCGCCCTGCCGCGCCAGGTAGCGCGAGCAGGGGGCCGACCCGCAGCCGACCTCGAGGATCCGCCGGCCGGAGACGTCACCGAGCAGCCTGACGTCGGACTCGCGCAGGTTCTCCGGGCACCACACCAGGTCGGCGTCACCCAGGAATTCGCCGTGTTCTGCGTGATAGGCGTCGGCGTCGGCGTCCCACCAGCGCTGGTTCGCCGCCCGCGAGACGGACTGGTCGGCGCCGCGCCGCCGGGGTCGGGTGGGGCCGATCGGCGGGGCAGTCGCCGCGCCGGCGACGGTACCGATCACCGGGCGCCCAGCCGGGCCCAACGGGTCCCCGCGGCCCGGCGCCGAGCCCTGACCGGCCTGCAATGTCACGGCGACATCCTCGCACCCAGGGCATTTACCCGTTCGGGTGGTGATGCCGTAGGCTTGGCGCTGCGCTGTGGGTCTGTGCTGTCTCGGAATGGAGCAGGCCGCACTCGTCCAGTCGATCAATCACATGCCTCGCCCAGCACTCGGGCGGTGCTGACTGTCCTCCGGACGAAACCGGCCCGCTGCGTGCCGCCCGTACCGAATCGAAATGGACCCGTTCAGTCGGCCATTGACATTCTGATCTATCCCACTCCCGGAGCACCCAACCACATGTCCACCCCTACCACCACCGCCCCACAGGTCGCCATCAACGACATCGGGACGGCTGAGGATTTCCTCGCTGCCATCGACCAGACCATCAAGTACTTCAACGATGGCGACATCGTCGAGGGCACCATCGTCAAGGTCGACCGCGACGAGGTCCTGCTCGACATCGGCTACAAGACCGAGGGCGTCATCCCCTCACGCGAGCTGTCCATCAAGCACGACGTCGACCCCAGCGAGGTCGTCGAGATCGGCGAGCACGTCGAGGCCCTCGTTCTCCAGAAGGAGGACAAGGAAGGCCGCCTCATCCTGTCCAAGAAGCGCGCCCAGTACGAGCGCGCGTGGGGCACGATCGAGAAGATCAAGGAAGAGGACGGTGTCGTCTCCGGCACCGTCATCGAGGTCGTCAAGGGCGGCCTGATCCTTGACATCGGTCTTCGTGGCTTCCTGCCCGCCTCGCTCGTCGAGATGCGCCGGGTCCGCGACCTGCAGCCGTACGTCGGCCGTCAGTTGGACGCCAAGATCATCGAGCTGGACAAGAACCGCAACAACGTCGTGCTGTCCCGTCGGCAGTGGCTCGAGCAGACCCAGTCAGAGGTGCGCAGCGAATTCCTCAACCAATTGGGCAAGGGACAGGTCCGCAAGGGGGTCGTG
>JADGOY010000394.1 GCA_017882715.1 Nakamurella sp. | reverse complement strand
GTCACGGGCATCGTGGCGCGGGTGGTGGCCGACCTGACCGGCAAGACCGATCAGCTGGACGGGCTGCGCAGGATCGGGATCGACGAGATCGCCTACCGTTATGTGGGTGATCGGTGTCAAGTCCTCCGCGGAGATTTTCGTGACGAGTTTCCCGCTGTCTGGAGAATGGGTTTGAAGGTTGGTTCAGGAGGCTTCGTCGTTGAGGCGGTCGAGGAGTCCGTCGAATATTTTCTTCCGGCCGACTTGTCCTTTGGCTGCGGCGTCGTCGCGTTGGCGTTGTAGGGTGGGTCGGAATTCGATGGTGGTGACGAAGAATGTGCATGATTCGCAGATCGACTCGAAGTGGCAGTCCATTTCGACGGGGCGGGCGCAGTGGCCGTTGCCGAGCATTCGGGAGTGCATTTCGCGGCGCAGTTTGAGCATTTCTGTGCCTTCGGCGGTGGCCGGGAGGTGTTGGCTGCGGTCGTAGAGGGCTTCGACCTTTTCGGAGACGGCGAAGTATTCGTCGGCGACGGTGCGGTCGGCGATTTTCTCTGGCGACGTCGGATATTGGAACTGTCTGAATGGGTGTGTCGCAGCAGTCATCGGTGCCCTGTGTGGGTGGGGGTTCGTCTGGCGACGTCGGCTGCGTAGTTGGTCCAGTCACCGCTGGAGGCGCGTTGCCAGGAGACGGCGACGGTGATGTGGATGCCGAGCATGCGGGACAGGATCGCGGCGGGCAGGTCGGTGGCCAGTTGGAAAAGCGCGGTGGAGCGGGATTTCCCGGAGTGCAGGCCGAGTTGTCGGAGTCGTTGGGCGAGTTGGTAGGCGCTGATGGGTTGTCCGGGTTGTCCGCCGGGGAACAGCCACTGGCAGGTGGTCGGGGCGCCGATGGTGGCGTGGCCGTGTCGGGTGGCGAGGAGTTCGCGGACGAGGGTTGCGAGTGGTTCGGGCAAGACGACGGGTTGCGGGCCGAGCCGGAGTCGCACTGCTTGGTCATCGGCGTCGATGTGGTCCAGGGTGAGGCGGCTGATCGTGGCGGGCCATTGGGCGTAGAGCAGGACGAGCAGACCGGCGACCCGGTCGGCGGTGTTCAGGGTGGTGTCGTTGAGCAGCCAACGTGCTTGTTCCCAACGGGTTTCGGTGTCTATGACACCGGTCGGGCCGCCCCATTTGGTGGCGGGGAGTTCCAGGCCGGTCAGCTTTTGTTTCTGGGCCCAGCGGACGAAGTGTCCGGCGTCGCGGCGGTGGGTGGCTTCTTTGCTGGTGATCCAGGTGTCCAGGTCGCCCTGCCGGGCGGTGGCCAGGGTGAGGTCGTGGGCGGTGAGCCAGTCGAGCAGCGCGAGGGCGCCCTTGACGTGCTGTTTGACGACGACGGCCTGACCGTGGGTGGCGGGTTGATCGCCCAGCCGGTGCCGGAGCCGGCGCAGCAGATGCCAGATGGCGTAGCGGTGCAACAGTTGCTGCTCGTCGGGATCGGGCCGGTCGTCGATGGTGCGGGTGATCCAGTGTTCCAGCCGGGTCATCTGCTCATCTCGCGCGGGCAGCGTTCCGGTGGCGACCAGGACACCACGCAGGTGTTCGACGGTTTTCCCGGGCGGCAGCGCGTCCAGGGTGTGGTGGGTCAGTGGGCCGGTGCCGGCCCGGAGGTCACGCAGGATTCCCGGTGCGGCGCTGCGGTCCAGCCAGGTCGCGACGGTGCGGGGCCGGCCGGTCGTGGTGAGGGCCTGGTGGAGGTCCCGTAGTTGCGGGGGGATCTGGCCGGTGTCGTCGTTGAGCAGTTCCCGCAACCGTTGGTCCACGGTGCAGCGGGCGCACGTACCGGCATGGATTCGGCCTGGCTGCCCGCAGGTCGGGCAGCTGCGCCAGAACTCGGGGTCGGGGCGGGTGCAGGTGGAGCACAGCGGGGCGTCGATGGTGCCGCCGCGGATTGCCCGGACCTGTCCGCAGCCGGCGCAGCGGGCGGACCGTTGTTGGCAGGCCCGGCACCACGGCATACCGGTGGCCTGGGAGATCCCGCAGGGGCCGGGTTTTCCGCAGATCGTGCACGTCAGGACCGGCCAGGGCCGGCAGGTCGAGCAGAGCGGCCCGTCGGGGGTGCGGACGGTCACCGGCCGGCGGCGGCCGCAGCCGGTGCAGGTCTCCTGGTTGGCGGGGTCGGTGATCAGGCAGTGCGGACACAGCGGCCGGTGGTGTTCGTCGCGGGCGGCGGGTTCCCGGACGGCTCCGCAGCGCGAGCATGGTTCGGCCTTGGACTTGGCCAGGCAGTTGCGGCACAGACGTATCCCGTCGCGGGGCCTGACCAGCGTGATCACCCGCCCGCAGCGCGGGCAGGCCGGCCGCCGGATGTGCACCGCCCCGGCCTGGCAGAGAATGTCGATCAGCCGGAGCACCGACGGGACCGGTGCCCTCGCGCCCGCTCCGGTGAGCAGTTCGGGGGCGTCTTGCAGCGCCCACGCCAGCTGCAGACGTTGACCGGTCCGGCCGGCGGCGGCCAGGGCCGCGGCGGCGACCGTGTCCGCGGGGATCGTGGGGTCCACCGCCGCGACGATGTCGACCACCAGTTGCGTGGGATCCTGGCCGTCTCCGGGTGGGCAGTGGGCGCAGCGAGGCCCGCCGTCACGGTCGCGGTAACAGATCGGCCGGGTCTTGCCGCAACCCGTGCACGGCTCACGCCGCGGCCCGCACACCGAGCAGTACCAGTCCTGCCCCCGGCGCTGCAGGGT
>JADGOY010000171.1 GCA_017882715.1 Nakamurella sp. | reverse complement strand
CGGCAGCAGGCTAATGCCTACTGCCGTGAAATCCATATTCGCCCAGCTCAGCCGTGGATAGTTACAGCGCGTTACCCCCGTCACGATGTGCCCTGCCCTCTCACACCCAAAACGGTGGCGGAATCCCGGGCGGCTCGCCTTGAATCGCCGAGGGTGCCCAGGACCGCGGCGGTCTCATGAGGCTTCCGATCGGGTTGCGGTGCGGTAGGCCTGCAGGTACTCGTTGTTCGCTTTGCGGCAGGCGGCGCAGGGATCTTCCCGGTGATTACGGTGTCGGCTGTAGCCGGCGGGTGTTCCGCAGGGTGCAACCTTGGCTCGGGTCGCGACGGGGACACCGGCCGCGTGCCGGGCGGCTCGGTCTTCCTGGGCGGCCCGGACCGCCCTGCGGCAGTCCGCGCAGCTCTCTTCGCCGAGTCTGCGGTGTCGTTTGTACCCGGCCTCGGTTCCGCATTCGGCCGGCGCCTTGGTGCGCGTCTTGGGTATCCGAATGGACGGTGGGGGCTCGCGCGGTGGCTGGTTCCTCTTGGGACGGTCAGTGGATGCTGCGACCGGAGTGGCGGGCTCGCTTAGGGGGCAACTCGTCAATTCCACCGGTACAACCGCCGAGATCGGCGCCACGGTGGACTGAGGCTTGTCCGTCATAGATGTGTCTGTGTCGGGCGGCTCGAGCACGAAGGCCATGCTGAGGCGTCGTCGCTCGCGGGGAGTTCGGGCGCCCCAGATCTCGTCCTCCACCTCGTGGGATACAGCCCAGCGCAAGCACTGTCGGGTGACGGGGCAATGGGCGCAGGCGGCCTTCGCGGTCTGTACGCGATCGCCGACCGCGTCGAAGATCTCGGCGGGCATGTCGGCGCACAACGCGCTGGTTGCCCAGTTGGTGTCTGGAAGGTCGGTGCGGCGGGTGCGGCTCACGGTGGCCTCCTGTCCGGGGTCAGGCTTGGGTTGGATGTGCTCGCGTGGAGCCGGATGAAGGACAGGGGTGCCGTTGCCGGCCGATTCGCCGCTCTTCACCGGCGGAGCAGTGTTCGCAGTACCGGTACTCAGTTTCCGGGTCGCTGGTGAGCGCGTACCAGTCGTCCCAGGCGTGACCGTTCTCGGCGCAGTCGGCGTCGGCAGAATGGGTCGGGCAGAGCACTATGTCGTCGCGGCGGACGGTCCAGCCCTCTCCCGATATCCATTCCCACAGGTCACGTTCGCTGTGGAAATGGACGACGTACTCCTCCCAGGCAGCCAGATCGCACACGGCGCACGAAATGGTCAGGCATTGAAGGGATGTGACCTGACGGCTGCCCGAGATCGGCGTTACGGCGGCGGGGACTGACGGTGACGCCGTCATGGATGGAGTCCGGAGTCGATGGCAATTGTCTGCAACACGGTTAACGCTGCGATTGCATCGCCGACGGCCCGGTGTGCAGCACCGAGCGGGTAGAAGTGGTCCGGTGTGCCGACCCATGCTGATCTGGCGCGCATGATGCAGCCCCAGGTGTCGGGGTCGTCGAGGTGCTCGGGATCTCTGCTGTGTCGTTGCGAGTCCGCCAGCAAACATTCCCGGTCGAACGGCGCGTTATATGCCAGGACCCGCCGGTCGGCCGTAACACGGAGGATCTCCGCGAAAACCTCGGTGAATCCTGGCGCGCCGTGGACCATTTGGTCACTGATGTTGTGCACACGTTGGGCTTCAGGAGAGATCGGACGGCCAGGGTTCACAAGGGAATTGAGCAGGATCCTGCCGGTGGTGTCCACGACGGCGACCTCACATACGCCCCCTGGCAGATCTGTTGTCTCGCAGTCGATGACGACGGCGCGGCGGGGGGTGAGCATGGTGCGGGCCCAGGTCACGGCCTGGTCGGAGCGGCGCAGCCAGGCGGGAACATCGGTGGTGGCGGTGATCATCGGGTGTTCCTCCCCTGCCGGGGTCATGCTGCGGTGGCGGGCTTCAGTACAGCCGACCACACCGACACCGACGGCTATGCGCCGCTATTCCGGCGCTTAGAGAGTCGATACCGGTCGATCGGTGCCGCGTCGCGCGACCAAGCAGAGCGCACCTCGACCGGCGACCGTGGTTGTCCGCATTCCTCCGAAGGTCCAGGTAATGGAACACCATTCCCGGCTTGAAACCTGTGGATGCGAAATCTCGGGTTGAGGCGCCCGGAGGGCGTACCTTCCCGATGTCCCGTCAGGTTCCTCAAGCAAGGCCGGCGCGGCAACGCCGGTCGGAAGGGTACGCCCGTGTTGAAGGTAGTTGGTCAGGAAGGATCGGAGAAGTCTGCGGCTGATTCGTCGGGGTCGTTGTTGGATGAGTTGGTCCGTGATGGGGCCCGGCAGCTGTTGGCGGCGGCGACGATGCAGGCGATCGTGCAGGACCGTTACGGCCCCGCCGAGGCGCTTCGGTCGGCACGGATCACCCGACCCGACATCGCCGACCACGAGGTACTGGTACAGGTGCGCGCTGCCGGACTGGATCGGGGGACATGGCATCTCATGACGGGCAGGCCATACCTGATGCGGGTCATGGGGTTCGGCTTCCGCAGGCCGGAGAACCGGGTGCCCGGCGTGGACGTCGCCGGCACCGTCGTCGCGATCGGCTCGGCGGTGACCAGGTTCGCTGTGGGCGACGAGGTGTTCGGCACGTGTCAGGACTGGTCGGCGTCGTGCACGACGATGGCGATTTGCACCCGGTTGGCGACGTCGAGTTTGGTGAACAGGCGCGAGACGTGCGCCTTGACCGTCGCCTCGCTCAGGAACAGTGAAGTGCCGACCTGCGCGTTGGAGGCGCCGGAGGCGACCGCGACCGCGACCTGACGCTCGCGATCGGTGAGTGTGGACAGTCTTTGCGCGGCGGCGCGGCGGCGCTCGGTGGCCTTGGCATCGCCGAAGTGGGAGAGCAGGGTGCGGGTGACCGACGGTGAGAGCATCGCATCGCCCGAGGCGACCAGGCGCACGGCGTTCACGATCTCCGCGGGTGGGGTGTCCTTGAGCAGGAACCCGTCCGCGCCGGCGCGTAAGGCGCTCATCACTTGCTCGTCGGCTTGAAACGTGGTCAGCACGATCACCTTTGGGGGTGCGTCGAGCCGCCGCAGCGCGGCGGTCGCGGCGATGCCATCCATTTCGGGCATTCGGATGTCCATCAGCACGACGTCCGGCCGGTGCGCGCGGACCGCGGCCACCGCCCGAGCGCCGTCGTCCGCCTCGCCCACGACCTGCAGGTCCCCGACCGCGGACAGGATCATCCGCAGTCCGGCGCGGACCAGCGCGTCGTCGTCGACCAGCAAGACCCGCACGTTCACCATGGCAACACTGCCTCCACCACGAAGTCGCCTGCACCGTCAGGGCCGTGCACCAGGGTGCCGCCCGCGAGGGTGACCCGCTCCTGCAGGCCGATCAGCCCGGCGCCCGAACCCGGCAGCGCCGGATCGGCATAGCTTTGGATAGGCAGGCGGTTGCGAACGCTGACCCGCAGGCCTTGATCTGCCGACCCGGTGACCCGTACCCCTCCCGCCGTACCGCGGGCGTGCTTGCGAATGTTGGTGAGCGCCTCCTGCACGATGCGATAGGCATCGCGTCCCAGCGCACTGGGCGCGGCCTCCGGGTGTTCCACCCGCATCTCGAGGTCGATCTTCGCGCCAGCCCGCCTGGTCTCCTCGACCAGCCGCGCGATGTCCGACAGTGTTGGCTGCGGAGCTCCCGGTGCCGACTCCTGGCCCGGCTCATCGCGAAGCACTCCGATCACGGCACGCAACTCCTCAAGTGCTTGGCGGGCTGTCGAGCGCATCAGCTCGGCGGTTTCCCGCACGTCCGGTGGCAGGTCCGGCTGGAATGCCAGCGCACCGGCGTGCAGCGCCAGCAGCGAAATCCGGTGGCCGAGCACGTCGTGCATTTCCCGCGCGATCCGGGTGCGCTCGGCCAGCCGGATCCGGTCGGCGTGCAGTCGCTGCGCGTCCTCGGCACGCAGGGCACGCTCGCGCAGCGTGAGGAGAAGCTGGCGTCGGGCTCGGATGAACATTCCCCAGGCGGTGGCCGCGAACGCGAGCGGGGTGACCAGCAGGACCACCGAGAGCGCGTCGGTGGTGGGGCTGTAGACGGCGAAGACCAGCAGGCACGGGATCCACAGTGCGGCGACGAGCAGCGCCTGCCTGGCGTTGCGGTGCACGGCGAGGGAGAACAGCGCGAGGAGCCCGGCGGGGGTGGCCGAGATCGAGGCCGCCCCCAACACGGCACAGATCAGCGCAATGCCGAGGGGCCAGCGCCGCCGCCACCACAGCGCGAGGCAGGCCAGTGATCCGCAACCGATGTCGACGATGAGCTGCGGGGTCGACAGCGGGCCGGCGCTGTCCTTGAGCGTCGGGATCAGGAAGAGTGCCCCGAGCGCGGCGGCGAGGGAGCACCCGGCGGCGTCCAGGACCTTATCGCGGCCGGTCCGCGGACCGACCGGGGCTGGATCGACCGGTGCCAGCAGCGACGGCGGCGCCGGCTGTTCGGCCGGGAACCTGCGTGGCCCGGTCATCCCCTGAGCGTAGAGGCCGGCGCACCGGCGGGACACCGACGAAAGTCGTACCCGACCGAAACGAAAGGCGGTCCCAGTTGCGGGCGCGGAGCACCTTTGCGTCGAGCGACCGTAGCCCGCCGGCCGATGTGCCGAGCCGTCCCCGGCGGCCAGGCTTGAACCATGATCAGCGCAACCGCGATCAGCACGAGCTGTCGCAAGGCCCCGGTGACGGGTCACCGCACCGCGAAACGACACCAAGGAGAACCGTCATGAGCAGTCCCACAGCGGAAACAAAGCTGCAGCGCAACGACCGGAACGGCACCACCGCACTCGCCCAGTTGTCACTTCTGCGCCTCTACCTCCTGCGGTTTGGCTATCTGGTGATAGCCGTCGGACTCGCCGCAACGAAATGGCCGCTCATCATCAACCATGACGGGCCATGGCCCCTGTTCGAGGGCGTGGAGACGTGCATGCTGGTGGCGCTGTCACTGCTGTCGTTCCTCGGGCTTCGCTACCCGATCAAGATGCTGCCTATCCTGCTTTTCGAAATCAGCTGGAAACTCATCTGGCTGACCGTGATCGCAATACCACTGTTGACCGCCGACCACATTGACCCGGCAACGTTGAACGTATTTTATGCCTGCCTGTGGGTCGTAATCGTGCTCGCCGTCCTTCCCTGGCGTTATGTATTCAGGCAGTACGTCGTCAAGAAGGGCGATCCTTGGCGCCCGGAGGCGACCCGCCCCGTCAGTAACCAGCTGTGACGGCACGGGCTATCCAAGGCCTAGTACCACTCAGCGTGTGACGGTTGGCGCCCAGCGGGTCACGGGCGAAATGAACGAACGACGAGATCAACACCGGGACAACCGATCCCGGTGTTGATCTCCGTGCAGCAGTCGGCCCAGGTCAGGCGTCGACGCGGCGGAGCCGCCAGGCGGCGAACCCGATCAGGACGACCGCGTATCCGCACATCACGGTGAACCCGGTCCACGGGGTCAAGGGGTGGGCGACACCGAATGTTCCGTCGAGCAACACGGCGCCGGCGTTGGAGGGCAGGTATTGCACGAAGTGGTCGGTCAAAGACATTGGCAGCAGGTTTGTCAGTGGCGGGATCACGAAGAACACTGCGACGAAGGTGGTGATCGCGGCGGCAGTGTTCCGCAGCAATGCACCCAACGCAATGGCAGTGAGGCCGGCCACCGTGAGATACAGGGCCGCGCCCAGGACCGAACGCAGCGCTCCCGGGTCGGACAGCGACGCGCTGAGCTGGTCGCCGAGGAGTGCCTGACCGAGGAAGAATGACGTGAAGCTGCCGGCCAGCATCGTGAGAAACACTGTGCCGGCGAACACCGTCAACTTGGCCCACAACATGGGCAGCCGGCTCGGCACCACCGTCAGGGACGAGCGGATCATCCCGGTGCTGTACTCACCGGTGATCAACAGCACCCCCAGGACACCGACAGCGAGCTGCGCGAAGAACGTGCCCGTCAGCGAAGTGGAAATCGCGGTCGCGCCCGGCTCGAAACCGGTGGTTTGGCTCGCGGTGATGGCCGCGAACATGGCCCCGAGACCGATCATCAACGCCACGGCGATCAGCAAGGTGGAGACGGTGGACCGCAGGGAGCGGAATTTGGTCCACTCGGACAACAGGACGCGGGCCTGGGTGACCCGCAACTGGGTGCCGAGGTCGTTGCTGGTTGGTGTCAGGGTGGGTGTCATGCCGCCACCGCCGCAGTCGTTGCGGTGCTGGTGGTGTCGGTGGAGCGGTATTCGACGGAGTCGCTGGTCAGGGTCATGAATGCTTCTTCCAGGGAGGCCTGTTGCACGGTCAGTTCAAAGATGGGGATCTGGTTCTGCCAGGCGATGGTGCCGATGTGTTCGGCGGTCAGGCCGTCGATCTCCAGCACGTCGGGCTGCGCGGTGGTCACGGTGACGTCCGGGGCCTGCAGCAGGTCCCCGAGCCGGGCTGTTTCGGGGGTGCGGACGGTGACGGCGTGGTGGGACGCCTGAGCGATGAACTCGTCGACGGTGGTGTCGGCGATCAGCCGGCCGCGGCCGACAACAACAACACGGGTTGCGGTTTGGGCCATTTCGCTCATGAGGTGGGAGGACACGAAGACGGTGTGCCCGTCGGCGGCCAGATCTTTGAGCATGGTGCGCATCCAGAGCACACCTTCGGGGTCCAGTCCGTTGACCGGCTCGTCGAGCACGACGGTCTGCGGGTTGCCCAGCAACGCCGACGCCACGCCCAGGCGTTGCCCCATCCCGAGGGAGAACCCCCCGACCCGTTTGCCGGCGACCTCCTGCAGGCCGACGATGTCGATCACCTCATCTACCCGTCGCGTTGTGATGCCGTTGGTCTGGGCCAGGGCGATGAGGTGGTTCCGGGCTGATCGGCCGGTATGCACCGCCTTGGCTTCGAGCAGCACCCCGAGCTCTGCCATCGGGGCGGCGGCGGACCGGTAGTCCCCGCCATTGACGATCACCCGGCCGCTGGTGGGTTGGTCGAGCCCGGCGATCATCCGCATGGTGGTGGATTTCCCGGCACCGTTCGGGCCGAGGAACCCGGTGACGATTCCGGGTTGGACGACGAAGCTCAACCCGTCGACCGCCAACTTGGTGCCGTACCGCTTGCTGAGATCTTCCACTTCGATCATGGTGTTGTGCCTTTCCGGCATGGTGGGGACCAGCCGTGTCGAAATGACGGGGCCAGTGAGGACTTGATGGAATCTGTTGGCGCAGCACACCTTCGCCGGATCGGCGGCATCGGCGGAGGCTCAGATAGTGATCGCGATCTTTCCCTTGACCGTGCCCGCTTCGAGGTGCCGCATGGCCGCGGGCACCTAGTCCAGCGGGTAGGTGCGGTCGATGCTCGGGGTCACGGTGCCGGCGGATGATCTCCCTGGTCACCCCGAACATTTGGTACAGCGAGTTCAAGGTTCAATGCCTCGCGCAAAATGCCTTGACCGGGCGCCAGCGGCATCACCGAGATCCGGGTGACTACATCGACGTACATCTCCCAGGCCGCGTCCCGTTCGACCTGCTCGGGTTCCCATTTTCCGGACAGTTTCGCCGTTTTCGAGGAATACATGTTTAGGGCGGTCGTATGCGTATACGGCGTGCGAAGGCCCCTTGTGCTCGGGCCGCTCAGATTGAGAGTGGCCCGGGGAATACCTTGTTCAGTGCCGCCAGCAGCGCCTGCGGGCCGCTGGTTTCCTGAAGCCAGCTGTGGAAACCGTCCACAAAGTGGGCGTTGTCACCGGCCGGGGTGGACTGGTCGAGTACGCCTTGAACAATGATCGGCCGCATGCCCCGATTCATGAGGCGGCTGAGAATACTGGCCGTGTCGCGGTTCAGTAGCAGCGCCATCGTGGCCTGGAGCCGCCGGAAAGGCCGGAGGTCGCGGTCGAGGACCATGTCCACGACAGAACGCAGCAGACGACCCGCGTGATACAGCTCGCCCCGGGCAACATTGGCGTCGTCGTAGCCGAGTTCCTCGATGAGCTTGAGAAACCGCCACGGCCGCTGCCAGCACAGGCGCAACTTGAGGTCCCACGGTGTGCCCAGCGCCGGATTGATGAAAATAGGCTGGAGTGAGTCGGCCGACATACCTTCCGCCACCAAGGCGGCCAGCTGGCCGCCGAAGGAATGGCCGAAAATGACCGTCGGCTCGATCTCGAGTGCCCTCACGGCCTCCAGGATGAGATCCGCAAAATGCCTCACCTGGAAGTGGAGAATCCCGACTTTGCCGCTGCGGCCATGATTGGGCAGATCGATCGCGTACGTCCGCAATCCGTAGTACGTCGCCACCGCTTCAAGGGCAGGCAGGTTTTGCTCGGTACTGCCGCCCAGCCCGTGCAGTGCCACGGCCGG
>JADGOY010000393.1 GCA_017882715.1 Nakamurella sp. | reverse complement strand
GTCGCGGCGGCGGGTGACGAGCCGGACGCTGGCGCTGATTCACCAGGGGCTCGATAGCGAGGTTGGCGGCCCGCGCCAGTGAACGAGCCGATGAAGCTGCGGGCGGCCACCCTTCGTCCCAGTTCGAGGGAACTCACCCACAAGTCTGGCCCTCCCGAGCCGTCGACATCGACGCGCCCGAGACCGGGCCGGCAGCCCGGACCCACTCTCCATCCAACCGGATCCAGCAGGATCACCCCGCTCCGGTCACCCTCAGCTTGGTTGGATCAGGCGCTGATGGACGAGCAGTTCGAGTCAGTCGATGCCGCTGCTCACCCTGCTCGTCGGCAGGGTCGATCCGAATGGCCGCCGTCACATCGTCGACAGCGGGCTAATTCCTGGACGTTGATGCTGCCCTGGCCGACTTCATCCGGCAGGTGATCGGTGACTACGCGGTCGACCCGACCCGGGTGCATGTCGCGGGGCTTTCGGCCGGAGGGGCGATGGCCGCGGTGCTGGCCGGGAGCTACCCGGAGATGTTCGCGGCGGTCGGGCCCGACGAAGACACCGTGACCCGTGCCTGGGACCTGGAGTCCGAACTGCGCTCGATCCTGGACGCCCAGAAACCGCTGGTGGCCAGGGTGCTCTTCTGGATCGACCCGCGACCGCTACTCCGCACCAAGCGGTCCCACACCAAGCGGTCCCGCATCAAGCGGTCTCACACCAAGCCGGGCGGCATCAAGCCTTCGTGCCCCGGTGGCGGGTCTCTACGCCGCTGAAACAGGGCTCCTGCGCAGCATGACGATCCCGAGCCAAGCGAACCAGATGATGAGACCCACTCCGTAAACAGCTTGGAGGTCAGTCAAGGCCAGAACCGAGAGGATGCCTGCTACACCGGTCACCACGCCAAGGTAGATCAGCAGCCTGGGCAGCGCCCTTGCCCGCAAGGCCGCCCAACTCAGCAGTAGAAACCATAAGGCGCTAACTATCGTTTCCCCGCCGCCCGCGCCCAAACCGGTTTCCACAGAGTCGAGCGTCAACCAGACCGTTGCAGCTTGAGCCGGATTCTCGCCATGGAGTCTGATGACTGTGCTCAAGTCGTTGATTGAGAGTGTGCCGACCACAATGACCAGCACGGCCCAGATCAGCGTGAAGATGGTCACTGCCAGAGCCAGCACAGCTGGACCAGCCTTCAAACGCTCGTATAACGCCATTGACAGGAAGACCAGAGACACGCCGAAGGCCAACCAGATGATTTCGTTAAATGCGCGCATGGCGCCCTCGTTGTCCGCAAGAAGAGCCACGCTCTTGCCTGGATCAGCATCTTCGGATCCGAGACCTTTGGGTTGCAGCAAGGTTGCATACACCACACCGCCCAGGAGGTTTGTTGCTGCCCCGATCAGTGCGGCAATGCCGCCCATCTTTTGTGCAGTCTGCATCATTCTCCTCTATTCATAAGGCTGGCAAACCTGGATAGATTTCCTCTGGACTGCCGTACGCGACGACGATGTCAGCATCACTGAGGACGTCGCCCGCGATGTCGAGCCCGTTGAGGGTGCCGGCTCGGGCAGGTCGGCACGCATACGGGTCGCTTGCTCTGCGGTGATGATCGCGTCGGCCAGCCAGCGTTCGATGGCCGCGGACACGTCACCCGGCGCGGCCGTCCGGGACCCTGGAACCGACCTGGTCCCCATAGCCCCAGACTGAGTCCTTTTGAAGGACCCGGCGTAGGGCCGAAGGTCCCTCATGCCTAGCCTGCGCCCGTGTGCCCTGCCCTGCCCTGCACGGAAGAAGATAACGTCGTAGCCCGGCTCGGACCTGGGCTCTGGCCTCGGCCCAGCGAACCGTGATCGCTGGACCGAATCAACGCACTCACATGGCCGCGATGAGGAAGGGTCTGCCCAGTTCAGTTGACTCGTGAGGTTTGAAGTGTCACGCCGCGGTTGCGAGTGTTTGGTAGAGCTGTCAGGCGCGGAGATAAGTGGCGGGGATTCGCGGAATTAAATGGCGGGGTCGGTGCAACGTCAGAAGGTATATGTGCAGGTCACGGAGTTGTGCCTGTTGACGAAGGCATTGCGAGCGGCCTCGATCCCGCCAGAAAGCCCCGCGAAAGCCCGCCAAATAAATCCGCGCTTTACACCCGGTCGTCACCATCCTCGGACTCCTGGCCGAAGGCCAGTTGCCGTCCGAGGTCGTCACCGACTACCCGCAGCTTGTCCTTGACGACGTCTTGGCGTGCCTGCGCTACGCCGCCGACAGGCTGGATCAAGCAACTCCGCCGTCGCCCACCTGAGCGTCCACCCAGAAGGGGTTGCCGGGTTAATTGTCGTCGGCGCCGATTCAATGACCCGCTGTGCGACGTGTCCTCTCCGGCGCCCGCACCCGGAGCGGGAAGCCGCGTGCGCGCGGCGACCCGGGGTACCGTCCGCTGATGCGCGATGGTGTCCCGCTGCCCGGGGTGTCCCCCACCGTGGTGGTCTCCCAACTGGCGTACCGGGTCTTCGGACCACTGCATCTGCACCGGGTCCGGATCGTGCTGGATTTCCACGGCGCCGACGGTCGGCCCGCCGGCACCCGAGATGACATCGCAGCCCGCCACGGGGTCAGCAACGGCACAGTGTTCAACCATGCCCGGCCGTCCGGGAGGTCGGTGTCCGGCTCCCCCTACGCCCCGAAACGGTCAGCGCCGCGAGCCGGCCATCAACCCCGGGAGATGATCATCTCGCCCGAGTA
>JADGOY010000392.1 GCA_017882715.1 Nakamurella sp. | reverse complement strand
CGCTCGGTCACCACCGCGACGACACCTTCGCGGCGCAGCCCCCGCGCCAACAGGGCTCGTCCCAGCCGGTTGGCACGGACGTTGAGCTCCCGGTAGGTCCACTGCCGGTCGCCGTGCACGGCCGCGACGGCGTCCGGGTGCACCGCCACCCGCTGCTCGAACAACTCGTGCACCCGGCGGTCCGGCAGCTCCCGGCGAGGTCCGCCGAGCCCGTCAAGCTGGAAGTGGAGTTCCTCGGCAGACAGCAGGCTCTGCCGTCCATGATCAGCATCGGGATCGGCCGCGATCAGCGCGAGCGCGGTCAGGTGATAGCCGGCGATCCTGGCGGCGCAATCCGCGTCGAGCACGTCGGTCCGGTACCGCAGCCGCAGCACGAGTCGGCCGCCGTGGTGCGAGATTCCCACCCACAGCACGGTGTGCTCGGCGAGATCACCGCCGGCGCCGGTCGGATCGAACACCGCCTCGAACGACGGTCCGCTCAGGTCCAGCTCGCGCCTGAGCTCATCGACCGGAAAGTCCTTGTGCGACAGCAGTTCCGACTCAACCCGATGGGTGTCCAGCAGCACCGTCCGCCACGAGTCGGGCTCGATCGTCAGCCGGCACGGCAACGGTTGACCGCCCCCTACGGCGACGTAGCCGGTCACCACCCCGCGCTCACCGGACAACGCGGCGAGCACCGTGGCGTGCGCGGCCAGCAGCACCGAACCCAGCGGCACCGCCAGCTCGTCCGCCAGCCGACCCAACGCCGCCACCAGGTCGTCCGGGACCGTCGCCTCATGCTCCACGACGCCCGCCACCGGATCCAGGGTCCACCGCGGGATCGCGGTGAACCCACCGGCCACGAGCACACCGCGCCAGAACTCCCGACCGGCATCCGCCTGCATTCCCATCGAGTCTTCCCTCCATTCACCGTTCGCCACGGGTGTTGCTGGGCGGTTACTTGGCGCCGACCAGGGCCGCGCCGCGGTCGTCGTTGCTCGGTACACCTATGGGCGGGCGGTGCCGGCCGGCTCGTGGAGCCCGCCGATCGACATCGTCCAGCTGCCCGTTGCGCACCACCGCGGCGACGGCATGCGTTTGGGGAGTGTCTGCGTCATCGGCCCGATGGCGGCCGACCGCCTGCGCGGGAACCGGTTCCGCGGCGCTGCCGGCCCGATAGCCGGCAGTCTCCGCTGCCGGGTTCCCCCCCCACCGTGCGAGCGGTGGGACTTCCTCGCCCTTCATGAGGAAGGAGTCGGCGGCGAGCACCGCGCCGTCGCCCATCGTCACGCCGTAGTGGACGAAGGCGCCGACCCCCAGGGTGCAACCGGCACCGATCGTGACACGGTCGGACTTGAAGGTGCCGTCCTCCTGCGAGTGGCACTGGATCTTGCTCCCGGCATTGAGCGTGGCGTCGTCCCCGACGGTCACCAGCGTCCGCTCGGTCAAATAGACGCCGTCATCGAAGACCCTGCTGCCGAGCCGAACACCCAGCAGCCGATGGATCACGTTCTTGAACGGGGTGCCGTTGAACACGTCGAGGGACCGTGTTTCAGGCACCTTCCAGAGACGTTCGTGCCACCAGAAGTACGGGTCGTAGATGGAGCAGATTCTCGGTTGCAGCGCGCGGAAGGCCGTGAAGCAACGCTCCACCAGCACGAAGTAGACCGCGGTGACCACGAGGCCGAGCGCGAAGAATGCGCCGATCGCCACATGCGCGAACGCATCGTAAAAATCGACGGAGGCCATGCCGAGCACCGTGAGCAGGAAGGCGTGCAGCCACCGGACGAACAGGAAGACACCCATGGTCCGGATGTTGTACCGGTCCTTCGCGGCGAGACGGCGGCGCTGCTCGTCCCCGGTCCGGAGATGGTCGAACCGGCTGTCACGCTCCACCGATCGCGGAATCTCGAAGCACGGCGAGCCCAGCAGGCCCACCCCCTCGCGGATCTTCCCGTCGAGCGGGACCATCACCTTCGTCGCGAGCAGGCAGTTGTCGCCCGTCCTGCCCTGCGAGGGATAGACGATGTTGTTCCCGAGGAAGTTGCGTGGCCCGATCGACACACGGGACACCCGGAACGATGTGTTCGAGAAATCGGCATTGATGATCGACAGCCCGTCAGCGACCATCGTCCCGCTGCCGACAGAGCTCAGGTAAGGGTTCTCGTGCGCCACCTCATCGCCGAAATTCGACCCGGTCTGCACGACCGGGGAACCCAGGTCATACCCCAGGCCGCGCAAATAGTTCACGATGTAGGAGCTGTTACCGAAAAGATGCGTGAAGAACTTGATGGTGGTCATGCGCGTGATCGCATGCTGGACCCCGTAATGGAAGCCGTAGAGCGGATACACCTTGTCCGGCGTGATGAAGAGATTCAACACGCGAGGGACAACGAACACGAAAAGCAGGCCAACCAACGTAAGGCCGAAGAAAAGCACAAGGGACAGGACCAGCGCGTCGATGTAGAACTGGAGCGTGGTGATCGCATCCACGCTCGGATCCAGCAGGGCGGCCAGCGACGGCACCTGGGCCAGCAGCATGTACACGCCGCCCTCCGCCAGCGGGATGAACACGAAGAACATCTCAAGCAGGGTGAGGACGCCGAAGCCGGCCCGGCGCAGCGTGCCGCAATCAGCCGGCGCGACCCGCAGGTAGTCCACCTCCGTGCGCTGCGCCGGAGACCCGTGCCACCGCTCACCGTCCGGTACCGTCTGGCCGCTGTGCAGCGCGGAGG
>JADGOY010000170.1 GCA_017882715.1 Nakamurella sp. | reverse complement strand
TGATGTGATCGGCGATGACGCGCAGACGCTTGAGCGTCTTCGCCTCGCCCATGCGGAGCAGTCTGCCAAGAACCACGAACTCACCCTCGGTCGATCGGGCCTCGCCACGGGCTGCGGCGAGAGGTGCCACACCGCGAACGCGGCGCAGCCGGTGACGGGCGCACCGGAGAAATTAACCGCCCCCGGCACATTCGTCATGGCGCAGGCCTCTTTTCCGAACCTGGCCGTGACCCATGGTAGGCGCACAAGGCGAACTGGCCGACGCAAACATGACCCGGGCCTGGTCGCAGCGCACGCCGTCCGGCGCACGTACGCCTAGCCCAGGCGCAGCAGCCCGTAGTCGAATCCCTTGCGGCGGTAGACGACCGAGGCCAGATGCGTGTCCGCGTCGTTGAAGAGATAGAAGTCGTGCCCGACCAGCTCCATCTGGAACAGCGCCTGGTCCACCGTGATCGGATCCGCCGGGTGGTCTTTCACCCGGACGATTCGCCCGGGGCCACCGTCCGGCGCCCCCCCGTCGCCGCCCTCGTCGGAGAGCAGGTCGGCCCCAACATCGCCGAGAGCGCCGATATCGCCGCCGAACGCGCCCGTAGCACCATCGGCTGCCTCCAAGTGGCTGTCGACCGCGCCGTCGCCGACCGGTCCGTCCCCGACCGGACGCTCGCTGACCGGTCCGTCGTTGACCGCGGCACCGTCCAACAACTCGTCCGGCTGCGTGGCCACCGCGCCGATCGGGGTGCGTTCGTGGTGCCGGTGGTGCCGGCGGTCGGCGGCACGCCTCAGCCTGGCCTCCAACTTCGTCACCGCCGAATCCAGCGCGGCATAGAACGTCTCGGCACTGGCCTCGGCGCGCACCGCGGGACCCCGGCTGGCGAGCGTGATCTGCACGCGCTGGCATGTCTTGGACTGCCGCCGGTTGGTCTCGTGGGACAGCTCGACGTCCACCCGGATGATCTTCGGGTCGTACCGCTCGGAGCGGGTGAGTTTCTCGGCGACATGGACGCGGAAATGCTCGGGAACCTCGACATTGCGGCCTTTGACGACGATGTCCACGTTTCCTCCTCATTTTGCCCGGCAAGGGCGCAGACGCCCGGACCGGCACGCACCCGATGGTGCAGGTCCCGGGCCGATTCAACGCCATTCAGTCCGACCCTTGTGGGATCCAACGCTGCTGGTCCGAACACCCGGGTGACTCGAACCTACCTCTGCCGCCCGACGGCGCAAGGGCAACCCCCGGGACTTCCGACCAGAGATCACCAACCGGGGTGTTCGTCCCAGTGACCGGGTTCACCTCGGCAAACGCGGCGACGGTGGCGGGCATAGGTTGGTCTCGAGGAAGCCTGCGGGGGACGCAGTCGCGGGGGAGGGGACCGACATGTCCGGCTGGGTGATTCTGGTTGTCGGCATCGTCTTGTGCTTCCTGGGCGTGGGATCGATCCATGTGGCGGTCCTGGCGTCCGGGTTCGGGTTGGGCTGGCTACTGGCCGATGTGTTCCACGCCGATGTCTGGACCTCGCTGCTGATCGCGCTCGGATCGGCCGTGATCGGCTGGATCCTGGTCACCCTGGTGTTCAAGTTCGCGTCGTTCTTCGTCGGGATGATCACCGGCGCACTGATCGGCGCCCGGCTGTACGCGATCCTGAGCCCCGGCGAGGCAAGCATCCCGCTGGCCGTCGTCGTGGTCGTCGCGGTCTCCCTGGTGTTCGGTTTCCTCGCCGACCGCTACCGCGGGCGGGTGCTGCTGTGGGCGACCGCGATCGGTGGAGCCGGGCTGATCCTGAGCTCGATCGGCCTGATCTGGCCCGACGCACTGGGGTTCCTCCGCAATCCGCAGGCCGGCGTCGAGACGGTGACGAGCACGTTGGTATGGGTGGCGCTGGCCGCCGGCGGTTGGATCACCCAGCGGCGGCTGTTCCCCAAGGCGTTGCACATCGACGAGAAGGACCGCCGCTGAGCCGCTCGACAGTTCACCGCGTGGTAACCCACGGCGGCACCGCGGCCAACACCAGAACGCCACCGACAACGAGGCCCTCCCGCCGCAACGCCCGGCAGGCGGCCGTCGTGGTGGCCCCGGTGGTCAGCACGTCGTCGAGGACGAGTACCACGGCGCCCTCCGGCGGTGCACCGGAGGAACGCCAGCGCACCCGATCGCCCAGGTTCGCCGCGCGCTGCGCCGCGTCAAGGCCCACCGAGTCCCTGGCCGAACCCGCCGTCACCAGGCACGGCGCAACGCCGGCGGCCCGGCCTCCGGCTGCCAGGTGGCGAGCCGCAGCGCGCGCCATCGCCGTCACCGGATCGCCGCCTCGGCTGCGGGCCGCTGCCCGCCGGCTCGGAGCCGGGACCAGCCAGCACGCCTCCGGCAGCACCTGCATGGCCTGCAACCGGGCGATCCCTCGCCCGAGCGCCACCCCGAGATGAGCGGGCACGTCCCGGCGCTCGCGCTCCTTGCCCGCCAGGATCGCCGATCGAACGGGATCGGTGTACCGGCTCAGCGCCCACACCGGCGGCAGCGTCAGCCGCGCCGACCCGCCGCGGCAGGCGACCAGCTCGGGCATCCGCACCCGTCGCGGGCGTCCCGCCAGGGTGGAGTCGCAGGAGCAGCACCATGGCCCTGGCCCGCCGCAGCCGGGGCAGGGTCGCGGAAGCACCAGGTCCATCGCCGCCGCCACCCCGCCCAGCACGAGACCGCGCGCGGTCAGCCGGTCGGACGCCACCTGGGCCAGAGTGATCAGTGCCGGCGGTCCCGGTCAAGGCTGGGCGGGAGGAGTGTGGACAACTCCTCGGTACGCGCAGGACGGAGTCAACCATCGGACCGGCATTCAGGTTCCGCTAGTCCGTCGCCCGGCGGATCAGCGCCAGCAGGGCCGCGCCGTACGCCTCCGCCGGTACTTCGGCTTCGAACCTGGACGGCGCCTCGCCGTCGTCACCGGGCAGCACCGCGGTGACCCGGTAGCCATCGCCCTGGCGTTCGAGCGTTCGAAACGGCGCGCCCAGCAGCTCGCGCAGCTGGTCCTCGCGCGGCAGCCACAGCGCGTCGGTCAGCTGCGCGGAATCCAGTGCCCACTCGGTGGTGCCGTTGAACCCCAGCACCGTCCCGGAGGGGAACTCCTGCGCCTCGACGACCATGTCGCTGAGCGCGAACACTTCGCCGTCGAAAGCGCCGGTGGTGAGGGTGAACCGGTCACCCGATGCGGGATGCCAGACCAGTCCGGCGGCCTTCAGCGCACCGGCCAGCTTCACCGAGATCATCGCGGCCATCCCGGTCATTCCAGTCACCGATCCATTGTCACCATCCTGGGCGCCCGGTGCCGGAACTGGGCGGTGACGATCACCGGGGGTAGAACGGCGACGAGCCGTTCAGGAACGGCTGGTCGGACAGCGGCGACTGCCACTGCCCGTCGGCCTGCGTGCCCTGCAGCTGCCAGATCCGGCCGCCGAATGTGATCAACATCGGTTCGCCCTGGGCCACCGCGATGGCATCGACGTCGCCGAAGATGCCGCGGTCGGTGACGCTCCTGACGTCGAACCCGTCGATGGAGATGGCGTCCACCGTGCGATAACTCGTCGCCGAGGTCGCCGCAGCCACCATCAACTCCCGGGAGCTGGCGAAGGCGACCGCGCCGACCCGGATGAGGTCCGGGCGCAGCAGGCTCAGGTTGGTGATCACCAGCGGACTTTGACCGGCCTGCGGTTCGGCGGTCGGATCGGTCGTCTCCGGTGTGCTGGCCGGTGGCTCCGTGGTGGCCGCCGCGGTGGTCGACTCGTCGGCGGGCGCGGGGGCGACGACTCCGAGATACAGCTTGTCCCCGGCGATGATCGCCACCCGGACCCCATCCGGTGACAACGCCAGCGCCGTCACCGCGCCCAGACCGGTCAGCGACGACGACCCGACCCGCTCCCGGCTCGCCTCGCCGGAGGTCGACACCTGGTACACCTCGGGTTTGACCGTCGTGCCGTTCTGTACCACCCAGGCCTGCTCGCCGGAGCGGGTGAAGCTCGGGTTGGTCAGCGTGCCGGCCTTGAGCACCGGGGCAACCGTGGCGGATTCCGCCGGCCGCGCCATCAGCAGTAGCTGGCCGCCGGCCGGGTCGTTGGCCACCGCCGCAAGCGCGCCGGTGGCAGACGACAGGGCCGCGCCGGTGACCACCGGGTTGCCGGTGCCGAGGTGGCCGGCCACCGGTTGCAGGTTGGTCAGGCCGGTGATCGCCCCGTGGGTGTCGACGAAGTACGGGTCGGAGGCGACCTGCCCGGTGCCGGCCAGCCGGTCGGGGTCGTAGGAGGACACCGAGTTGATCGTGAAGATCTCCTGAGCCGGATCCAGCGGCTGCCCGTCGACCGTCACCGCGATCTGCGGGGAGGTCGGCGACAGCGTCCAGACGATCTGCGCGGCCAGCGCCCGGCGCGCCTCCGGGGTCGAGACATCCACCCCGGTGAGATCGACGCGCAACACCCCGTTCGGATCGACGCTCGGGTTCGACCGCAATGCCGACTTCGCGGTGAACTGGGTGCGCACGGCCCCGCCCAGGGCGGTGCTCGGGCCCTCGATGAGCATCGACATCAACCGGTTGGCGCGGTTGGCGGGGGTCTGACCGATCACCACGTGCCGCACGTCGGGCACCACCACGGTGCCCGTCTCGTCCAGGAAGTACAGCACCCGCTCCCGGAACGCGGTCGAGAAGTCCGATTCGGTCAGCACCAGTTCCGGCGGCGGATCGCTGATTCGCCACTGGCCGTCCACCTGGACCAGATGCAGCACCCGGGTGTAGGGAACGGCCGCGCTGGCGTGGAACGCCCGATCGCTGTCCAGCGTGCCCAGCGTCGTCCCGCTGATCGTGACGGTGTTGTGGTCGGTCGTGTCCACCTCGGTGCGGTACCCCTGGGCGAGCACGACCACCGGTCCACCCGCCGGCTGCCAGCTGGTCTGCGCGTCGGGCGTCAGGTACTGACGGGCAGCAGCGAAGCTGGAGCCGGCCGCGGTGTCCAGATCGGTGCGGGCGGTGGCGGAAATGAAGCCGCGGACGATCTGATCGGGCTGTTGACCGGACTGCGGCGCCTCCGGAGCGACCGGATCGATCTGGTCGGCAACCTGCGTGACGTCGACGGCCGCACTGGAGGTCGGGACCCCGGTGCATCCGGACAGGCCTGCGCCGACCGCCAGCACGGTGATCAGCGCGAGCAACGCGGCCCTGCGATGTACCCTCGCGCGGCCGCCTTTCACCGAACAGACCGTCACCGGAGCGACTGTCACCGGGCCGATTGTGCCCGGACCGACTCCCACCGGACCGACTCTCACGGGGTCCCTCCGATCGCGGACGCCGACGACCCGGCGGGCCCGCCGGCACCGGCAGGCCCACCGGCAGCACCGCCAGATCCGACAACACCGCCAGATCCGACAACACCGCCAGTTCCGGCAGCACCGGGCGCAGCGCCCCTTGACCGCTCCGCTGCGCTCGCTGAGGCCACGAGCGCGTCGGCGGCCCGCTGACCCGCCCCGACGGACGGGACCGTGGTCGGGTCGAGGCCGCTCTCGGCGTCGTCCAGCCAGTCGCCCCCGGCGGGCGCCCTCGAATCGGTCACCACAACCGTCGGCATCGGTCCCGTCTCCCCGGCGTCCACGCCGGTGCGGAGGGGCAGCGGTGATCCGGCGATCAGGCCGCCGCGGCGCCGCGGCAGGGTGAGCCGGAATCGAGAACCCTGACCGGGCGATCCGGAGGCCTGCAGCCATCCACCGTGCAGTCGGGCGTCCTCCAGGGAGATCGCCAGTCCCAGTCCTGTGCCACCGGTGTGGCGCTGCCGCGACGGGTCGGCGCGCCAGAAACGGTTGAAGACCAAGCCGGCCTCACCCGGTCGCAGACCCACCCCGTGATCGGTGACGGTGATCGCCAGCACGTCTGCATCGGCGGCCAGCTCGATCTCGACCGGATGGCCCTCGGCGTGATCGATCGCGTTGTTGATCAGGTTGCGCAAGATCCGGTCCACCCGCCGGGCATCGATCTCGGCGATCACCGGGACGTCCGGCATCGAGATGGTGATCGGCACCCCGGACTGCTCGGCCAGTGGACTCGCGGCCGCGACGCACGCGGTGATGCTCGACCGGATGTCGATCTGCTCGGCACTCAGCTCGGCCATGCCCGCGTCGTAACGACTGATCTCCAACAAATCGCCGAGCAGCGTCTCGAACCTGTCCAGCTCGTCGACGAGCAGCTCGGTCGACCGGGACAGGTGGGTGGGAAAGGCTTCGCGGCTGGCGTGCAGGACATCGGCGGCCATCCGCACCGTCGTCAACGGGGTTCGTAGCTCGTGCGAGACGTCGGAGGTGAACCGGCGCTGCAGCTTGCCGAACTCCTCCAACTGCCTGATCTGCACCCTGATCGCCTCGGCCATCGCGTTGAACGACGTGGCCAGCGTGGCCAGCTCGATCGGACCGGTGACGGGCATGCGCTCCGCCAGATCACCGGCCGCGAGCTTGCGCGCGCTGGCCGCTGCCCGCCGCACCGGGCGGACGACCTGCGCCGCGACCAGAGCGGAGATCAGCGTCAACGCCAGGACCAGGGCGATGCCGCCCAACAGCAGCGTGCGCTGCACGACCTGCACGGTGCCCTGCTCGCTGGCCAGCGGGAAGATCAGGTAGACCTCGAACGAATCCGTGGCGGTCCGGGCGGGACTGCCCACCACCAGCGCGGGCAGGGCCTCCCCGGCACGGTGGATCGTCGTGTACTGGTAGGCCATCTGGCCCAGGCCGATACGCGCTCGGAGCTCGGCCGGCACATCGCCCAGCGGTTGGTCGACGGACAGGTCCGAGCTGTCCGTGCCGATCCGGCTCGGCACGATCACCGGATCGAACACGCCGGCTGCCGAGCCCTGGGCGCCGGAAGAGCCGTCCGACCTGCCGATCTCGGTCAGCGCGAGCCGGAGTTGTTCGCGCAGCGACGTCGGGTCGGAATCGGCTCCGGACAGGCTGTTCTCGACCGTCACCCGGGCGCTGTCGATCTCGGCGGTGGCAGCGTCGATCTTGGACTGGAGCAGCCCGGTGGTGATCTGCTGTTGCAGGATGAGCCCGAGCACCAGCATCACCAGGGTCGAGAGAGTCAGGGTCAACAACACCACTCGGAACAGCAGCAACCGGCTCAAGAACGACCACCGGGCACGGGCACGGACCAGCAGCTCACGCAGCCGGACCCGCCAGGTCCTGGGCACCGGGCTGGACGGGGGTAACTCGGGGGCGGTGGTCGGAGTCTGACGAGAACCGGCCGCCGGCGGCGGCCGCGGGGTCACGACACGCCGGCCCGGTACCCGACCCCGCGTACCGTGACGACGACCTCAGGATGCTCCGGGTCGCGCTCGATCTTCGAACGCAGCCGCTGCACGTGCACGTTGACCAGCCTGGTATCGGCCGCGTGCCGGTACCCCCACACCTGCTCGAGCAGCACCTCGCGGGTGAAGACCTGCCGGGGCTTTCGGGCCAGCGCGACCAGCAGGTCGAACTCCAGCGGGGTGAGCGAGATGGGCTCGCCGCCACGCGTCACCTGGTGGCCGGGGACATCGATGTCGACGTCGGCGACCCGTAGCCGCTCGGCCGTGCCCACATCCGCGCGGCGCAGTCGCGCCCGGATGCGGGCGGTGAGTTCCTTGGGTTTGAACGGCTTCATGACGTAGTCGTCCGCGCCCGACTCCAACCCGAGCACGACGTCAACGGTGTCGGTCTTGGCGGTCAACATGACGATCGGGATGCCGGATTCCGCGCGGATCTGTTTGCAGACGTCCAGCCCGGACAGCCCGGGCAGCATCAGATCCAGGAGCACCAGGTCGGGATGCACTTCGCGGAACACGTCCAGCGCCCTCGATCCGTCACGGACAACAGCCGGCTCGAAGCCCTCCCCGCGCAGCACGATGGTCAGCATCTCTGCCAGGGCGGGATCGTCGTCGACCACCAGCACGCGCGCTCTCATGTGGTCCATGGTGACATCCCGTGCAGGTGGCCGGTGGTTCATCGGGCGAAGCGGCACCCGCGCCCGCCATCCTCGGGTGCGTCCGGCCGTCTCTCGCGGCAGGTTTCCGGCCAAGGTCTGAGTGGGACCACAGGCCCGCATGCGACGATGACGGGGTGAGCGTGCCGAAATACCCGCGCCCGGACCGGTACGGCGCCGGCGGCCGGGGCGACCATCCCGGGCTGATCCCGCTGCGCCCGTTGGGCTTGGGCGAGATCCTTGCCGCGGCCGTCCTGGTGGTCCGCCGTCACCTGCTGCCGCTCGGCGCGGTCGCCATCGTGGTGTCGGGATTGTCCACGGCGGTCACCTTGGGCGTGATGGCGGCGTCCGGTTCGCTGTCCAGCTACGCCGACCGTGTCTGGCGCGACGATCTGCTGACCGTCAAGAGTTCGGCGATCCCCGG
>JADGOY010000036.1 GCA_017882715.1 Nakamurella sp. | reverse complement strand
CGGCCGGCCGGGTGACGTGGTTTCCCTCACCCCTCCGTCACATGGTCACCGACGCCCGGTGAGCCGACGGCGGTAAGGAAACTCCACCCGACACGGTCTGGGCGACGACTCGCGGGGGAACGCCGACATGTCAAAAGCTTTGCGCTTGCCGGGTGATCCTGCCCAGAATCCCCGAGCGGCCGGAAATGCCGCGCATCTCCTTGTTGTGCGCGAGGCGCACCGCCGCGGCGACGCCTGCCGGGTCCGCCGGGCGGACGATCAACGACGGGTACCGGTCGATCATCCCGTTCCACACCCAGCCGGGCGGCCGCGTATGCGGGTTCATCGGGGCGGATGACCTGACCGGCGAGATCCGCGGCGGAGGCGTCGATGTCCAACTTCGGCAATTCCAGCTGTGTCATGACGGGTGGCCGGATTCCTACCTGCGACCGGGCCCTCGTACCGGCTCCGTACTCCCTTGGCCAGGTGAGGTCTCGCAGTCGAGGCGCATCGATCACCACGATCTCGTCGCGACCGGTCAGCAGCAGGCCCTGGTCCTTCACGTCACGCAGGATGCCGCCGATCACCTCCCGGACCGTTCCCACGTGGTCGGCCAGTTCCTGTTGCGAGACACGGGCAACCATGCGCTGACCGGTCGGCTCGGCCGCCGCCAGGTCCAGCAGGTGGCGGAGCACATTCTGCCGCAACGAGGACAACGCCGTGCTGGCCAGGGCCCCGACGTAGGCGGCGGCCCGTTCGGCCGGATCGGGACGTTCGCCGGTTCGACGTCCCGGTGCGCGAGGTCACGCATCGTCGAGGCACTCAGCACCACACCGTGCTGTGGTTGATCGCCTGCAAAGAGCTGTTGTCAACTGCCGCGGGTAGACCGTGGTGGCGCCGATGATGTCGCCGGGACGGCTGCACCGGACGGTCATCTGGCGCCCGTCCGACGACGTCAGGAACGCACGGATCAGACCGTCGACGACAACGCAGACGAACGCATCGGTGCTGCCGAGCCGCAGGAAGACCCACCGGCAGGTACGTCGACGAAGGTCGAGCCCGCGGTCAGTGCCTCCAGCGTCGCGTCCGGAAGCGCTCAGCCGACTGAGCGACAACGCGGCCCGGTTTCGCTGAGCCAGCATGGTCACGTCAGATCACCACGGCCCGCGCCATCGTAGTCCTGGGTGGATCAGCTGGTGATGTCTTTCGCACCGAACCGGGCCCACGCCGCGGCCAGGAAGATCACCCCATAGACGACCGCGCTGACGATGCCGTGGGAGATCTGGTCGGTGGCGATGGGGTCACGCAACAGGTCGCCGAAGGACAGCCAATAGTGCGTCGGAAGGTACGGGTGAATTGCCGAGAGCTGCGAGACGGAGTCCAGAATCTGGCTGATCACCGCGAGACCGACCACGCCGATGGTGGCGCCGATGGGTTGCTCGGTCAACGTGGACACGAACAGGCCGATCGCCCCGAACGCCGCCAGGCAGACCACGATGTACCCGCACACCAGTAGTAGCCGCCACAGCCCCACTGCGGTCGAAACCTGCGTCCCGGACAGCAATGTGACCGGCCCGGCGCCGAAGAGTGCCAGTCCGAACCCGACGCCGACGACGGCGATCAGCAGCACCGCGGCCACGGTGAAGATCAACACGCCGAGGTATTTGACCGCCAGCAGCCGGGTCCGCTGCACGGGCCGGGCGAGCAGGTAGCGAAGGGTGCCGACATTCGCTTCCCCGGCCACCGCGTCACCCGAAATGGCCGCGACGGCCAATGGCAGGAACAACGGCAATTCGACGGTCAGCGCGGCGAGCCCGACGAACAGCCCGTTGTTGGTGGCTTGGCTCAGGAAGCCGCCGTCACCCCCGCCGCGCCGCGAACCGCTGTACCTGACCGCGAAGGCGATGATGATCGGCACTGCGGCGAGCACGGCCATCCCGGCGATGTTGCGGCGCCGCCCGAAGATCAACTTCAGCTCGGAGCGCAGGAACCTGGTGGACAGTCGGCGCGACGTCGCCGGAGGTTGCCGCTGCCCGGTCCCCACGGCCGGAACCATCGTCGCCGGCGATGACGCCTCAGCCGCTGACACCGAAACCCTCCCCCGTCAACGTCACGAACACGTCTTCCAGATTCACCGGGACCGGACCGAAGGCGATCACCGGCACCTCGTCGTGAACCAGGCCGGCGATCACATCCTCCGGCCGCGCGGAGCCGACCAGGGCGGTGACCTCCTCGCCCCGCCGGGCGATGTCGGCCAGGCCGAGGCGGGCCAGGGTCGCCGCCGCCCGATCCGGCTGTGCCGTCTGCACCCGGATCCGCTGCGCCGTCTGCGCCCGCAGGTCGGTCAGCCGGGATTGCGCAACGAGTTTGCCGATATGCATGACGCCGACGTGCGTGCAGATCTGCTCGACCTCGGACAGCAGGTGGGTGGACAGCAGGACGGTGACGCCGGTCGCGGCCAGATCCGTGACCAGCGCCCGCACCTCGCGGGTGCCCTGCGGGTCGAGGCCGTTGGTCGGCTCGTCCAGGACCAACAGCTCCCTGGGCTGGAGCAGCGCCGCCGCAATGCCCAGGCGCTGCCGCATCCCGAGCGAATAGTTGCGGAAGCGCTTGGCGGCGGCGGCGCTCAGCCCCACCCGCTCCAGGGCCGCGGCGATCCGGTGGGCGCACGTCGCCGGGTCGGCGGTGCGGTCCGCTGCGTCGAGCCGACGCAGGTTGTCCCGGCCGGACAAGTACGGATGGAACGCCGGTCCCTCGACCAACGCCCCGACACTGGGCAGCACCTGCTGGGAGTCCTCGGGGATCCGGCCGCCGAGCAGCGTGCTCGTCCCCGCTGTCGGTCTGACCAGGCCGAGCAGCATGCGGATGGTCGTCGTCTTGCCGGAGCCGTTGGGCCCGAGAAACCCGTACACCGCACCGTGTGGCACAGCGAGATCGATGTGGTCGACAGCGACCTGGCCGCCACGGAACCGCTTGGTCAGGCCGTTCGAGGTCACCGCGAATTGGTAGGCACTCGAGCCGGCCACCGCGCTCGACGGGACCGGCTCCGTGGGCGCGTCCCGCGTCACCGACGTCACGGGCGAGCTCATTGGCCTGCCGCCTGGTACAGCAACTCGGGGGCCACGGCCCCGGCGATGATCCGGCCGTCATCGGTGATCAGTACGGAGAACAGCGTCGACTGCAGCAGCCGACCGGTCCCCCAGTTCCCGTTGACAACGGGTAGCGAACCCAGGATCGCACCGACGTCGACAGAACCCGACCGACCAGCGGCACCAGCATTGTCCGGTCCTGTCACGGACGGTGCGGACGAGTCCGGCGCCGCAGCGTCTGCCGTTGCGGTGCCCGACGCTGACGTCTGCGATGCCGAGGTCGTGGGCATCGAGGCGACGAGCACCGAGGTCCACCCGGTTCCGACGATCTTGGGCTCGTCAACCCCGGCCGGACGCGCGGTCTTCGGCATGACGGGCTCGGTGGGCTCGGTCGCTGCGGCGCTGTCGCCGCCTCCGAGGGTCGACTCCGTCACGCTGGCCCCCGGCGGCGGCGAGAACTGGAAGTTCTCCGCGCCCGGAACATCGAAGCTGACCTGGCTGAATCCCACCTGGAACGCCGGCGTGGGCGCGTCCTTGGCAAACACCTGGACCCGCAGGGGAATGTGCTGCTCGGCGTCGATGGCGATGCGGACCTGACCGATCAGGGACGCGGTGTCCTTGGGGCCGAGGACGAGCTCGTAGGCCGAGCGCCCGGCGACCTCGGCGGTGCCATCGGTGGTCACCGTGGTGGTCGGGTCGATCGCGGCCAATGCCGCATCAGCGGCCTGCTGCGGGGTCATGGCCGCCGCTCCGGAGTCGGGCCGCTCGGCCGGCGCCGTGTCCCCCGAGCCCGTCGGCAGCTGATAATGGGTGGCGGCGTTGTTGTCGCTGGCCCAGGTCCAGACATCGGAGCCGTTGCGGACCACGTCCGACTCGCCCAGCGTGCCCAGCAACGCGATCCGTTGCTGGTCCGCTCCGGCGTACCAGACGCGCAGCGTGTGGGTGCCGGAGACCAGCGCGCTGAAATTGGAACTGCCCTGCCCGCCGATATGCACCGGCAGTTCCGGCAGACCGAGAGCCGCGTCCTGCACCACCGTTCCCGACATCCCGGTCACGGCAGCGCTTTGGACGTCCACCAGCAGTTCGGCGGCGTTGCGCGGCGGGAGCGTCGGTGACGCGTCGGCGGTCACCGCCGAGAAAGCCGCGGCGCCGAGGGCGATCGCGACGACCGCACCGGGCACCGCCCAACGGACTGCGGGTCTGTGGATCAGCGAAGTCCTGGACTCGGTCACTGCGGCACGCTCTTTCCTGGGGTGATCATCGGTGGCGCGAATCCCATCGTGGGCCAGGCATGCTGAGAGCAGCTTGAGAGCCGCGCGACAACCGAGAAGTGGTGGCTCGCCCGGCGGGAGGTGCGGCGGATGCGGTTGTTGGTGGTGGAGGACGAGGTGCGGCTGGCCCGCGCGCTGCAGAAGGGTCTGCGGTCCGAGGGTTTCGCGGTCGATATCTCCCACGACGGTGCGTCCGGCCTCGAATCGGCGCGCGTCGGCAACTACGACGCCATCGTGCTGGATGTGATGCTACCGCGGCTGTCCGGCTACGAGGTCGTGCGGACGCTGCGGCGGGAGCGGAACTGGGTGCCGGTCCTGCTGCTGTCGGCGAAAGACGGTGAGTACGACGAGGCCGACGGCCTGGACGTCGGTGCCGACGACTATCTGACGAAGCCGTTCAGCTACGTCGTGCTGGTCGCCCGGCTACGCGCCCTACTCCGCCGGGGAGCCCCGGAACGTCCGGCCGTGCTGGTCGCCGGCGACCTCGTGCTGGACCCGGCGGCGAAACAGGTGGCGCGTGGGGACGCCACGATTTCCCTGACAGCACGGGAGTTCTCGCTGCTGGAGTACCTGATGCGACGGGCCGGGGAGGTGGTCAGCCGGCTCGACCTGCTCGAGCACGTGTGGGATTCCTACGGAGTCAGCGAGGCCAACGTGGTCGAGGTCTACGTCGGGTATCTGCGGCGGAAGATCGACACGCCGTTCGGGCGCGCGGCGGTGACCACGGTGCGCGGGGTCGGCTATCGACTCGAAACCGACGGCGGCTGAGCGGTGACCCCCGGATCACCCGCCGGGTCACCCGCCGGATCACCTGCCGGATCACCGCCGGCCGAGCGTCCCCGACGTGGTGGGCCCAGCCTGCGGATACGGCTGGTGCTGCTGAGCACCGTCGCGTTGGCGGTCGGGTTGGCCATCGGAGTGGTCGCGTTGACGGCCGTGTTGCGGTTCGGCCTGGAACGGGCCACCGACGACGCCGCCGCGCAGACCGCGGGCGACGTGGCGTCACTGATCGACGAGGGTCGCCTGCCGGACCCGATTCCGGCCGGCGGCACCACATTGGTGCAGGTCATCGACCAGCAGAGCCGGGTGCTGGCCGCGTCGGCGGGCGGGGATCGGCTGGTCCCCGCGCTGAATGCGGAGCAGCTGTCCGCGGCGCTGTCCGGACCGCAGACCGTCCCCGGCGCGCAGTTCGGGGTCAGCGGCCCGGTGCGGACGGTGGCCCGGCAGGCCGGACCTCCGGCCACGCCCAGCATCGTGGTGGTCGGGGTGCCTGCCGGTGACATCGACGATGCCGTGCGCATCGCGCGGACCGCGCTGATCGTCGGATATGCGGTGCTGCTGGCCGTCCTTGCCGCCGTCGCCTGGCGCATCGTGGGGGCCACCCTGCGCCCGGTCGAAGCGCTGCGCGCCGGCGCCGAGAAGATCACCGGCGCAGGCTCGACGGACACCCTCCCGGTGCCTGCCTCCGGGGACGAGATCCGCCGTCTGGCAGACACTTTGAACGGAATGCTGGGCCGGCTCGAGTCATCCCGACGTCGCCAGCGGGCCTTCGTCGCGGACGCCGCCCACGAGTTGCGCTCCCCGCTGGCCAGCCTGCGCACTCAACTGGACGTCGCGCTCGTCACCGGGACCGACCCGGACACCGCCGATCTGCTCGCCGAGGTCGATCGGCTCACCGGCCTCGTCGACGATCTGTTGATCCTGGCCAGGGCCGACGACGCGGCACCGCCGCCGCGTGAGGTCCTCGATGTCGCCGAGCTTGCCGAGCAGGTGGTCCTGCGGTACGCAGACGCACGGGTCCCGGTCACCGCCGGTCGGACGGACAACCGCGCTCCGGTCGTTCAGGCGAACCCGACTGCGGTGGCCAGGGTGCTGGCCAACATCCTGGACAACGCGGTGAGGTATGCCGCGACGAACGTGACGTTGTCGGTCGGAGCGGCGGCCGACGGGGGCGCGATGGTGATCGTCACCGACGACGGGCCCGGGATTCCTGCCGCCGATCGGAGACGGGTTTTCGAACGGTTCACCAGGCTCCATGATGCCCGCGACCGGCACACCGGCGGCAGCGGTCTCGGGTTGGCCATCGTGGGCGAATTGGTCCGACAGCAGGGCGGATCGGTGACGCTGGACGACAAGAGCCCCGGCGGGGAGCCGCCGGGGCTTCGTGTCGAGGTTCACCTCCCCTCGGGCTGTGCTGTCGTGGGTGGGAGTCCTTCCGCGACCTAGTTCGCGGTCGCAGACCCGAGCGTCACGGTGACCGTGTCGCTGGTGGTTCCGCGGGTGTAGGTGATGCCGACCTGGCTGTTCGGCGCGGCCGACCGCACGGCGGCGATCAGCGCATCAGCGGAGTCGACGTGCTGGTCGCCGACCTTGGTGATCACGTCACCGGTCTGCAAGCCGGCATTCGCCGCGCCGCTGCCGGCCGTGATGTCCGCGATCTTCGCGCCGACCGTCAGCAGGCTGTTGTTGCCGTCGGTCGCGTCGCCCACCGAAGCCCCGAGCACCGCGTGCGTGGCCTTGCCGGTGTCGATGATCTCCTGCGCGATCCGCTTGGCCTGGTCGATCGGAATCGCGAAACCGACACCGATGGAGCCACCCTCGCTGCTGGACGAGGAGGACAGCGAGGCGATCGCCGAATTGATGCCGATCACGTGGCCGCTCATGTCGACCAACGGCCCGCCGGAGTTACCCGGGTTGATGGCCGCGTCGGTCTGGATCGCGTTCATCACGGTGTCCTGGTTGGTGCTCGTCTGGCTCTGCTGCTGGGATCGCCCGGGGAGCTGCTGCTGTTGCTGTTGCTGTTGCTGGTCTTCGGCGCTGCTGGTGCGAACCGGCCGGTTGAGCGCCGAGACGATGCCGGAGGTCACGGTGGCCGACAGGCCCAGCGGCGATCCGACCGCGATGACTCCCTGGCCGATCTGCAGGTCAGCCGAGGAGCCGAGTGTCGCCGTGGTCAGTCCCGACACACCCGTGGCCTTGATGACGGCCAGGTCGTCGGTGGAATCGGCGCCGACGACAGTCGCCTCGGCGGTGGTGCCGTCGTTGAACTGCACCCCCAGGCTGGTCGCTCCGCTGATCACGTGGTTGTTCGTCAGGATCATTCCGTCGGACGACAAGATGATCCCGGACCCCTCACCGGAGCTGCCGGACGAGGACGAGAGCACGGAGACCACCGAGGGCAACAGCGTGGCCGCAACCTGCTCCACCGAGCCGTCAGCGGCCGCGGCCTTGCTCGTCGTCACCGACGCGAGTTGGGTCAGTGTGTGGCTGGCTGCGCTCGCCGAGGAATCCGAGGTGACGCGAGCGCCCAACGCTCCGGCGCCGAATCCGGCGGCCAATGCGAAGATCACGGTGCCCGCGACGACCATGGTCGTGCGTCGCCCGCGGTTTGCCGGCCGACGGGCCTCCGCCGTCGCAGTACCAACCGGACCGCTACCGACCGGACCGCTACCGACCGGGGCGCTCATGGTGGGGTACGGATTGGTCCAGGCCTGGCCATAGCTCGGCCCACCGCCGGTCGGGTACCCGCCCGCACCGCCGGCCGGGTAGCGCGGCGGGATCTGCTGACCACTCGGCGCCTCGGCGGAGGGGCCGACGGGAGCTCCCCCGACGGGAGCTCCCGCGGCGGGCCGTGGCTGCCACCAGTTGGCCTGATGGGGGTTGGTGCCGGACGCGGGCGGGGCCGGCGGATTGCCGGACGGTCCACGGTCGCGATCAGCAGGGGCACCTTCGAGCGGGTTCAGATCCTTGTCCATGAGATCGATCTTCGACCCGGGACATTTGGAAATCCTGAGGCACCGACGGAATCGGATAGGGAGATGCTGGGCGCAACCTGTGAATCGTCGCACGGTCGTTTTGGTGGTCGGTGCGCCTTTAGGGTTCGTAGCGGGTTCAACGGAAAGTCAGAGCGCGGACAGGAGGGGAACGCTCGATGAGCTTCGAGCATCCGTTCTGGTTGGCCGCCGGTGTGCTGGTCGTCGCGCTGGCCGTCGGCTATCTGCTGGCGCAGCAACGAACTCATCGACACACGTTGCGATTCGCCAACTTCGAATTGTTGGATCGAGTGGCGCCGGTCCGCCCGGGGCGGTGGCGTCACCTGCCCACGGTGTTCGTCCTGGTCGGTCTCAGCCTGCTCACGGTGGCGATGGCCGGCCCGACGGCCGAGGCGAAGGAGCCACGGAACCGCGCCACGGTGATGTTGGCGATCGACGTCTCACTGTCCATGGAGGCCACCGACGTCGCTCCCAACCGGCTCGCCGCGGCCCAGGAGGCGGCCACCACGTTCGTCGACGAGCTGACCCCTGGCGTCAACCTCGGAATCGTTTCCTTCGCCGGCATCGCCGCCGTGCTGGTTTCGCCCACCACCGATCGGACGGCCGCAAAGCAGGCGATCGCCGGGTTGAAGCTGGACGAGCGCACGGCGACCGGCGAGGCGATCGTGTCCAGCCTGCAGGCCATCGACCGACTCTCCAAGACCCTGGCCGATGTCGACGGCAACGCCGGGCCGGTCCCGGCGAGGATCGTGATGATGACCGACGGCAAGCGCACGGTAGGACGGACCGAGCAGGACGCGGCCCAACAGGCCGCGGATGCGAAGGTCCCGGTGTCGGTCATCGCATTCGGCACCGACCACGGTTCGATCAGCTACAACGGCACGCAGATCCCGGTGCCGCTGGACACCCAGTCCATGCAGGAGATCGCGCAGATCTCGGGAGGTGACTTCCACACTGCGGCGACGGCGGAGGAACTCAAGTCGGTGTACGCCCAGCTCGGCGAGCAGATCGGTTACGAGATCAAGCAGCAGGACGAGTCACGGCCTTGGCTGATCGCCGGCACCATTGCTGCGGTCATCGGATCGGGTGCCGCTTTGGTGCTGTCCCGCCGGATTCCCTGACCCCATTTTCTGACCGAGCCGGAGCTGCGCGCCGGCCCACGGCGAGGCCGAAATGTTCGCGTGCACGCGACACCCCCGCAGGGCCGAGGACATCGGGTGTTCCTCGTCGACGACCACGCCGTTGTTCGGACCGGGCCTGGTCGCCTACCAGTCGACCGAACCGGGAATGTCCGTGGTAACGCAGAACCCGGACCGCCGGCGCGGTCGCTGGTGTCCGCGGACCCGACGGCCAGAAACTGGTGTTCGGCGGGACGAGCGCCGTGTCGCCGCTGGGGGCCGCGCTGCTCGCCCAGTCGCTGGGTCGACCGTTCGGTCTGCTGCGGCCCGCGATCTACGCGAACACGGCCGCGGGCGACCGGTCGCGACCAGCTACACCCCACCTGGATACCGGCATCCTTGGTGTGATCGGCGGAATGGTCATGCGATACATCGACCCCAACCCACCGACAGTCACGCATCTGTTCGGTCGGAGTGCCCACCCCTCGCGGGCCGACCGGGCAGGGGTGTTCCCGACGTCGCCGGGAGCACCGATCCGCAGACCGGGTACCAGGTGCTGGTACATGTTGCTCACACCGCCGCCGGTCGCGCCTTGCCCGACGCCGTACCGCCGTCACCGTCGCAGGCGCGATCCCGAGGCTGCGGAAATAGGTGATGAGGTCAGCCTCGTGAACCCGCGACATACCTCGGGCAACAACGGTGCTTATCGTGCCGGGCCGGGCTGGGACGCCTGCACCGGACTCGGCGTGCCGGTCGGAGAAGCGCTGCTCACCACCCTGTAGCAGTCGATGCCGAAGCATTCGTGACCGAGGTGGTCGAGGCTGAGGTGGTCGAGGCTTAATCAGTCGAGGCTGAAGCAGTCGAGCACGGACGGGAGCCGGAGTTACCGAGCGCCACCACGAACAGCTACCGTGGCCGCCACCCGCTGTGCGGGCAGTAGCGTCCGGGTGGCGCTGACGATGTTGTCGTAGTGGATGACGCCGACCAGACGTTGCCCGTCCAGGACCGGCAATAGCCACACCCGCTGTTCGGCCATCATTTGCGTGACATCCTCAACGGGATCGTTCACGCCGATGGTGATGGGCGCCTTTTCGATGACCGATGCGGCTGTGACTGTGGCCAGGTCGCCGCGCGAGGAACGCGCCCGCGCGCCGATGTCTCGGTAGCCGACAATGCCGCAGAGGTAACCGTGTTCGTCGCAAACCGGCAGGAATGCGACGAGGAGGCTCCGCATCCGCATCGCCACTTCCTGGACGGTGTCGGTGTGCGAGACGCAGTCCGGATCGGTCGTCATCACATCTCGCGCGGTGGTGGCCATCAGCGGCACCCACCGCGCCGAAGGCGTTCCTTCGGGCTCGGTGCAACACGGAGCCGGCAATGCTCAGCACCTCGGACCTCAGTAACCCGAGTGGAGCAGACGACGGGCCTCTCGCCCGGATGACTACCGGACGGACGGCTGCGTCCGCACAATCCGACCCCCGATCCGGGGCTCTCGGCGCCCTCGAGGAATCGGGCTTTCATTCGGCAGTTCACTCTCGTCCCCTCTCCGTCCGTGACACCCTCACCGGGCCCCAATGTCGGTTACTGTCCGGTTTGGGGACCTTCGAGCGGTAGTGCCGAAAGTCCCATATGCGCTGATAAGGTCGGCCACTCCATCTGGGACTCGCGCGTTCTACTGGTCGCCCAGGTGCGAGGAAAGCCGTCATCGTGCAGCGACCTTGCCCCGCAGCTGATCACTGTCCGCAGACGTTACCGCGATATCGACATTCCGGACACCCCCACCGCAGCGCCGTCAACCGGTCTTCCCGCCGTCGGGCTCGCTCGCGCCAGCGCGCGATTTTCCCGCGGCGGGACGCGCCCGACGTGACGTTTCCGCGATATCGACAGGACGCACGCGGCCGCTGTCAGTGACCGGCCCACCACCACCCCCACCACCACCCGGCTCGCCCGATCGACGGGGCCGTCTCCGCGATATCGACGAATCGGTCACGCTTCGTAGCGTCGTGCTGGTCATTCGACATGTAGCACGGCCGCATCCGACGACAATCACGGTTGAAACCATTCCTCGTGCATGCCATCGACAACAGTCGATACCAGCCGATGAGTCGAGAACAGTCTGCGGCCGTCGCAAAGGTCGATTACGGGACCGCGTCTTGCCGGGCGCCCGAGCAGATCGTGGTCGCGTCGATAGCGCCGTAGCGCCGGACCGGTCGCGCCGGACCGGTCCGATCGGCGTCGCATCCCAGATGCGTTCGGCACGAACTATATCCACATCGACTTGCGCTGAGTCCCCACACCGGGAGACTCGTTCCTGACCCGCGGCACCCCGCGGCCGAAAACCCAGCAACGCAGCAACGGTCCTCGAGTGTCCCGGCGTCGTTATCCAGCCGGCATTTGGTCATTGGAAGCGGCTCGCGGGAAGGCCGGAAGGCCTCTCAGGTATTCCAGAATCCTACGGACCGCGTCGTCGCATTGCGGCCAGGTGGGCAAATACCACAGCTCGGGCGTGATGGCAACAGTTCGAGCGAGAGACGGGCGGTTGTGCCGGTAGGCATCCGTTATCTTTCGGACGCGAACCGAGCCCGTCGGCCGCGGAGTCGACTTGGGACCGTTCCCCGCCTCAGGTCACGGTTTCACCACTCACGAACGGAGGCCGCCGTGCGTCTCCGTCGAAGGGCATCCGACCACGCCGGGGCGCACGTCCACCGGGCGACACCCGACCGCACCCACGACCCGCACTGAGGCCAGGATCAGCCCGCAGACCGCGGTGGCAACGGTTTCGTGGCGGCAATGTTCATCACCATGATCGATGCGACCGTGCGATTCCGGTAGCCGGCTGGCTCGGCGATCGGTTGGGCGCGCGCGAGGTGTTCCTGGCCGCGGTCGCCTTGTTCACGGTCGCGTCGGCGGCGCGTGGCCTGGCCGCGACTGTGCAGCAACTGGTGACCTTCCGGGTCGTTCAGGGCATCGGCGGCGGCCTGACGGCACCCGTGGGAATGGCGATGTTGTATCGCACTTTTCCGCCGTCCGACCGAGTGCGACTCAGCCGCATCATCAACATCCCGATTGCTCTCGCCCCGGCGATCGGCCCGGTGCTGGGCGGATTCCTTGTTCAGCGGGCCAGCTGGCGATGGATCTTCTGGATCAACCTACTGCGTTTGTGGGCCGGCGCCGACGAATGCTCAAGAGATAGTGATCGATGATCGATGATCGATGATCGAGCAAATGGTGATCTTACGACGACCGATACTCGATGTATTCGACTATCTCGTGGATTTCGAGAGCTTTGGCGGTGGGCCCCCCTACTTTTTGGAAACGACAATAATCCGGAAGGACAATCGGGATTGGCCGTCTCGATTTCGCGCGCAAGTCGGATTCACCCGCTGCCTAACTGCAGCTCACTGGGCTGGTCGTTCGGTTCGCAGACGCGCATGCTGGTCGGCGTCAACGGGCACACCATCGTGATCCGGTATCTGAACGCGCAGCGGCGGCGCGGCGGCCTTTGACTGGCCCTCGCGCGCGCCGCCTCAGCATCTTCTGGGCCGTGCGGGCTCAGACCCCGGGCACCGTTTCGATGTCGGCCACCTGATGCTTACCCGCGTTGATCAGCACCAGCGACACCACCGTGGCGATACCGAAGATGACCGCGGCCCACATGAACGCCGTGCCGAATCCGTCCACCTGGGCCGCAGCTGTCGCCGCGCCGATGGCCTCGGGTGTCGGACCCGCCGGCGGATTGGCCAGCAGGAAGGACGCCGTCGCGGTCGCGGCGATCGTGTTGAGCAGCGCGGTACCCACGGAGCCGCCGATCTGCTGGGTGGTGTTCACCACCGCACTGGCCACACCGGCGTCGTCGTGGTTGACGCCCACCAGGGCGAGGTTGGTCGTCGCCATGAAAATGAGGCCCATGCCGACCGAGATCAGCAGCTGCGCAGGCAGGATCGTGCTCAGATACTGGGTGCCGACGGTGATCTGGGACAGCCAGAGCAAACCGGCCAGGCCGAGCAGCAGACCCGCCGGGACCACAATGCGCGGCCCGATCTTGATGGTCAGCTGCGAGCCGACGCCCGCCCCGACAATGACGCCCGCGCTGAACGGCAGGAACGCGAAGCCCGCCTGGATCGGGGTGTACTGCAGGATGCCTTGCAGGTAGTACGTCAGGAACAGGAACACCGCGAACAGTCCCGCGCCGACCAGCAGTCCGACCAGATAGGCGCCCGCCCGGTTGCGGTTCTCCAGGATGCGCATCGGCAACAGTGGGCTGCTCGAGCGGAGCTCCACGAGCACGAAACAGATCAGCAGCACTACCGAGACGGCCATCCAGCCCAGCGTGTCGAGCGAGCCCCAGCCGTGTTCTGCGGGTTGCGTGCAGGCCCAGACCAGAGCTCCCAGCCCCGCGGTTGCCAGCACCGCTCCAGGGATGTCGTAGTGGGTACCGCCCGCGACCTTGGATTCTTTCAGGATCGGGATCGCGGCAAGCACCGCCCCGATCGCAATCGGGATGTTCACGAACAGGCACCACCGCCACGACGCGTACTCGGTCAGCACCCCGCCGAGCAGCAGACCTATCGCGGCGCCGCCGCCCGCGATGGCCCCGAACACCGCGAACGCCTTGGCTCGATCCTTCTCGTCATGGAAGGTCACCGTCACCAACGACAATGCAGCTGGGGCGAGCATCGCGGCAAAGCCGCCCTGCAGAGCACGGGCCCCGAAGAGCATCCAACCGGCCTGCGCCGCCCCGCCGACCGCAGAGGCCAGGGCGAAGCCGGACAGCGCGATGATCAAGATTTTCTTGCGACCCACGTAGTCGGCGATGCGACCACCCAACAGCAGCAACGATCCGAAGGGTAGCGCGTACGCCGTCACCATCCATTGCCGGTTGGCGTCGGAGATGCCGAGGGCGAGCTGGGCCTGGGGCAGGGCGATGTTCACGATCGTGGCGTCGAGGACAACCATGAGCTGGGAGACGCCGATGACGGCAAGAGCCAGCCAGCGTTTCGGATCGAGAGCGGGCGCGACAGATCCGACAGATCCGACGGGTTCGGCGCCGTTACGTGCTCGATGCTGGCCGCCGGGGCTGATGGTCGCATCAGGTACGGGGTTGGACACGATGACTCCTGGTCGAGCGATGGATCACGGCCGGTCAGGATGGTTCCGGTCGTGTTCCCGACCACCATGTCGATGGCCGGGATCGGTGCGGCGATGCCACTGACGCCGCACCCTCTGCGAGTGTCACCCACCCCACCGACACTCGGTCGCCAGTCTTGTCGATCGGTGTGGTCACGGTCACCGGGTTTTCCCCGATTCCTGCCACGATGTCCGGGGGAAAGAAGGAGCTGACGCCAGATGATCGAGCTGCAGCCGGTGGTCTTCCTGGTCGTCGGGGTGGTGATCGTCAACGGCGCTGCCGGGAGGGTCGGGGTCCCAGCGCCGATCCTGCTGGTGCTTGCCGGTCTCGGGGTGTCCTTCATCCCCGGTGCGCCCGACTACCAGGTCAACCCCGAACTCGTGCTCTCGGTGTTGCTGCCGCCTCTGCTCTTCGCAGCCGCAGTGGAATCGTCGGTCATCGCGATCCGCCGGCTGCTGCGCCCCATCACCCAGCTGGCGATCGGCATGGTGCTCGTGACGGCGTTCGCGGTGGCCCTCGTGCTCCAGCTGGTCGTGCCCGCGATACCGTTCGCCGCCGCGCTCGCACTCGGCGCCATCGTGGCTCCCCCGGATGCGGTCGCCGCCGTCGCGGTGGCCCGGCGGGCCGGTCTTCCGCGCGGGGTGGTGACCGTCTTGGAGGGTGAGTCCTTGTTCAACGACGCCACGTCGCTGGTCCTGCTGCGGGTGGCGGTCAGCGGCATCGTGTTCGGCTCGATGGAGTGGGGGCGGGGGCTCGGCGAGTTCGCCTGGGCCACCGTCGGCGGTCTGCTGATCGGGGCCGGGGTGGGCCTGTTGGCCTCGGCCGCCCGCAGGTTCACCGCGTCGTCCCTGCCGATCACCGCGTTGTCGCTGGTCACGCCGTTCCTGGCGTACGAGCTCGGCGAGCTCGTCGACGCCTCGGGGGTGCTGGCCGTCGTGGTTGCCGGTCTGGTGCTGGGATTCCGATCACCGGTGGATCTACAACCAGAGGTTCGGCTGACGATGCGGGCCACCTGGAACGCGCTGCAGTACGTCCTGGAAGGAGCCGTTTTCGCTCTGATCGGTCTGCAATTGTGGGGGATCGTCACAGCTCCGGACATCGGCAGGGCCCCGGTGCTGCTGATCTCCGGCGTGGTGCTGCTGACCGTCATCCTGATCCGGCCCGTCTGGATCTTCCTGCTGAACGGCATCGGCCGGCTGCTGCGCCGGCCGGGTGCCTTCGCGTCCTGGCGGCCACTGGTCGCCGTGTCGTGGGCGGGCATGCGCGGCGTGGTGTCCCTGGCCGCCGCCCAGACGCTGCCGCTGGCCACGCCCTACCGCCCGTTGCTGTTGACCTGCACGATCGCGGTGATCCTGGGCACCCTGGTGCTGCAGGGCCTGACCCTGCCTGCGGTGATCCGTCTCCTGCACCTGCCCGGCGATCCGGATTCGGACCTCGCCAAGGAGCGCGCGCAGGCGCAGGCGGAGGCCAATCGCGCGATCGCGGCGCGGGTCGAGCAGGTGGTCGCGGACGAGGACCTGCCGGTCGAGGAGGCCGTGCAGATGCGGGCCTGGGCGGCCAGCCGGAACTGGCGCGGACTGACCGAGCGCCTGGACCGCCGCGGCGACGACGCCGGCGCCCGGCTGGAGAAGATCTCGGACTGGCGTCACGAACTGGTGGGCATCGAGCGGGACGTCTTCGTCACGATGCGCAATTCCGGCCGGTTGTCCGAGGACGTGCTGCGCGAACTGGAGTACGACCTGGACCTCGAGGAGGCTTTGTTGGACCGGCGGATGGACGATGCCACCGGACACCTCGACCAGCTTCGCGCCGCTCGGGTCGAGCGCGACGGCACCGCTGGCCCCTGACCCCATACCCAGTTGGTCAGGCGGTGGCCCGGACTCCGGTGCCCGCAGGAACACCACCAGCCGCCCGTCGGGGCTGGTCACCGGCTCGGAGTGACGCGGACCAACGGTGAGCGACGTGGGTGGATCCCCAGGATCCGCCTCTCCCCGGATGCGCAGCAGCGTTCGGCGGTACAGATTCGCGTCCAGGTCCGGCGAGCTTACGGCGACCAGGAGGTGGCCGGCGACGCCGAAAGCGGGTCGACCCAGGGACGCGCAGCAGGGATAGTTCGTCAGGCTTCACATCCAGGCAGGTTAGTCGCGCCGCGGACAGGCCGGGATCAGGCAGCGCACCGGTCATGACGGCCGGTGACGGCCGGACGGGTGGTCTTTCCCGTTCGAAGGCCAGTCCTGCGCGGTCTGGCACCCTGGTGTGATGATCCATGACGCTCGCGCCCGACTCGGGCACCGATCGGCCGGCACCCAGCGTGTCGCGCTCCGGTCGACTCCCGCCCGGACCAGGCCTGCATGAAGGCGCGGGTCCGGCGGGTTCTCGGCACCCGCCAGCGGAAGATCACCGCTCTCGTCGTCGTTGTGGTGCTGATCGCTGCGGTCGTCTGGGTGGTCTGGCCGGCCCCGGCACCCGTGCCGATCGCGAGCCGGGACGTTCAGATCAGCGCGCCGGGTGGACCCGGCGTCACCGACCCTGTGGTTCTGGATGCCACGGTGTACCTGCCGCCGAAGACGCCCGCCCCCGCGGTGATCATTGCGCACGGTTTCGGCGGGTCCAAGAAGTCCGTGGCCGCGGACGCCGAGCAGATGGCCCGCGACGGGTTCGTGGTGCTGGCCTACTCGGCCCGCGGGTTCGGCGCCTCCACCGGTCAGATCGCGCTCGACTCGCTCGACTATGAGGTTCCCGACGCCCGCGCGGTGGTGGACTGGCTGGCCCAGCAGCCGGAGGTCGTGAAGGACGGCCCCGGTGACCCTCGGGTGGGCGTGACCGGCGGCTCTTACGGTGGCGCGCTCTCGCTGATGCTGGCCGGCACCGATCCCCGGGTGGACGCCGCGGTGCCGCTGATCACCTGGAACAACCTGGAGCAGGCGCTGTTCCCGAACGCGCAGGCAACGCCGGCGGATCTCGCGGCGGCCACCCCCGCCGCAGCCACCGGTGTCGATGACGGGGTGTTCAAGAAGTTCTGGGCCTCGACGTTGATGGCCTCGGTCACCACCGGCGCCGCACTGTCCGCGACCGGAGTCGCGCAGGGCGACAGCGGAGACAGCGGCTTCATCCGGCGCGGTGGATCGAGCACGTCGACCTCGGCCGCCGCCCCGTCCACCGGTGACAGTTCCACCGCTGGGGACTCGAGTTCGACCGGGACTTCGACCGGAGGGACGGACCCGGGGCTGGTGGCCGCCGCCTCGTCGGTGAGTTGCGGTCGGATGATGCTCGACCTGTGCGCGGCCTACTCGCAGGCCGCGCAGACCGGACGGATCACTCCCGCGCTCTCCGCCTTGCTGGCCCGATCCAGCCCGCAGGCCGTGGTCGGCGACATCACTGCTCCCACCCTGCTGGTCCAGGGCGAACGCGACACGCTGTTCGGACTGGACCAGGCCGATGCGAACGCCAGGGCGATCGCAGCGAACGGCGCCACCGTGGCCATGACCTGGTACAACGGCGGCCACGACGGTGGGTCGCCGGATGCGGCGACCCAGAGCCGGATCACCGCCTGGTTGCAGCACTACCTGTCCGGCACCGGCCCGGTGCCCTCGAACGCGTTCCAGTACACCGTCGACGGACCGGTGAGCGACACCGGCGCCGCCCGTAGCCGGACGTTGGAGGCACCCGACTACCCGGGGCTGACCGACGCGACGAGCACCCCGCGCACGTCGATCCAGCTCAGCGGCGACCCCCAGTTCGTGGCCAACCCGCCGGGAGCCTCGCCCGCGGCGATCTCGACGCTGCCCGGTTTGTCGAGCCTGGCGTCGACGGCGCTGTCCACCTTCATCGGCGGATTGCCGGGCCAGACCGCCCGGTTCGGCTCCGCACCGTTCGCCGATCTGACCGTCGTCACCGGCACCCCGCGGATCACCGTGTCGGTGTCGTCCCTCCCGGTGCCGTCAGCGCCTACCGCATCGCCTACCGCCCCGGGTGCCCTCGGAACCACGGGCGCGACTGCCGCCGGCGGCACTGGTGACGGCGCGGTGCTGTACGCGTCCCTGGCCAAGGTGTCCGAGGGCGGCACGCGGACCCTCGCCGGCGGCGCGGTGGCGCCGATCCGGCTGACGAATCTGCCTGCCGACGGTTCACCCGTCACCGTGACGGTCGACCTGCCCGCCACGGCGCTGCAGGTCGAGGCGGGATCCACCGTCGAGGTCAGCCTGTCGACCACGGACCAGGCCTATGCGAGTCCGACAACGCCTGCTGCGTACCGCATCTCACTCGCTCAGCCGGGCGCGGCAGGTGCCACGACCGGTGTCATCGACGGTCTTTCCACTCCGGAAGTGGGCGGCGTGCGGGTGTCCGCCTCCGAGATCCCGGTCGGCCAGCTGGTCGGATTGATCGTTCTCGCGGCGATCGTCGTGCTGGCGCTGGTATTCGGTGGCCGGGTCCGCCGTCGCCGGTCCGACGTCGATCCCGCCCTGACGGACGTGCCGCTCTCGATCACGGGGCTGGGCAAGCTGTACCCGGGCGGGGTGGCCGCCGTCACCGACGTCAGTTTCCGGGTCGAGGCCGGTCAGGTGCTGGGGCTGCTCGGACCGAACGGCGCGGGCAAGACCACCACGCTGCGCATGGTGATGGGCCTGATCACGCCGACCGCGGGTGAGATCCGGGTGTTCGGCCAAAGGGTGGAACCGGGCTCGGCAATCCTGTCCCGCATCGGCAGCTTCGTGGAGGGCTCGGGGTTCCTCCCGCACCTGTCCGGAAAGGCCAACCTCGAGTTGTACTGGCAAGCCACCGCCCGACCGGTCGAGGACGCGCACCTGGCCGAGGCGTTGGAGATCGCCGGGCTCGGCCTGGCCATCAACCGTCGTGTCCGCACCTATTCCCATGGCATGCGGCAGCGGCTCGCCATCGCGCAGGCCATGCTCGGGCTGCCCGACCTGCTGCTGATGGACGAGCCGACCAACGGGCTCGATCCGCCCCAGATCCACGCGATGCGCGAGGTGCTGCGCCGGTACGCCGCCACCGGACGCACGGTGCTGGTGTCGAGCCATCTGCTGTCGGAGGTGGAGCAGACCTGCAGCCACGTCGTCGTCGTGCACCTGGGCAAGACGATCGCCGCCGGCACCGTGGACGAACTGGTGTCGGGTTCCGGGGAAATGGTCTTCGCCGTCGACGACACCCAGGCCGCGGTCGCGGTGCTGCGCAAAATGGCCACCGACATCGAAGTCACCGAGGCCGGCGTGCAGGCCGACCTGGCGGACCGGCCGGCGTCCGAGGTGGTGGCCGCACTGGTCGGGGCCGGCGTGGCCGTCAACTCCGCGGCCCCGCGGAACCGGCTGGAGGACGTGTTCCTGGCGCTGGTCGGGGCTTCTGGGTCCGGCGCGTCGGAGGTCGATGCGGCGCTGACGTCCGGATCAGCCGGCGACGGCGGCATCGGTGGTCCTGACCGCGCCGGCCAGGCAGACGGCGGCCAGTCAGATGGCGCCGGCCAGGCACACGGCGTCGGCCAGGCGGACGCCGGGCCCGCGAGCGATGCACCCACACCCAACGGCGGTGCGACCGGCACGCCGACACCGGTGGGATCGACGATCCAGGGAGGACCGGAATGAGCCCCGTTCACCAGGACCACTCCGCCGACGCCGCCGTCGCCGCGATGAGCGCGGTGCACACTGCGGTGCCGGTCAATCCTGACGGAACCCCCCAAGGGTTCCGGGTCGGCCGGACCCTGCCGATCCGCGTCGAGCTGAGCCGTCAGTTGCGCCGCCGCCGCACCCAATTCTCGCTGGGCTTCATGGTGGCGCTACCCATCATCCTGGTGATCTCCTTCGCCTTCGGGACGAACAACGGGGCGCGGGGCGCGGTGTCACTGGTCGATCTGGCGACGTCCGGCGCGATCAATTTCGCGATGGTCTCGCTGTTCTTCTCCGCGAGTTTCCTGCTGATCGTCATCATCTCGCTGTTCTTCGGCGACACCATTGCCTCGGAGGCGTCGTGGTCGTCGCTGCGATACCTGCTGGCCATGCCGATCCCGCGGATCCGGCTGCTCCGGCAGAAAGTCCTGGTCGCGGGCCTGCTATCGGTGGCTGCGCTGATCATCCTGCCGGTGACGGCGCTCATCATCGGGTCGATCGCCTACGGCATGAATCCGCTCTCCACCCCCGTCGGCGAGCAGTTCACGTTCAGTGAAGGCCTGGTTCGGCTCGGGTTGATCGTCGGCTACGTCGCGATCCAACTGACCTGGGTAGCGGGTCTGGCGCTACTGCTGAGCGTTTCCACCGACGCTCCGTTGGGTGCCGTGGGCGGTGCCGTGCTGATCTCGATCCTGTCGCAGATCCTCAACCAGATCGACGCCCTGGGTGACATCCGCAATTGGCTGCCGACGCATTATTCGTTCGCGTGGACCGGCGCACTGGTCGACCCGATCCGGTGGGACGACATGATCCGCGGCGGATTCATCAGCCTCGCCTACGCGGTGGTGCTCACCGCGCTGGCCGTGCTTCGGTTCCGGCGCAAGGACATCACCAGCTGAGCCGGACTCCCGAGCCGGTCCTCGGGAACCCCGGCCCCTCGTCAGCCCCCCGGTGACCGCACATCGGCGACCACCGCCACGGCGTCGGCACCGCAACCAGCATCAAACCGCCCACGGTCCCTTCTCACCGCTGTCGTCCTCGATGGCCGGGGGAGCCGAAGCGCGCTGACCCACACCGGTTCCCTGATCGATGACCGGGCAACGGCCGAAACGCTGACAGTGACCCACGATCCGCCGACAGGATCGGCGGCCCGGGCTACTGCACGCAGAACTCATTGCCCTCAGGGTCGGTCATGACCACCCAACGCTCACCCATGTCGCCCTTGCGTTCCTCCACGACTGCCCCTCCGGCACCCACCAGCCGTTCGACGTGGGTCAGCACCGTTGACCAACGTTCCTCGCCGCCGGCGATGCCACGACCCGGGCTGACGTCCAGGTGCACCCGGTTCTTGGCCACCTTGCCCTCGGGAACCCGTTGGAACCACAGCCGTGGCCCCACACCCTCGGGGTCGATGATGGCGTTGACCTCGTCCCAGTCGTCCGGCAGGCCCCAGGCCTTCATGGCCTCGTCCCAGCTGGAGAATTCTGGCGGCGGATCGTCCATACGGTAGTTCAGCGCGATCAGCCAGAAATCCGCGAGGCGCTTCGGGCTCGCGGCGTCGAATGTGACCTGAAACGGAATACCCATCTGCGGCTCCTTCGTCTGCTGCGTCTACTACCGACCGGCCGCAACGACACCCGCTGCGTCCATGTCACGGATCTCCTTCTTCAATTCCCGGATTTCGTCGCGCAGCCGACCGGCCAGTTCGAATTGGAGATCACGAGCCGCGGCCATCATTTGGTCGGTCAGCTGCTGGACCAGATCAGCGAGCTCGTTGCGAGCCATCCCGACCGTGCTGTGGCCGGCGTAGACGCCCGAGCTCCGCGGCTCGCCCACGGCCTTGCGGCCGCGCGACGCGTTCCGCCCGGACCCGCCCATCCGCACGGAGGTCGCGGAGTCTTCCGCCTCCGCGTACACCCGCTCGAGGATGTCGTTGATCTTCTTTCGTAGCGGCTGCGGATCCACCCCGTGCGCCTCGTTGTACTCCCGCTGTTTGTCGCGGCGCCGGTTCGTCTCGTCGATCGCCCGCGCCATCGACGGCGTGATCTTGTCGGCATACATGTGGACCTGCCCGTTGACGTTACGGGCCGCTCGACCGATGGTCTGGATGAGGGAGGTCTCCGACCGCAGGAAACCCTCCTTGTCCGCGTCCAAGATCGATACCAGAGACACCTCCGGAAGGTCCAGGCCCTCCCTGAGCAGGTTGATCCCGACGAGCACGTCGAACTCACCCAGGCGCAGTTCGCGCAACAACTCCACTCTGCGGAGCGTGTCGACCTCCGAATGCAGGTAGCGCACGCGGACACCGAGCTCCAGGAGATAGTCGGTCAGATCCTCCGACATTTTCTTGGTCAGCGTCGTGACCAGCACCCGCTCGTCGCGGCCGGTGCGCGCACGGATCTCGCCGATCAGGTCGTCGATCTGCCCGCGCGTGGGCTTCACCACGACCTCGGGGTCGACCAGCCCGGTGGGCCGGATCACCTGTTCCACGAATTCGCCGTGCGCGCGACCCAGCTCGTACGGGCCCGGGGTCGCCGACAGGTACACGGTCTGACCGATGCGACCGGCGAACTCCTCCCAGGTCAGCGGCCGGTTGTCCAACGCGGACGGCAGCCGGAACCCGTGGTCGACCAGGGTGCGCTTTCGCGACGCGTCGCCCTCGTGCATCGCTCCGATCTGCGGCACGGTGACGTGGGATTCGTCGATGACCAGCAGGAAATCCTCGGGGAAATAGTCGATCAGGGTGGCCGGAGCGGATCCGGCCGGCCGGCCGTCGATGTGCCGCGAGTAGTTCTCGATTCCGGAGCAGAACCCCACCTGCCGCATCATCTCGACGTCGTAGGTGGTGCGCATTCGCAGCCGCTGTGCTTCCAGAAGCTTTCCCTGCCGATCCAGTTCGTCGAGCCGGTCGGCCAGTTCCTGCTCGATCGCCGAGACTGCCTTCTCCATCCGCTCCGGCCCGGCGACGTAGTGCGTCGCCGGGAAGATGCGCAGCGACGGAACATCTCGCACCATGTCGCCGGTCAGCGGGTGCAGGTAGTACAGCTTCTCGATCTCGTCGCCGAAGAACTCGATCCGGATCGCGAGTTCCTCATAGGACGGAATGATCTCCACCGTGTCGCCGCGTACCCGGAATGAGCCGCGGGTGAACGCGAGATCGTTGCGCGCGTATTGAATGTCGACCAGGGCACGGAGCAGCGTGTCGCGATCCATGGTGTCCCCGACGGCCACCGGAAGCGACCTGTCGAGATAGGACTGCGGGGTGCCCAGGCCGTAGATGCACGACACCGACGCGACCACGATGACGTCGCGCCGGGACAGCAACGACATGGTCGCCGAGTGCCGCAGCCGTTCCACGTCGCTGTTGATCGACGAGTCCTTCTCGATGTAGGTGTCCGTCTGCGGAACGTAGGCCTCCGGTTGGTAGTAGTCGTAGTACGAGACGAAGTATTCGACCGCGTTGTGCGGGAACAGCTCGCGGAGTTCGTTGGCCAACTGCGCGGCCAGCGTCTTGTTCGGCGCCATCACGAGGGTCGGCCGCTGGACCTTCTCGACCAGCCAGGCGGTGGTCGCGGACTTACCGGTGCCGGTGGCACCGAGCAGGACCACGTCCTTTTCGCCGGCGGCGAGGCGCTTTTCGAGTTCGTCGATCGCCTGCGGCTGATCGCCGGACGGCTCATAGTCGCTGACCACCTCGAACCGGCCCGAGGCGCGCGGAATGTCGCCGACCGGGCGGTGCTCGGAGACGGCGAGGATGGGATGTTCAGTCGCGAATGCCACGGCTCAAAGGCTACGCGGGGGGTCCGACAGTCCCCTTTCGCCGGACGACAGACCATGGCGAGCGGGTGCGACGCCGACTCGACCCGAGGCGAACGGTTCATCCAGCAGCCGGTTGCCAGCCGGACGTCGCAGCCCACGCCATGCCGCGGTCGTACGCGAGCGCCATCCACGGCTCCTTCGCCTCCGCATACCTGGCGGCGGTGGGGTCGCTCGCGTGCGCGGCGGCGACCGACCGTTTGAGCTCCAGATATTCGGCCGCGACCTGCGGGTCGGCGGTCAACCAGTCCCGGAACAGCAATGCCCAGCGCCATCCTTGAGAATCTCTCACTCTCAAGTGGAGGTTGACACTTCGCCCAGGATCGGCGTTGCCGTGCAGTCGTTTCCGCCACTGCTGCTGGTCCGCGCCGGCCGGGTGGGGGTTGTCCCGGTCGAAGCCGACGGCCAGCGGAAATCCGGCCGCGGTCAGCGCCGGTCCGAGATCATCTGCGGCGTCGAGGTCCGGCACGGTCAGTTGCAGATCGATGACGTCCTTTGCCGGCATGCCCGGGACGGCCGTCGACCCGATGTGATCCACTCTGCCGCCGCCCGCCGCCCGCGAGATCCTGGCTGCCAGTCGGCGCGCGTCGATCGGCCAGCGCGGATTCGGGTCGACCAACCGTGGACCGGAGCCCGTCGCGCGTCGCCTCGCCATGGCGTTGTCCGCGAACGGCCGGATCCGGGACCGCCAGAGGGTGCCCGCGGACTCGACCAACTGCTCCCGGTCCCCCTGGTTGTCCAGCAGCACATCGCACAGCGCGGCTCGCTCGTCGTCGCCGATCTGCGCGGCGATTCGAACCCGCGCATCGGATTCGGCCAGTCCGCGTCCCACCAACCGGGCGACCCGAAGGTCCGGTGCCGCCCGTACCCCGATGACCAGTTGGAACGTGGCCGCGACGGTCAGTGTTGTGAGGATCGGGATGTCGTTGACCACGACCGCGTCGGCGGCCGCGTCCCGCTGGATCTGTGCTGCCCTGGACCGCACCAACGGATGCGTGATGCCCTCCAGGGTCGCCCTTGCCGCCGGGTCGGAGAACACGATCCGCGCCAGCTCGGCCCGGTCGAGCGCACCCCGGGCGTCGATCACCCCGGCCCCGAACGCCTCGGCGACCGCAGCCAAGCCCCGGGTGCCGGGCGCGACCACCTCGCGGGCCAACACGTCGGAATCCACGATGACGGCACCGAGCTGCCCCAGCGCGGCTGACACCGTCGACTTGCCCGACCCGATTCCCCCCGTGACGGCAACGATCAACACGGTGTTCTCCAAATCCGCGCCCGAGTTTCGACACGCCCGCGAGGATGCCGGGGCGCCCACAGCCTGACACGTAGCGTGAGCGCGGGCACAGTTGCCGCGGCACGCCACCATTGGCCGCGAGCGCTGGCCAGCATTTTCACTGAGTGCGAGGAGCAGCCGTGACGACGACCCTGATCCGGATGCCCGTCGGTGGCCGTCATCGGCTCGGCCGTCCCGGGCTGATCCCGGTGACCGCACTGGTGACGGTGGTCCGACGCCGATTCCTCACCGCCTGGTTCCGGTCCGGCAAGCATCGGCGGCCCGCTGACGTCCGTCGGTCCGCGCAGCCCTCGCCGCGGCCAGTGCCGGCGCTCTGACCGCGGCGCTCTGAACCGGGCCCGCTGACGCCGAGCGCCCTCGCTCAGGCCTTGAGGATGCGGGTCAGCGCCGCATCGGCCAGTTGGGGTAGTCCCGCAGCCAGCACGGCCGGATCAGGTCCCGTTGCCGTGTCCACTCCGACGGCCATGGTCCACGTGTCGTACGCCATGATGATCAAGCCGCCGTCCCGGATCGCGATCGTCGCCGGATAGCCGTGCACCGTCGTGGGGATGATCTGCGCGCTGTTGTCCGTCTCGGTCTGGATGGTGACGTCGACCTGCTTCTGAGCCGCGGCCGCGTCGGTGTACTTGGTCAGGACCAGCGAGATCGCACCGGTCTTCCTGTCTGCGGACAGGCCGAACAGGCACCGGATCCGGCCGTTCTGACCCGCGTCGGTGTTGACCTGGGCAACCGTGACCTTGAGCCGATCATTGGGAATGTCCGCGTTGATGGACTTCTTCACGTCGGCGGCGTTGAGGATCGCGGCGCAGTCGACCTTCAACGGGTCGACGACGATCGGCGCAGCGGTCGGTGACGGCGACGCGGAGGGTGAAGGACTGGGCGATGCGGCAGACTCGCTGCCGCTCGCCGCACTGCCGCTCGCCGCACTGCCGTCCGCGGATCCGGACACATCGACCCCGCTGGACACCGTCACCACCGCCGTGACGGTCCGGCCGGTGGAGTCGCCGGAGGAACAACCGGAGACGAGCACAACACCCGCAACAGTGGCGGCAAGCAGCACAAGGTGACGACGCATGCGTTCACCGTAACGGTCCCGACACGGCGATCCTGCCAGGGCAAACAGTGATTTCACCGGCGTGTTGGACGCGTGACCCGCGTCGTGCTTGCCAGACGTTGACGGGGCCGTCACCCGAAGGTGGCGGCCCCGTCAGGGCTGTAGGCTGCGTCGGGCGACCCGCGGTGGGGGGCCGATCCCGACGAGGACTGTCAGCTACCGGCAAGCCGTTCCCGGAGGGCGGCCAACTGCTCGTCGTTGACCAACGAACCGGTCTGCGGGGGAACTCCCGTCGGCGCCGTGGTGCCCGAGGAGTAGTTGCTCGGCTCGGCGGCCTCGGCGTCGGCGACCTGGGCGGCCGCGATCTGCTTGAGGTGCGACTCGTACACCGTGTGTGCATCGGAGTACTGCTTCTCCCACGCCTCGCGCTGCGTGTCGTAACCTTCGAGCCATTCGCCGCTCTCCACGTCGAAGCCCTCCGGCGGGACGAAGTTGCCCTGCTCGTCGTAATGGTCGACGACGCCGTACTGCGCGCGGACCTCGTCGAACTCGGTCTCCGTCGTGATGCCCTCGTTGGCCTGCTTGAGCGACAGCGAGATCCGCCGGCGCTCGAGGTCGATGTCGATGACCCGGACGAAGATCTCGTCGTCCACCGTGACG
>JADGOY010000391.1 GCA_017882715.1 Nakamurella sp. | reverse complement strand
CGCGCAAGAACGACGCAGAGTCCACCAGTCCCGCTACGCCAACGCGGTCATTCCACGCGCCGCCTGACCTCACTCCAGAAGAGCCGCACCCATGTCATTTCGGTCCTGTGGTCGAGAGAACCGTTAATCGCCACTGGGAGCCGGGTAGGGAGTCGCTCAGGACACCCGATACTTGGCGTGCGGGGGTGAAGGCGGTGATGTCGGCGGTCGCGGCAGCGGTGGGGTCGCAGAGGGTCAGCATGTCGGCGACCCGTTGCCGTGCGTCGTGGATGCTGCGGGCGATCGCGACACCGCCCTGCGGGTGTGGCCCCGGTGGTGCTGAACCCGGCCTCGTACAGGCACCCATAGACCACCGGCTCGAGTTGTGCTGCCTGCTCGGGTCGTGGTGTGTTCGGTGGTGTGCGTATCCGGTACCCGGCTGCCGTGCTGATCCACCATTGTCGGAACTCCCGTCCCTGGTGTTCTTAGGCCCGCGGCGTCGAAGAACCCGCCGCCGCGCAGCGGCGGCCCGACGTGTGGAGTGCGGCGGAGCCGCTTCATCGGGGTTGTTGCGTGCCGGTTGGTGGCTCGGGGTCGATGGATGCGCACGCATCGGTTTGGTCAGGGCGGTGGCCAGGGTGTGGAACGTCGCGGCCGTGGGGCCGTCCTTATCGATAGTTGGGCGGTGACCCCGGGGGTTCTCGAGCGGGGCGGAGGGTCCGGTGGATGCGGAGATTTGTGTGCGGTTGCGGTTGTTGCGGGAGGCGTTCACGGCGGACCGGGAGGGCCGTGCGGTTCATCGCCGGCGGGCGCGGGAGCGGTCCGGGAACGGCGCTTCGGGATGGATGTCTGTGACCGACGGGTTGGATGACGGTGCATCACCGGTCGTGTGACGGGGTTCACGTTGAGCCCCCGGGGGTGTTTGGGCTGCCGGCGGTGCGGCCAGCGATCGGGGGCGCGTGGGCTGACCTGGATCCGCGACGGGGTCCGTTGTGCGATCGCGTTTCGGTCAGGGACCGGTGGTCTCCGTGTTGGTTGCCGCGGCGGCTGCTCGGTGGAGTTGGGTGTAGAGCTCGTCGGCGACGGTGGTCAGCAGATCGGGTCGGCCGTTTGTTGACGGCCACGCAGTTTGCACATGACGGCGTCAGTGACCATTGCGGATGTGGCGTCCCATGTCGTGCGCGTTTTTGGCGTCCTGATCCGCGCCACGGCGCCGAGCCGCGAGAGCCGTCTTACGCCGACTGGAGATCGTCCGCAGAGGCGGGCTGCCGCGCCGCTTCCGCTCCTCGACGCTTCGCGCCTGCGGTGCGGGTCGGCATGCCCTCGACAGATCCCTCAGCGAGGACTTCACGGCCTTGGGCGAACCCCCGAACGTGTGCACGCGGATGTCGTCGCGGCTCCAGAAGTTATCCACAGTTCCGCTGCACGAACTCGACGCCGTCATGTGCACAGACCTTGGCGGTCAACAGTTGGGTCAGCCGCCGGTCACAGCAGCCATGGCCGCCGCTGGCGCCCGCGGGCGGCGGGGGCTGCGCTGGCTGGGCCACGTTTCCGATAGACCCGACAGTTGACCGTGAAGCGAGGTTTAGGACTGAGCCGGGAGCGGCGCTTCTTGTGGTGGTGCGGCGCCGGGAACCCGGGAGGTCACGGATGAGTCGGACGCTGAACACCGCCAGGGCGGCAGTGCGACGGGCGCCGCGGAGAACCATTGCCCGGATCCGTTGCCGGCGTTCACGACCACCGCGGCCACGCCCAGCAGGAGCGCCCAGAGGCCGCCGATGGCGAAGAAGGTCACGGCGATGGTGTCGCCGACCAGGGCGGGGAGCATCACCCAACGACCCCGGGGCAGCCATCGTCGGCGCAGGAGCAGCAGCGCCACCAGGGCAGCGACACCGACATTCCCAGCACGAGCCGGTAGCCGACGACCTCGTCGACCCAGTCGGCGACCGCCGCGTCATGGCAGCTGAGCGCACCGGGGTCACCGGCCAGCCATCGAGCGCAGTCGGCGGCGGACAGCACCTGCCCCGGCCTCTCGTCCACCACCTTCGCGGCGCCGGCGATGCGGCCGATGACCGCGGCGATGACGCCGCTGACCCCGACGGCCACCGCGCCGATTCCTCCGGGCAGCAGCCCCGTCGACACGAACTGCCTGTCCAGCACCGCCGTGGGGGTGAGGTGTAGCCGGTCCTCCAGCTGCACCAGATCGGCCGCGGACCCGAACCGACCCGGTTCAGCCAGGGCCACCGGTCGTCGTCGGTGAGCGGGGTGCCGGCGGCCATCTTCTCGACGTTCGCCGGTGGGTGCAGGTCGTCGCCCTCTTCCAGGTCCCAGCCCAGTTGTCCGGCGAGAATGCCTGCGACGGTGGATTTTCCGGATCCGGAGACGCCCATGATGACGAGTACCGGTTGTTGTGGGGAATGAGCTTCGGTGGTCATGCCGGTCACCTATCTGCCTGGGTTTGCTGCGACGAGAGTGTTGTGGGCGCGGCGGCTGTCGCCCGGTGGTCGGGGCGTGCCGGGTTGGCTAGATGACGATGCTGAGCAGCAGTACGCCGATGAGCCCGCAGATGGAGACCAGGCATTCCATCACGGTCCAGGTCTTCAGGGTCTGCCCGATGCTGGTGCCCATGTAGCCCTTCACCAGCCAGAAGCCGGCGTCGTTGACGTGGGACAGGAACAGTGAGCCGGAGCCGATGGCCAGCACCATCAGTGCGACGTGCGGGCTGGTCAGGTCGGCGGCCACGGGGGC
>JADGOY010000390.1 GCA_017882715.1 Nakamurella sp. | reverse complement strand
CTCGTGCTGAAAGAAGTCGAGATGGCGCCACTGCTTGTCCTCGGCGTCGTGCACCGGACACGCCTTCTGCCCGCAGCCATCGACTGGGCACGAGAAACGGGCACCGCGGGGGAAATCGAGGTACAGATCGAGGCGACCCCCGTCGGGGTTGAAATCTGTCCGCGTCACTTTCCACGGGTCCTCAAGTCCCAACGCCATCTTGAACAGATCGAGATTGCCTGACGTCATGGCTAAGCAACAGTCGATCAGTTCGTGACTTCCTCCCCCGGCTGTCGGCATCCCCGATCGCGCCTGGACCTGGGCCTGTGGGCCCATTTGGGCAGGTGCAGCCCGAGTTGAGTCTGCGTCACCCTCTATGGCAGGATCGCATCCAGAGGTAAAGGTCTTCAGCCTGGGTGAAGTCGAAGGGGTGCGAGTTGGCTCTGGCTGCAGTACGTGATCTGCGCGAGCACCGGGTGCCGACGAACGGCGAGGAGCTCCCCGACTTCGAGACCGATGTGCTGTCCGGGTTCGTGCTGGCACGTGCCTCGGCGGGGCTGGCCGACAGCACCATCCGCAACGACACCAACCATCTGGAGCTGATCCGGGACTGGTTCGGACGTCCGCTGTGGGAGATGCAGCCTGCCGATGCCGATGCCTACTTCGGCAAGGTCCTGCGCGACGCCAAGCCCTCGACCCGGACCGGGCGGGCGGCCGCACTGACGGTGTTCTTCCAGTTCCTGGAGCTGCGGCACAAGGTCGAGCTGCACAACCTGACCGGCATGGTGGTCGAGTGTCCGCTGGATGAGATGAACCGGCCGCGGGCGTCGGTCGACCCGCAGTTGCGTATTCCGCCGGCCGAGGACGAGATCGAGCAGCTGTTCGCCGGGTGGCGGGAGGAACTGGTCACCTGCCGCAAGTTCGGCCCGGCCGCGCGCAACTACGCGGTCGCCCGGCTGGCAGCAGACGTCGGCTTGCGGATCAACGAGGCCCGGATGCTCGACCTGGACGACGTCCGGTGGGAACTGGGCCGGTTCGGCAAGCTCAACGTGCGCCATGGCAAGGGCTCACGCCGTAGGGGCCCGAAGCCGCGGCTGGTGCCGCTGATCAACGGCGCTGATCGCAGCCTGCGCTGGTTCATCGAGGACGTGCTCGGGCAGTTCGACGCCGACCCCACTCGCCACGGCGCGCCGCTGTTTCCCTCTGAGCGTAAGAACGCCGACAGCTCCTGCCAGCGAGCAACCGCGGACGTGTTCCGCCGGTCGCTGGCCGAGGCCGCCACTCGGCATCTTCCGGCCTGGACCGGAAAGCTGACGCCGCATGTACTGCGGCACTTCTGTGCATCTCAGCTCTACCTCGGGGGGATGAGCCTGTTCGCCATCCAGGAATTGCTCGGTCACGCCTGGACTGGAACCACGGCCCGGTACATCCACGTCCACGGCAGCCACGTCGAAGACGCCTGGGTCGCAGGCCAGCAACGGGCGAGCGACCGATGGAAAGGACTGGTCTGATGAAGTGGAATCTCCGGTTGGCCGCGGCCAACCGCGGCATCTGGAAGGCCAGCGAGTTCCAACGGCTGCTCGCCCAGCGCGGCCTGGTGATCAGCGCCGGGAAGATGTCAGGCCTGTGGTCGGGCAACCCCAACGTGATCAAGCTCGACGAGTTGGACATCATCTGCGCCGTTCTCGGCTGCGGCGTCGAGGAACTGCTGCTACCCGAACCGGAAACCGTTCCGGAGCCCAAACCGGCAACCGATGAGCACACCGCCGCCGCCGGCGAGGCTCGCCCCGTCACGCCTCGGCCGCGCACCGGGAGATCACTGCCTCCACGGTGAACTGCATGCACTGTGGGACGCCACTGCCCGCTGGAAGTCGGCGGGATCGGTGCTACTGCAACAAATGTCGAGCGTGGGCGTCCATCGCGCGACGTGAGGCCGCAGCGCCACCAGCGGAACGCTGGCAGCATCCCGCGCTCGGATCGGACAATCCCACGCTGCGAGCGGCAGCAGCCCATGCCCAACATCTCAGCCAGGCCCACGGCTGGAACCGCTCAACGCTCAGGTTGGTACTCGACGGCCTGACAGTGATGCTGGACGGCCACCTCGCAGGCGAACGCGTCACGCTCACCGAGGTCCGCACGCGCACACCCCGGCACGCTTCCACCCCGCGGGTCGCCGAAGTGCTCACCGACCTCGGGCTGCTCGACGACGACACCACCCCCGCGATCCGGTCCTGGATCGACCGCCGCACCGGCGAACTCCCGGCAGGCTTCGTCGATGCGGTCCGGGCCTGGCTGCTGGTGCTGCTCGACGGAGACAAGCGCACCCGACCCCGATCACAGTTCACGATCTACGTCTACTTCGCAACCGTCAGACCGTTCCTCGAGCAGTGGGCGGCGAACCGCAGCCACCTCCGCGAGATCACATCCGACGACGTCGCCGACGTCCTGGACCCACTGCGCGGATGGCACCGCCGCACCGCGATCGCCACACTGCGGTCGCTGTTCCGCTTCGCCAAGAAGCGCGGCCTGGCCTTCGCCAACCCCACCACGCGCCTACGAGCCGAGAACGTCGAATCCAGCATGCTGCCGATGACCGACGCGGAAGTCCAGGCCGTCACCCAGATCGCCGTCAACCCGCCGCAGCGGCTGATCATCGCCCTGGCCGCCATCCACGCCGCCCGCCCCGCCTCGATCCGGAACCTCATGTTTGCAAAAAAGTGGCGACCTGGTTCGCGAAAGGCAAGCAGTGAAGTTTG
>JADGOY010000389.1 GCA_017882715.1 Nakamurella sp. | reverse complement strand
CACCGCGAGCAACCCGGCCTCAACTTCGCCGAGTTCGATCCGGTAACCCCGCAACTGGACCTGCTTGTCGATCCGGCCCAGGTACACCAGCGTGCCGTCCGCCCGCAGGACACCCAGATCGCCGGTGCGATACACCACCTCGCCGTAGCGGGTGCCGCGCAGGAAGCGCTCCGCGGTCAGATCGGGACGGTTCCGGTATCCGCGCGCGAGACCCGCTCCGCTGACAAGGATCTCGCCCTGAACGCCCACCGGGCAGCGATTGAGGTCGCGGTCCACCACGGTCACCGTGAGATCGCCCAACGCCCTGCCGATAACGCTCTCGCTCTGGGTGCCAACGGTCGCCGGATCAACCTCGTGGAAAGTCACATGCACGGTGGTCTCGGTGATCCCGTACATGTTCACCAGCCGTGCCGACGAAGGATGGGCTGCCAGCCACGGCTGGAGGATGTCGACATGCAGGGCCTCGCCGCCGAAGATGATCCAACGGACCGCCAGATCAGCGCGCGGGCCGAGCACCGAGGTCAGCCGCCGGAACGCTGACGGCGTCTGGTTGAGCACGGTGACCCTCTCCCGCACCAGCATATCGGCGAACATGTCGGGCGACCGGGCGGTCAATTCCGGCACCACGACCAGGCGTCCGCCGTAGAGCAGGGCGCCGAAGATCTCCCACACTGAGAAGTCGAAGGCGTAGGAATGGAACAGGCACCAGGTGTCCTGCGGCCCGAAATCGAAGTGCTCCTCCGCGGACCGGAACAGCCTCATAACGTTCCGGTGGGTCACCTCGACCCCCTTGGGCACACCCGTGGACCCCGACGTGAAGATCACGTAGGCGATCTCGTCACGAAAGTCCTTCTGATCGCTGTCTTCAGCCCGGGCAGGTGCCGGTCCTCGCAGCCGCGACGGGCTGTCTCGGTCGCTGTCGGTGTCGCTGTGACTGCCGCTCAGCACCTCCGACGAGTCGACACGGCGGATGCCGTCCACGGCTGCGAGGGCCGCGTGGTCGGAGACCAGCAGCAGGTCATCGAATTGGCCCACGATATGCCGTGCGCGTTCCGGCGGCGCCGCCGGGTCGATCGGTACGTAGCACATACCCGCCCGCAGGACGCCAAGGATGACGGCTACCAGATGCCGGCTCCGGTGCATGGCAACGGCGACGGCCGGCCCGGACGTCAGCATCCGCAAGTTGCTTGCGACGCGGTCCGCCGCCGCGTCGAGATCGGCGTAGCTCAGCGTTCCCTCGGGATCGCACACCGCCGCGGCATCTGGGCGGCCGGCCGCCGCGCTCCGGAACCACGCATCCAGCGACGCCGGTGTGTCGAAATCTTTTGCCGTACCGGCCAGGTCGACCAGGGCCTGTTCACGGTCCGGGGAGAGGATGGCGAGATCCGCTAGACAAACCGCCGGGTCCGCGGCGACCGTGCCCAGCACCTGAAGCACGCAGGCGGCCGGGTCCGCGGCGGAGAGCCGGGGAAGGTACTCCAGATTCACCAGGTAACCGTCGCCCTGATCCTCGACATTCATGCCGAACGGATACTTGATCAATGTGCGGGGAACGGCGATCGCCTGGGCCTGGCGGCCGTCGAACTCCGGCACCAGCCGCTGCTTGTAAAAGGTGAAGGCGTTGTCCACTGCGACGGGTCCCGCCGGTGCGCGGCCGAAGATCGCGTCGGCGTGCGCTCCCAGGTCGAACTGCTGGTGCCGCAGCAGGGTAAACACCCGAGCCGCCACGGTGGCGACGAGGTCCTCGAACGTCTTGTGGGCCGCCAGGTTCAGCGGCATCGGCAGGGTGTTGACGAAATAGCCGAAGGCCTGACGTTCCCGGGCCTTGCGACGGTTGGCCAGCGGCACGCCCACGACGACGTCCGCACGGCCGGTCAGCCGCGCGAGAACCACCGCGTACGTCGCGAGGAAGACAGCGAACGGTCCGTGCCGCCTGATCGCTGCGCCGTCCCTGAGATCGGTGGCCAGCTCGGCGGGCAGCTGGATCCTCGGCGAAACCCCCTGCAGAACCTCTTGCTTCGTCCGGTCCACGGCCAGCGCCTGGTGACCGAGCGCGGACACCTCCGACAGCAGATCGCGGAAGGTTCTGACCCCGAGGTCGACCCCGGACTCGGTGTCCGCGATCGCCACCAGCGCCGGATGCTGACCCAATTCGTGCGCGATGAGGCTCCAGGATTCTGCGTCGGCATAGAGCTGCTTCACCTTTTCGATCAAATTGTAATAGGTATAGGCATCGCCGACGAGGTGCGAACTCAGCATCGTCAGGTAAACGGCGTTCTTCCCGACGTGCAGGGTGAAATCGTAGAGCGGCCAACGATCCGGCGGGATCGGCAGGTCGGCGCGCTCGGCGAGCCAGCCGATCACCTCTCCCTGCTCGCCGTCCACATCCGGATGGTCACCGAGTTCACTCAAGGACGGACCATGGCCCGAGGAGCGCACCAGCGCAACCGGACCTTCCGGCCCGGCATGGAAGCTGGTGTTCAGGCCGATGCACGCATCCAGAACCTGCCGGAAGCAGCAGGCCAGCCTGGGCAGGTCGACATTATCGCGCTCGATTCTGAAGGCGTACGCCAAGTTGAACGATCCGTCCTTCGGTAACAACTGGTGCTGCAGCAGGAGTCGTCGCTGCATGGGCGTGACCGCAACTGTCTGCGTTGCTTCCTCTTCCGTCTTCAGGACCGATGGCACCGCTGCCGAATGGAGGTCGATCATGCGGATGCTCCTAACGTTTCGATG
>JADGOY010000035.1 GCA_017882715.1 Nakamurella sp. | reverse complement strand
CGCCGGGTTGCCGTTGACAACCACCCTGCCCTGTGGAGCCCGGACTTTCCTCGGCGTCCGACCGACGATCACCCCGGCGAACCGGAGCGGATCAACGGCCGAGCGACGCGGCCGCCCGACCGACTCGTCCGTCCAGCACCCTACCGCGTTCGGCAGCGGCGGCTCCGGGTCCGAGGCTGGGCGAAACCGGACCGGCGCCAACCGAAGCGTCGCCTGGCTCACATACCGTGGCCCGGCGTGGGGCATCGGCATGAAGGGAACAGCCAGGCGAGAAACGCCCAGCCGGAACCTGGGCAAGCAATCCGAGGAGCATCGATGACGCCGGCCAAGCGATGAATCCGGCTGTGGCGACGTCGGTGGGGCTCGCCCTGCTTCTCGGTGTGCTCGCGTTTTCGATCATCCGTCCGCAGGGCCTGCCAGAAGTGGTCGCCGCCGTTCCCGCGGCCCTGCTCGCGCTGCTGCTGGGACTCGTCACACCCTCGCAGGCCGGCCAGACGATCAGCCAGCTCACGTCCACAATCGTCTTCCTGGCCGCGATCCTGGTGATCTCGCACCTCGCCGACGCCGATGGCGTGTTCGGCTGGCTGGGGCGCTGCTGACCGAGGGCAGCCGCAGCGACCCGGTCCGGCTGCTGGGTTGGGTCTTTGTGGCTGCGGCCGTCACCACCGCGGTGCTCAGCCTGGGCGCAACGGTGGTGCTGCTCACCCCGGTGATCCTCACGACGGTGCGCGCCGTACGAGTCCGCGCCGCTCCGCATGCTATGCCGCGACGCACTTGTCCAACAGCGCGTCGCTGCTGCTGCCGGTTTCCAACCTGACCAACCTGTTGGCGTACCGGGCATCTGGCCGGACCTTTGTGTCGTTCGCCGCGTCGATGGCCGGACCGTGGGTGAACTGCCTGGCCGTGGAGTGCGCGGTCTTCCGGCTGTTCTTCAGGCCTGAGCTGGCCGAGTCCCCTGCGCTGGATTCGTCGACTCGCCGCCTATCCGCAGCCGCCCAACCAGAAAGCCCGCGGATTTGCGTTGGCGCTGCTCGGTGTGATCCTGCTGGGGTTTGCCCTGGGACCGGTCTTCGGGATCGAGCCGGTGGCGGTTGCGGTCGCCGGGGCCGTCGTGATGGCGGTGCGCGCGCTGCTGCTGCGACAGGCGAAACCGCCGGCCCTGATCCTCGAGACGCACCCGATGTTCTTGCTGTTCGTCGCGGCCTTGGGCGTGGTCGTCGACGCCGCGACCAGCCACGGCCTGCAGGACGCACTGGGCGGTGTGTTGCCGGACGGCACTACGCTGCTCGGCCTGCTGGCGCTGGCGGCCACCGGGGCGGTGCTGGCCAATCTGATCAACAACCTGCCGGCCACCTGGTCCTGCTCGCCGCGTTGGGCGGGCATCCGGCGACCGGGGCGGTGCTGGCCGTGCTGATCGGTGTGAACGTCGGCCCGAACCTGACCTAGACCGGGTCGCTGGCGACGCTGTTGTGGCGCCGGGGGCTGACGAACGCGGCCATCGGCCTTCTCTCGCCCGCTTCACCAGGCTGGGACTGCTCACCGTACCTGCGTGTGTGCTGCTGGCGACAGTCGCCCTGTGGCTGGTCGAGACCGCTGCCTGAATCGGCAGGACAAACGGCTGGTGAGAAACGGCTGGTGAGAGACCCGCGTGTCGTGAGAGCTTGGCAGCCATGACCTGGCAGTTGCGACAGACGATGCAGGACCAACTCCCGGCGGCGATCAAGGCAGGCGACGTCCCGCGGGTCAATGTGCTGCGCACCACCCTCGCGGCGATCGACAATGCCGAGGCCGTCGACCTGTCCGGGCCGACCACCCCGGTCGGATTGCTGGGAGATGTCGAGCGCCGTCGGCTCACCGATGAGGACATCCGGGCGATCATTTCCGGCGAACGTGCCGAGCTGTCGACCACGGCGACACATCTGCGCCGGCTCGGCCAGGCCAGCAGGGCGCGGGAGCTCGATGAACGCGCGACGATCCTCGGCGAGTACCTGTCGGCCTGAGGCTGTTCGGACGTCGCCAGGGGGCTTGACGTGTCGAATAGGTCAGTGTCCAACTTGGCAGTGTCGAATCAGAACTTGGCAGTGTCGAATTCAGAACTTGGCAGTGTCGAATCAGTCAGTGGAATCGCCCGGCGCCCGGGGAGCGCTGGGCGGCGCGGCCCCGGCCAGGATCCGGAGCACCTCCTCGTCCGGGGTCTGGGCGAAGTCGTCGTACCCCTGCCGCACCGCCACGAACGGGTCCGGAGAGCGCGCGCAGACCACCCGATCGACGGTCATGGCCAGCTCCCGGCAGGTGTCGGCGGCTCCGACCGGCACGGCGACGACCACTTCGCTGGGACCTCGATGCTGCACGGCAGCCACCGCCGCCCGCATGGTCGAACCGGTGGCCAGCCCGTCATCGACGATGATCACCACCCGGCCGATCAGCGAGAAGGGCGAGCGGTCGCCCCGATAGGTCGCCGCGCGCCGGCGCAGCTCGACGAACTCATGCCGATACACCGCGTCGAAGTCGGCGGCGGGCACGTTCAGACGACTGAGCACGGTTTCGTTGGTGATCACCTCGACCGCGTCCCCGACGTCGGCGATCGCACCCATCGCCAACTCCGGCCGGTACGGCACGCCGAGTTTGCGCACCACCAAGACATCCAGCACCGCGCCCAGCGCCCGGGCGACCTCGGCAGCCACCGGAACACCACCACGGGGAAGCCCGAGCACAACAACGTTGTCCCGACCTGCGTAATCGCTCAACAAACCGGCCAACTCGCGGCCGGCCTCGACCCGGCCCGCAAACCGATCCGGCCGCCTGCCCATCACCCCAGTCAAGTCCGACCCGGGTCCCGGGGCAATCCCAGTTGTCGCCGACGTCCGGCTGCCGTCGGGGCCGCGGGTTACCGGCGCACCGGTTCGGCGATCGCACCGGTCAGGTGCCCGGTGTCGTTGACCACCCAGACCAGCACCGTGCCGTCGGGCTCGACGGTGAACCCGGTGAGCGAGCCGGTGTCCACGCGCACCCGGTAGGCCATCCCGGACCCGACGTTCAGTGCCGTGGCCAGGATCATCTTGCAGGTCGCGGCGTGCGTCACCAGCGCCACGGTGTGCCCGCGGTACGACTCGACCGTCTCGTTCAGCAGCGGCCGCACCCGTTCCCGGATCCCGGTGAACGACTCCCCGCCCGGTGGCGGCGCGTCCGGGTCGGAGCGCCAGGCCGCGAACTCCGCGGGCCAGCGCTGCGCGATCTCCGACGCGCGGAATCCGGTCCACTTCCCCAGCAGCCCGTCGTTCAGCCGCTGCTCGGTGACGACCTGAACCCCCACCTGGGCGGCGATGGCCTCGGCGGTGGTCCGGCACCGCCGCAGCGGAGAGGTCAGCACGACCGACGGCGCCAACGGTCGGATCCTCGCCGCCACCGCCTGCGCCTGACGCCGGCCGCGCGCCGTCAGCGGCACGTCCTCCCGGCCGGCGAACCGAGCCTCCGCTCCCCACGTCGTCTCGCCGTGTCTGACCAGCAGGAATGTTGTCGCGCCTGCACGCGCGTAGGGCAGCGCGGCGGCAGGGTCCTGGGCGGTCGGCGTGATGTCGACATCGGGGTCAGCGGCGGCGGCCGGCTCGACGACCGTGCCGGTGTCCTGGTCGGCCGCTCCGTCACCGCCGACCGAGCGCACCCAGGTCCGGCCCTCCCGAGCAGCGTCCATGGCCTCGTTGGCCAACCGGTCCGCATGCGTGTTCTGGGCGCGCGGCACCCATTCGAACGTCACCCGATCGAAGTCGCGCACCAACCCGGATGCCCTGCGGGCCAGCGGTTTCATGTCTGGGTGCTTGACCTGCCAACGTCCGGACATCTGCTCGACGACCAGCTTGGAATCCATCCGCACATCTACCCGTGACGCACCGAGTTCCCGCGCAGCCTCCAGACCGGCGATCAGGCCGGAATACTCGGCGACGTTGTTGGTGACCCGTCCCAGCGAAGCGGCGCGTTCCGCCAGCACCGTCCCGTCCGGCGCGAGCACCACCGAGCCGTACCCGGCGGGTCCGGGGTTGCCGCGGGACCCGCCGTCGGCGTACATGACGACCCGGTCGTGGGTCCGGTGGGTTCCGCTCACGAACGGACGAGGATCGCGCCGCATTCGGTGCAACGGACGACCGCATCGACCGGGGCGGCATGGATCTCGGCGAGCGCCACCCTGTCGAGGTCCATCCGGCATGCCTCGCAGCGCGAGCCATGCAGCGGGGCGGCGGCGATCTTGCCGGACGCGTAGATGCGGTCGTAGAGGGCAAGCAGATCGGCCGGCATCCCGGCGGCCACCGTGTCCCGCTCCACGCGGGCGCGCCCCAGACCGTCGTCGAGGTCGGCGAAGGCGTCGTCACGACGGGACTGCGCCGCCTCCAGCTCGCTCCGCGCCTGCTCGAGCTCGCCCTCCAGCCGCGCGAGCGTGGCGTCGGCCACCTCACGGCGTTCCATCAGTTCCAGCGCGTCGTCCTCCAGCACCGACTGCCGGCGGGCCAGCGACTGGATCTCGTGCTGCAGGTTCGACAGGTCCTTGGCCGGACCCGCACCCGAGGCGATCCGCTCGGTATCGCGCTGTGCCCGGGCACGCACGGCATCGATCTCGTTGTCCAGCTTGCGCCCGGCACGGTCCAGGTCGCCGACATCGGTCTGGGCCAGCACGATGGCCCCACGCAGCTCCTCGACCCGGCCGGTGCCGGCGCCGATCAACCCGAGTTCGGGCAGCGTGCGCCGACGATGCTCGGCGTTGGAGATGTCCCGATCCAGCCGCGCCAGGTCCAGCAGGCGCATCTGCAAGAACGGGTTGACCTTCGCCACCATGCATGACCTCCCGTCTCTGGTCGGCTCGTCGTCCTCGTCGTCCTCGTCGTCGTCGCCGCCGCTCGCCCGGCCCGGCCACCGCGCAGCCAGCCGTGCCGTCCGGACGTGGCGACGCTACCGGACTGCGCGCAACATCTCAGCCGCCGGTCAGCCGCACGCGCCGGTGGACGGCAGATGCAACGTCCACGGGTCGGTCCGTCGGGTCGACACCGTCGTCGTCACCGCACCGAACGTGCCCTGCTCGATCAGCGCGGCCGCGTTCGCCAGCCACGGCCACTCACCCGCCCAATGTGCGACTTCGACGATCGCCGGATTGCCCGGGTCGGCGACGAAGTCGGCGACCACGTGGTGCCGCAGGTCCGATGTCAGGTAGACGTCGGCACCCGAGGCAGCGGCCGCGGCCAACTCCGAACCGCCTGCGCCACCGCAGACCGCCACGGTCGAGATCGACCGGTCGGGGGCGCCCGCCGCCCGGACGCCGGTGACCGTCGCCGGCAACCGATCGGCCGCCAACGCGGCGAACTGCCGCAGGGTGAGGGGTCTGGTCAGCCGTCCCACCCGGCCGCTCCCGGTGTGCGCGGGATCGGTATCGTCCGGCTGCAACGGCCGCTGATCGGTCAGGCCCAGCGCACTGGCCAGCGCACTGTTCACCCCACCGGGGGCCCGGTCGGCATTGGTGTGCGTCGCGACATGGGCCACCCCGGAGCGGATCATCCGATGGAGCAGAACACCTTTCGGCCGGTCAGCGGCCACCGACTGGACGGGCCGGAACAGCAACGGGTGATGGGTGAGCAGCACCTCGGCGCCGATCCTGATCGCTTCGTCCACCGTGGCGGCGTCCGCATCCACCGCCAGCAGCACCGTGGTCACGGTGTCGTCCGGGTCTCCGCAGGTGAGCCCGATACCGGTGTCCCAATCCTCGGCCAGCGATTCCGGATAGAGACGATCCAGCACATCGAGGACGTCACGAACACGGGTCATGGCGCCTGAGTCTGCCAGGCCGGGTGACAATGGGCGGGTGACGGCTGCCCCTCGATTCAGGTCCACATCCGATCCGGCCGTGGCGAGAGCGGACGACGCGCGATTCCACGTCTGCGTGATCTGTTCAGGCAACATCTGCCGTTCACCGATCGGCGAACAGGTGCTGCGCGCGGCGATCGCCCAGGCGGGCCTGGCCGACCAGGTCCGCGTGTCGAGCGCGGGAACGGGCGACTGGCACGTCGGTCAGGGCGCCAACCCTCGTGCGGTCCGGGTCTTGAAAGAGGCCGGGCTGGCCACCGAGCATCGCGCGCGGCAGATCACCAGGGCGGGTCTGGACGAGGTGGATCTCGCGTTGGCGGCCGATCGGGAGCACGTGCGTGAGCTGCGCCGCCTGACACCGGACCACGACAAGGTGGCGCTGCTGCGCAGTTTCGACCCGGATGCCGACGACGACGAGGTGCCCGATCCCTATTACGGACCCGACTCCGGCTTCGACGAGGTGCTCGCGATGACCCAGGCTGCCGCGCCGTGGGTGATCGCCGAGATCCGCCGCAGGCTTGGACATTCGAGCCGGTGACCACCCCGCCTGCTCCGGCACCCGAGCGGGACGGGCCGACGGGGCTTCGCCGTTGGGCGTTCCTGGCCAGGCCCGGCTGGCTCGCGATGATCGCGGCCGTCCTCGGCTTCGCGGCGGCCTGCTTCCTGATCCTGGCTCCGTGGCAGTTCGGTCGCAACGCCGAACGGTCCGCGCAGAACGACGCCGTCCAGTCCGCGGTGAACGCCTCACCGGTGCCGCTGACCGACCTGATGTCGGCGACGGCCGAACCCGGCAGCGACGCTATCTGGCGTCCGGCGACGGCCACCGGGGTCTATGAACCCGACCGGCAGGTCTACGTCCGGCTGCGGCAGGACAGTGGCGGCAATCCGGTGTCCGAGGTGGTCGTGCCGCTGCTGCTGGCGGACGGCAACAGGCTACTGGTGGACCGCGGGTACGTCTCGTTCACCGACGTCCAGGAGGGTGTGCCGCTCCCGGTTCTGCCGACCGGGACAGTGACGATCACGGGGCGGGTGCAGGTGGACCAGACCGACCCGGCGAAGCGGGCCGCGGTCCAGGTCGACGGCCGCACGGAGGTCTATGCGATCAACGCGGCCGCCGTTGCCCCCGCTGGCATCGCTCCCGCCGCTTCCGACTCGGACACGTTCTACCGCGGGTACGTCCAGCTGACCGACCAGAGCCCCGGTGCGTTGATCCCGATCGGGTTACCGCAGGTGGACTCGGGGCCGTTCCTGTCCTACGCGTTGCAGTGGTGCGCATTCGGAGTCATCGCGCTGATCGGGCTGGCGGTGTTCGTGTTCCGCGAGGCCACCGGCGGTCGGCCGGAGGACGACCACGACTGGATCGCTGGTAGCCCGTCGGGCGGCGATGGCACTGTGCACGGCGGGCAAGAGGACGCAACCGGCCGGCCTGCGGAGCACGCCGATCCGGCCCCCACCAACCCGCCCGAGGACACCTATCCGCGTGGCGACCGGAATCCGCCCGTCACCGCCGGGAGCTCGCGCAAGCGGCGGTCGCGCGACGGTTTCGACCCCTCCCAGCTGTACGACGACTGAGCCGGCATGACGGGGGCGGGTGCTGGTTCGTGGGCGGATCGCGCTGGTGCGGCAGAACATGCGGTGACCGGGCGGTCCCTGCGCCGGTTGTTGGCAGCTCCGGCGACGGTCCTTGGCGTGAACGGCTGGCCGTCCACGATGTCCCACCGGCTGTTCCTGACCTGGAACTACTGGTGGCAAGCGCATCTGCTCGACTGCCTGGTGGACGCCGAAATACGCGACCCGCGGGCAGCCCGGCGGCGGCGGATCGCGGCGCTCGCCCGCAGCATCCGGATCCGGAACGTGGGCAGCTGGATCAACCGCTACTACGACGACATGGCCTGGCTCGCATTGTCTTTGCAGCGCTGCGATGAGCACCTCGGGACCGATCACGGCGCGGCCGTCAGCCGGCTGACCACCGAAGTCGACACCGCGTGGTCCGACGCAGAGGGCGGCGGGATTCCCTGGCGCCGTGGTGACGAGTTCAAGAACACACCCGCCAACGGCCCCGCCGCGATCCTGCTGGCCCGCACCGGTCATCTGGATCGGGCGGTGGCGACCGTCGATTGGATCGACCTGCGGCTGCGCGACCCCGACACCAGGCTGATCTGGGACGGGCTGCGTCCGGGCCAGATCGAAAAGGTCGTCTACAGCTACTGCCAGGGGGTGGTGCTCGGCGCCGAACTGGAGGTGACGTCGCGCACTGGCCGCCCCCGCGACCGGATCCACCGGCTGGTGGCGGCGGTCGAGCAGCACCTGTCCGCTGGGTCTGGGGTGCTGGCCGGTCACGCTGGGGGCGACTCGGGGCTCTTCACCGGGATTCTTGCGCGTTATCTGGCGTTGGTGGCGATCGATCTGCCAGGGTCGGAACCCGCCGATGAGGCGACCCGAGCGCTGGCTCGGCGGTTGACACTCAAGTCCGCCTCGGCAGCATGGTCGAACGCAGCGTTCGTCGACGGCGCGCCGCTGTTCGGTGCCGACTGGTCGAAACCGGCCCGGCCGCCGTCGGACTCCCCCGGTGCGCAACTGCCGGAACGCGATCTGTCGGTGCAGCTGTCCGGCTGGATGCTGATGGAAGCCGCTCACGCTGTCGGCGAGTGAGTGTCCGGCTGATTCCGGCTGATTCCGGCCGCCCCGGGTCGAGCCGGCCGCCGGAGACGGGAGAGCTGTGGATGCTCGCGTCTGCGTCCCACTGACCTTCTCCGTTCGCTTTCGTTCGCGACATGCGATCGGCGAGACTGACTCTGACGGTGCGCGAAAAGAATCTGGATGGCCCATGTCGAGAACCGACGCGGCCGGTCGACGTGATTGCGTCGGCCGGCCACCAAGAGCCGGCCGCACCGAGAAGGAGGCGCGCCATGCGTTTCATGTCGTTGATCAAGTTCGACGAGTCCATGTCCTACGGACCCCCGCCACCGGCGCTCTTCGCGGCGATGGGCGAGTTCGCCCAGGAGGGCGCGATCAACGGCACCCTGGTCGAACAGGGTGGCCTGGGGTCCAGCGCCGCGGGAGCCATCGTCTCGCTGGTGAACGGTTCGATCAGCACCCACGACGGACCGTTCACCGAGGCGAAGGAGCTGATCGGCGGCTATGCGGTGATCGAGGTCCGGTCGAAGGAGGAAGCGGTCGAATTGGCCCGCCGCCTGCTGCAGATCCACCTGGACAACTGGCCGGGCTGGGAGGGCAGCTGTGAGGTGCGTCAGATCATGACGGCCCCGGCGGACCAGACAGCCTGATGGTGACGGGCGTCGCGACGTCGTTGCGACCGGGCGTCGCATGGCGACAAGGCGTCGCATGGCGACCGGGCGTCGCATTGCGAGGTCGTTGCGTCGCGACGCCGCGGGGTGCTCTGATCGCTCTCGTGACCGAACAGCGCACCCCGTCAACGCCGGCACGTGGCGCGATCGAGGCCGTCTGGCGGATCGAGTCCACGAGGCTGATCGCCGCCCTCGTCCGGATCGTCCGCGACGTCGGCATGGCCGAGGACCTGGCCCAGGACGCTTTGGTCGCCGCGCTCGCGCAGTGGCCGGAAGCGGGTATCCCGGACAATCCGGCCGGCTGGCTCATGACGACGGCCAAACGACGAGCGGTTGACCAGTTCCGGCACAGCGAACGCCGCGACCGCAGCTATGCGGCGATCGCGCGGGACCGTGCACACGAGGTGATGATGCCCGATTTCACCTCCGCACTGGATCATGTCGAGGACGACGTGCTGCGGCTGATGTTCATCTGCTGCCACCCGTCACTGACCACCGATACGCAGACGACGCTGACGTTGAAGCTCGTTGGCGGCCTGACCACGCGCGAGATCGCTCGTTCCTTTCTGACGTCCGAGGCCAGCATCGCGCAACGAGTCGTCCGCGCAAAGCGCACCCTTGCCGATGCCGGTGCGGCGCTGGAGGAGCCTGACTGCTCGGAACGACGTGAGCGGCTTACGGCCGTGCTCGTCGTGCTCTACCTGCTGTTCAACGAGGGCTACTCCGCGACCGCGGGCGACAACTGGATGCGGCCGGCGCTGTGTGACGAGGCCATCCGGCTGGGCCGCATCCTGACCGCGGTGGTGCCGACCGACCCTGAGGTGCATGGGCTTTCGGCTCTCATGGAACTGCAGTCGTCCCGGCTCGGCGCGCGCACCGGACCCGGCGGCGAGCCGGTGCTGCTACTGGATCAGGACCGTAGCCGCTGGGATCCCACCCATCTCCGGCGCGGCCTGGCGGCGCTGGATCGGGCCGAGTCGTTGGCCGTTGAACCCGGTACCTATGCCCTTCAGGCAGCCATCGCCGCGTGTCACGCTCGGGCCCGCAGATCTGATGAGACGGACTGGGTTCGTATCGCGGTTCTCTACGAGCAACTCGCCCGGATCAGCGGATCACCGATTGTCGAGCTCAATCGAGCGGTGGCGCTGGGCATGGCTTACGGACCGGCGGCGGGACTCACGCTCATCGACCAACTCGTCGATCTCCCCGCGCTCCGCGGCTACCACCTGCTGCCGAGCGTTCGCGGTGACCTGCTGCACAAGCTCGGGCGCCGCGAAGAGGCGCGAGCGGAATTCGAGCGCGCGGCGGCGATGACGAACAATCAGCGGGAACGGGCGTTGTTGCTCGATCGCGCCTCGTCCGGTGCATGACCCTGGTGGTGTGAGGGCTCGACTCATCGACGGATAGTCTCCTGGCATGCGTGTCGGAGTCGTCATCCTGCCCCAATTCCACTGGGCCGAAGCGCGTTCGCGATGGAAAGCACTGGAAGACAAGGGCTTTGCGCACGGCTGGACGTACGACCACCTGGCCTGGCGCGATCTGGCCGACCAGGATTGGTACGGCACCATCCCCACGCTTACTGCGGCGGCAACCGCGACAACGACGCTGCGCCTGGGCACCTGGGTGACCTCGCCCAACTTCCGGCATCCGGTCACCCTGGCCAAGGACCTGATGACGCTCGACGACATCTCCGGCGGCAGGATCATCGCGGGCATCGGCGCCGGCGGTATCGGTTGGGACGCAGAGGTTCTGGGCTTTCCGGTGCTCCCCCCGGGTCGGCGGGTGGACCGGCTCGACGAATTCGTCACGCTGGTCGATCTGCTCCTCACCCAACCGGACACCACCTGGCAGGGAAGGTATTTCCAGGCGGTGCGGGCTCGGATGATCCCGGCCGGCTGCCGTTCCCGGCTGCCGCTGGTCGTCGCCGCGAACGGCCCGCGATCGATGGCAGTCGCGGCCAGGACCGACGGGTGGGCCACCACCGGAGCGCACGGACCCGAGGCGACCCTCGACGAGTGGTGGGATGGGGTCGCGGGTCTGTCGAGGCGATTCTCGGAGGTCGCCGTCGCGGCCGGCCGGTCCCCTGGGGACTTTGTTCGACACCTCAGCCTCGATTCCGCGCCGGTGTTCTCGCTGCTCAGCCTGGACACGTTCACCGACGCCGCCGGCCGTGCGGCGGCGCTGGGCTTCACCGATCTGGTGGTGCACTGGCCGCGCCCTGACGGTGTCTACTCCGGTGACGAGCGGGTGCTGGACAAGGTGGCTGCACTGCTCAGCGACGGGCACGTGCGGTTGTAGATACTGCTCAGCAGCGCTGGCCAGGGTGCTCGCTCGGGTGTTGCGCCCCGCCGATTTGCTGCCCGGCAGGCGCGATCAGCGGGGTTGAATCCCTCGGCGCGCGGTGGGCACCGGCGGATCGATTCGGCGGGCGAATACCACGACCGCGGCGGCGGTCATCAGCAAGCCGCCCACTGCGGTCACCCATGGTCCGACCTGGGCGAAGGTCTCGCCGACGTCGAACACGCCGGCCTCACCGGGCGAGATGCCGCGGAGCAGGCCCCATCCGAGGCAGATCAGGCCGCTCACGGTCAGCACCGCCGCCGTGATCCGGTGCGGGCGCGGACTCCCCGCGGTCGCCGCCATCGCGATTGCGGCGACCACGCCGATGCCACCGAAAACCAACCCGATCACTCCCGGCCGATAGGTCCAGGCGTCCATCACATCGTTGAGGTTGGTGCCCGCGATGGAACTGGTCCCGGAGATCGACCCCCACCCGGTGATGCTGGTCGTGCCGCCGTCCTCGGTATCGGCGCCGAGCCATGGCAAGAAGGACGAGAGCGCGGCGATGACGGCGCCCACGGCAGCCACGGCCGCGGTGCCGTGACGGACCCGGGTGGTCCGGTCCGGCCGTGCGTGCATCGCTTCGCCTCTCCGATAGCCCCAATGGTGGGTTCAGCAGCCGACGGTACCTACGGATGGTTGAGGCGGGGATGCTGACGCGGCGGTTGCGAGCAAAGTGATGAGCTGCAGCGTCGGGTCACGCGGCAATTGCTGGACCGGCGCTTCCGGCGGCTGGACGTTCGAGCCGTTGTCCGTGGCCCGATCGGCATCAACTGCGCCGGTATCCGCGAGGCCGTCGGCACTGATGCTCGCGAAGCGGTGTCATTGGCATGGGCTGGCGATCCTCGGATCCTCGCATCCGGTCAGATCAGCCTGACCGGATCACGACCACCGGTTCGGAACCGGCACCGGGGGCACAATCGCCGCTCGCCGGAACGCGCTCGGCTGTGATCACCGCTCTCCGTAACCCGCGCGGTCCGATCACCGCTCTACGGAAACCAGCGCGCGGTCCGATCACCGCTCTCCGGAAACCCGCGCGCGGTAATGACCACCGGTTCGGGACCGACACCCGCTCTCCGGAACCCGCGCGGCGTCTGACCACCGCCTGAGGGCCCGGGCGCGTTCGCACGCCCACCTCCAGCCCATGACGGTGACCATTCCCCGGCGACGCTCGGGGCCCCGCTGACACCGCTCCCCGATGCCCTCACCCGCCCGACGTCGTCGTCCATCCGCCTCGCCTTGCGGCCGGGTCGGTAGCAGAATGTGTCCGGACGAGCAGCCGGGACCTTGTAGACACCTGTTCGTATTCACTGCTATGATGAGGTATGTTCGAGTCGGGGGTCGTGTTCGGGGAGTCGGTGCACCTGGCCCACCCCAACGGAGCCGTCCCTACCGTCCCGGTCACGGTGCTGCTGCCCGGTCCGGGCCCGTCGACTTTGCACCGCGCCGCGTCGGCCATCCCGGCCGGACGCCAAGATTCCGCCGGTCCGGGCCGGCGGCTCGATCGGACCCGCCGCTCACCCTCACCGGCCGGCGGGTCGAAGCCGTCCCAGCGCACGAGCCCGGCACGTCGGAGCGGCGCCTCCGGCAGCGCGCACCCGTCCACCACCCGACTGGTCCTGCCCGGTGACCCCGACCCGGCGCTCGCCGCCGCCCGCGCCCTGGGCATCAGCGGCAGCCCGGCGCCGATCGACGTGGACCTGACCCTGACCCGATGCGTCACCACCGGTGAGGCCCGGTGGGCCAGCCAGGTCCTGCACATCTCGCACTGGCGCCGCGCCATCACCGCCCTGCCACCCGGCCCGGAACTGGCCGCCGCCCTGCATCACCGACCCGAAGGCCTGAACTCCCGGCCCGGGCTACGCCGGTGGGCCGGTGACGGAGTGCACTGGGCCGGCGCCATCGTCGACGGGATGGTCGCCCGCGCCGGGATGATCGCCTCGCTGCAGGCCGCACAGTACACCGACGCCGCCGCCCTGGCCCGGGACTACCCCGGGCTGCGGGAAATGCTCGGCATGGAACTGTCCATGGCGCTGCACATCACCGACGCCGCCGCCGACGCCCTGGTCCGCACCGCCACCGCGCTGACCGACCGGCTCCCCGCCACACTGACCGCGCTCGCCGCCGGGCGGGTCAGCGACACCGTCGCCCGGACCATGGTGCGCACCACCGCCACCGCACGCCCCGCCGTCGCCGCCGCCGTCGAAGCCACCGTGGTCCCGGACGCCATCACGCACTGCTGGACACCCGAACAGGTCCGCCGCCGCGCCGCCCGCCAGGTCGTCGCCGCCGATCCCGACGGCGCCGCCGACCGACATGCCACCGCCCGCGGTGACCGGCACGTCGCCCGGTGGATGCTGCCCGACGGGATGGCCGCCCTCAAACTCACCGCCCCCGCCCAGGACGTCACCGTCATCTGGGAAGCCGCCACCGCGCTCGCCGACGCCGCCGACTGCCCCGACGACGACCGCACCCTGGGCGCCCGCCGCGCCGACGCCATCACCGACCTGGCCCACCACGTGCTGACCGACGACGCCCTGGCCGCCGCGCTCACCGGCGGAACCGGACTACCCACCCGGCAGCGCAACCGCCCGCAGGTGCACGTCACCATCCCGTACACCGTGCTCCTGGGCGGCAACCAGCCCTGCGACCTGGACGGGCACGGCCCCATCACGGCGGACCAGGCCCGCATCATCGCCGCCGACGCCGTGCTCACCCGACTGGTCTGCGACCCGATATCCGGGACCCTGCTCGACTACGGCCGCACCCGCTACGAACCACCCGACACCCTGCGGCAATTCGTCGTCACCCGCGACCACACCTGCTCCTTCGTCGGCTGCACCCACCCCGCCCGCCGCGGCCAGGTCGACCACATCACCCCCTACCGGCCCGACCACCCCACCGGCGGCACCACCAGCGCCGACAACCTCGCTGCCCCTGATCAGCATCACCACCGGGCAAAGGACGGCGGGGGCTGGACCCAAACCCGGCTCCCCGACGGCACCCACCAATGGACCAGCCCCCTGGGCCGCACCGGCCTCCGCCCACCCACCCGACTCTGGGAACCGCCGACCCCACCCGTCGAAACAGACCGGCCCAGCGCACCGCACGAACCAGCCCCGCCAACGAGCACCGGGCCAGCGACCACGCCAGCACCAGCGACCACGCTCGCACCGACGACCACGCCCGCACCGGAACCACCAGCCGAACCCGGCGACACCACCAACACCGCGAGCACCGGCGAAACCCACAGCACAGCAACAGACCCCGACCGCAACAACCCCGGCAACATCGACCTCGACAACAACGACCTCGACAATCTCGACAACGACGATCTCGACAACGACCACTACCTGGACTTCCTCATCACCCAATACGACCCGAACGACACCCCACCCGACCCCCACGACCGATTCCCCCGCAACAACCAGAACTCAGAGCCGGCCGAACCACCACCGACGACCCCACCACCCGACACTCCGACACCCGACACTCCGACACCCGAACCACCCGACGACCCACCGCCCTTCTGACACCCAACGACAGTCAGCGTCGCTGGGGCAGCACTCCCGAGCAGGATCCGCGGATAGGCTCGCCGATGTGCCGCCAATAGCGCCAGATCCGTCCACGCCAGGCCATTCGCAGCCGGAACCTCGCGTTGCCGAGCCACCTTTGACGATCCTGCTTGCCTTTGACGGCGTCGTGCATGTCAGCGATCTGCCGGTGCAAGCATTCGCCCGGCACGCCACCGATCAATTCTCCGAGCCTGCTGCGGACCAGACCCGTGCGCTGATCGGGGGAATGCGCGGATTCCTCGAGGGTCGCAACGATCTGCTTCCTGCCGACCCCGCGTTCAGACATGTGCTGAGCGAGGCCGAGGACGGCAATCAGGCAGTCGAGATCCTTTGCCGGGCAGTTGGTCTCACTCCTCGTCAAACCATGTTGGCCCGTCGCGCGTCCCGCACGGACCTGGCCAATTCCGCTTGGGCGATCGACGCCGCTCCCGGGCTGACCGAATTGCTCGCCGGGATTCCGACTCGCGTCCATGTCGCCGTGGTCGCACACGACCTCACCGGGGTCGCCGAGGTGCTCGATTCCATCGGAATTGCAGCTGACGTCGATGAAGTCCTGTCCGACCCCGGCGGCAGTCAGGGAATTGAGCAGGCGATCACCCACGTCCTGGATGCGGTCGGAGCGGCGTCTACACCTGGGCGCCTGTTGGTCGTCGGTGGTCGGTGGAATCCCGATCTGGCAGTAGCGCACGCTGCGGGCTGCGTCACCGCCCTGGTTGACCGGTTCGGCCTCGGGCGCGGCACGCCGACCTGGCGCCATGCCGAACTCTCCGGCCTGGTCCCGGAGATCCTGCGATGGGCCACCACGCCTGGAGCGGTCCGAGCATGACGGGCGACCGCGGCACCCCGGGCCTCCGACGCGACAATCCAGAACCTGCCGACAAAGAACGCAGCAACCACCAACAACCCGCCAACCAACAACGCGACGACTGGCTCACCCCCGACGGAGAGCCGGTCGAGCGGCCCACACACGTGCTGGCTCACCTTTCGGACACGCATCTGACCTCCCCCGGCGTCCGCTACAACGGCGTGGTTGACGCGGACGCCGCGCTCGATCGGGCGGTTGCGGTCCTCCGGGAGGCCGTTGCCGGCGGCCGGCACCTCGATGCCGTGGTCGTGTCGGGCGACCTGACGGACTCCGGTGACCCTGACGCCTACCGCCGGCTCGAGGCGACACTCGGCCAAATCTCCGGCGGAGCCGATGATCAGATACCCCTCATATTCGCCACTGGCAATCACGACGTCCGGCGTCAGTTCCACCGGAGTCTCCTGCACAGGCACGACACCGACGAACCCATCGTCCAGGTTCACACCATTCGCGGCCTGCGGATCATCATCCTCGACTCCACCATTCCAGGCCACGGTCACGGCCGGGTCCTCGGCAGCCACCTGGACGCGTTGCGCGCCGAGCTCGCCGCACCGGCGCCCGCAGGAAGCGTCGTGGTGCTGCACCACGCACCGCTGCCCGCACCGTCACCGTTGCTCAGCTACTTCGCCCTAGAATCGCAATCGCGCCGCGCACTCGCGGCCGCGGTGGCCGGGACCGATGTTCGGCTGATCCTGGCCGGGCATCATCATCTGTCCCAGTCGGGAATGCTCGGCGCGGTGCCGGTTGCGGTCGCGGGGTCGACCGCGATTCGGTCCGACCCGCTGGGTCCGCCCGGGCACGAACGGACCTGGGCCGACGGCGCCTTCGACCTCGTCGAGCTCTATGCGGGGACGTTCACCGTCTCGGTGATCCCGGTGTATGGCGCACCCGGCGTGTTCGACCTCGACGCGGCGGGCTGCCGGGCAGTGACCGACGCCCACCCTGTCGACACCGCGAACGCCGGAACCGTCAACGCCAACGCCTTCAACGCCGACACCGGAGACGGCGAGACCGTCACCGCAGAGAGCAGTCCCTGATTCAGCGCAGCGGGGCCGCCGCCAGGTCGGGAAACACCAGCACCAGCCAGCATCCGGCGAGCAGGAACGGCCCAAACGGAATCGCCGATTTCATGGTCATCCGTCGCGACGCCAGACCTACTAACGCCCACCCAGCACCCAGCACGAACGCCACGACCACGCCGAGCACTGCCGCCGCGACCGAGACGTATCCCGTCATCAGCGCCAGGGAAGGCACGAGCTTGACGTCACCCTGGCCCATGCCGCGCGGCGTAACGACCGCCAGCAGCCAGAACACCCCGGTCATCGCAGCCGCGACCACCAAGGCCGTCACATAGCTGCCGGCGTAAGGGCGCAGCCACTCGGTCACTCCGACGACGGCGAGCGTCACGGGTATCGCCGGCAGTGTGATCGCGTCGGGCAGCCGGTGATGTCCCACGTCCACCGCCCCGAGCGTCACTCCCAGCCACCCGGCCCACACCACCATCCCCACCAGCGGACTCCCCCAGGCCAGCCCGAGCCCGGCACCGGTCACCAGCGCGCACGCCGCCTCGGCGACTCCGGGGCGCAGCGCTGCCCCCCGCCGCAGTCCGGCCAGCAGCACTCGGATCCCCCAGCCCACCGTAGCGCCGGCAGCCGCGCCACACAGCGCGGGCAACCAGAAAAGGGCGGGCACGCGATGACGGTCTCACGCCGGACCGGTGGGCAGTCCCACTTGTCCCCAACCGACCCGGCCGGACGAGTCAGCAGTCAGCAGTCAGGAGTCAGGAGCCAGGAGCCACGAGCCACGAGCCACGAGCGGAGCCAGCAGCTCAGCAAACAGCCAGCAGCTCAGCAAACCGGCAGCGGAAGGTCCGTGCCGGACGCCTCGCGCAGTCCGCGACGCATGGCCTCGGCGGGCGCCGGCAGTCCGGTCATCAGCTCGAATTGGCGCAGCGCCTGGTGCAGCAGCATGTCCAAGCCGGTCACCGTCACCCGGTCAGGGCCGCCCGCGGCGGCAAGCGGCGTCGGCCATGGGTGGTACACGACGTCGAACAACACCGGAACTCCGCTGAGCCGGTCGGCCAACGGGTCCGCCACACCGGCCGGAACGGTCGACACGACCAAGTCGGCCGTGTCCGCGAAGGCTCCGATTTCTTCGTCGTCCCACAGGATGCCGTTGGTCTGGATGCCCAGTTGCCGTCCCAATTCAACCGAGGACGCGGTGCTGTAAGGACGCCGGCCGGCGATCACCAGGGTGGTGGTGCCGAGTTCGGCAAGCGCTGCGACGACGGAGGCCGCCGTCCCGCCACCGCCCAGTATCAACGCCACCTCGGGAGCGCGAGCACCCGCGGCGCGCAGACTCCCGATGATCCCGTCGACGTCGGTGTTCTCGGCCAGCCACTCGCCGTCGCGGCGCACTAGAGTGTTCGCCACGCCCAGGGTCTGCACCCGGGCGCTCGCCAGGTCCGCGACCGCCGCCGCGGCCGCTTTGCCGGGCATGGTGACCGAAAAACCCGCCCACTCCGGACCGCGCCCGGCGACCAATCCCGGCAACGCGTCCGCGTCACACTCGATCGCCTCGTATGTCCAGCCGGTCAGGCCGCTGGCGGCATACCCGGCCCGGTGCAGTGCAGGAGAAAGGGAATGAGACACCGGCGAGCCGAGCACCGCCGCGCGTCGCCGGACCGTCATCGGGCCATCGTTCACCGCACCTTGGTCGACTTCACCATCGGCCCGCGCAAGCGCAGGATCAGCCGAAGACACCGTTCGCCCTCGCCTGCTCGACACACACGTTGTGTTGCTCGGCCGTGTCGCTGAAGCAGGACTGACCGTCCTGATTGACCTTGACGAAGTACAGCCAGGTGCCGTCGGCCGGATCCAACGCGGCGGCAACGGCAGCCGGGCCCGGCGAGGAGATCGGCGTCGGCGGCAAACCCGGCTTCGCGTAGGTGTTGTACGGGCTCGGGTTCGCTCGGTCCTCCGCCGTGGTCGCGATCGACGCGCGGTCCAGCACGTAGTTGACGGTCGAGTCGAACTCGAGATTCATCGGCTTGGCCAGCCGGTTGTAGGTGACCCTGGACACCTTGGGCATGTCCGCAGTGATCGATTCCCGTTCCACCAGCGATGCCACGATCGCCGCCTGATACGGCGTCAACCCATGCGCGGCGGCATCGGTGACAATGTCGGTCCCGTTCCACAGCGCCGCCGACGCGCTGACCACCGCCTGCAGCGCCTGTTCCGGAGTCGACCCCGGCGGAATGTCGAAATCGCCGGGCAGGATCATGCCCTCGAGCCGCTTGCGCGGGTCTGGTGCGGCGCGCACGCTGTCCGCCGCCCACTCCACGACGCCCAGTTTCGCCGGATCCGCCGTCTGAACGACCTGCCACAGGTCATCGGCGGTGAAGCAGCTCGACTGTGCGTTCATCGGCACACAGGCCGCTGCGGTGATGTCGCTGACATACCCCGGCACCACCGTCGGGGGCTGATTCGGATCGGTCGACGTTGCCGTCACATCGGCCAGCTGCCGGCCCGGGATCAACCGCACGTGCCCGACATGGTTCTGCGCGGCCACCAACGCGTCGGCGGCGGCTTGTGCGGACGAGTTCTGCTTGACCCGGTAATACCCGGGACGCAGCGCCTGCACGTCGGCGTCCTTGGCTGCCTGCGCCTGGAACGCTTCAGCGCTGGCCACCACCCCCGCGTCCGCGAGGGTTTGGGCGATGTCGGCCGGACCGTCACCGCCCTGCACCCGAACGATCACCTCGGTGTCGCCGGTGCCTTGATAGTCCGCGACCTGGCCGGCCGTGGACCGCCAGCGGACGAACCCAGCGGCCAGCCCGGCGACAATGACGACGAGCACGACCACCGCGATGATCAGCCAGACGCGGTGCCGCCGCCGACTGTCCGTGCGCTCGGTCTCCGGATCATCTCGGCGCGGCGGTGACGCGACGGGCGGCACGGGCGTATCCGGCGCGGAGGCCAGTGCCGCCCGCAGCTCGTCGACGTCGACGTCACCGGTCTCGCCGGGCTCCTGCCGACCGAAGATCAGGTGATCATCCGTCACCGGCCACCGGCCAACGCGTCCAGCCGGTTCTGCAAGATGCGGGTCGCGGCCACCTGGTCGATGACCTGCCGACGGTGCCGCCCCCGCACCCCGCACTCGGCCAGGGTCTTCTCGGCGGACACCGTGGTCAGCCGTTCATCGACGTACACCACCGGGACCGGTGCGATGCGGTCCGCCAGCGCCGTGCCGTACGAGCGCGCAGCTGCCACGGCTGCGCCGTCCGTGCCCCGCATCGTCCTGGGCAGGCCGACGACCACTTCCACCACCTCAAGTTCCTCGACGAGCGCGGCCAATTGATCCAGGTCGGTCGCGCCGCTCGCGTTCCGCGCCAAAGTGGTCACCGGAGTGGCCAGAACGCCGTGGGGGTCACTGACCGCGACCCCCACCCGAACGGTACCGACGTCGACCCCCAGACGCACGCCCATCGGCAGCCTGTCGGCGCTCACCGGAGACACCCCGGCTGCCTCCTCGGGCTTTTCGTGTGTCGCGTCACCTGACATCGACGTCCGGCTCTGAACGCGGTTGCCGATGACGGCCGGTGGGGCGAACAGAGCACCTTTCGTCACCGTCCCGGCTCCGCGAGACAAGCCCGACCAAGGTCACTGATTGCCTCGGCCAACCGCTGCGCGCAGCGCGTCCACGGCCGCGGGGATCCCCGCCGGGCGCGACCCGGCCCCCTGCGCCATGTCCTTCTTGCCACCGCCGCGACCGTCGATCTCCGGGAGGAAGCTCTTCACCAGATCGCCCGCCGACCACCCGGCGGCCACCGCCGCCGGCGTCAGCGCCAACGAGAACGACACCGATCCGGCGCCGGGCGCGAAGATCGCGGCCACCCCCGGGTGTGCGCCGAGCCGGCCGCGGACGTCGATGGCCAGGCTGCGGACATCACCGGCGCCGGTGCCCTCCGGGGCGGATGCGGCGACCAGTGCGACGTCACCGACCATGACGGCTTCGGCGGCCAGCGTCGCCGCCGACGACGCCAGCGCCGCCGACCGCAGAGCGGCCAGCTCCTTCTCCGCCATCCGCAGGCGCTCGACGAGCGCCTCGATCCGGCCCGGCAGCTCGGCCGGCTGCACCCGCAACGACGACGCCAACTGGTTGACCAGCGCTCGCTCGGCGGCCAGCCGGTGGAAGGCCTCGATCCCGACTGCGGCCTCCACCCGGCGCAGGCCCGACCCGACCGACGATTCGCCGAGCAGTGCGATCGGCCCGATCTGCGACGAATGCTCCACGTGGGTGCCGCCGCACAGCTCCACAGACCAGGGCCCACCGATCTCCACGATCCGGACCGTCTCGTCGTACGTTTCGCCGAACAGCGCGATCGCGCCCATTGCCTGTGCTTCGGACTGTGATCCGTAGAGCACCCGGACGGGCAGATCCTTGCGGACGGCCCGGTTCGAGACTTCTTCCAGCTCGCTGCGCATCGCCGGCGAGAGTGCCTGGTTCCAGGCGAAGTCCAGCCGCAGGTAGCCGGGCTTGTTGAAGGACCCGGATTGCAGTGCCTCCGGCCCGAGCACCTGCCGGAGCGCGGCGTGCACCACGTGGGTCCCCGAGTGCGCCTGCCGGGCGCCCAGCCGCCACTCCGGGTCGACCTTGGCCAGCACCTTGGCGCCCTCGACGAGCTCGCCGTCGGTGATCCGGACCCGGTGCACGATCAGCTTCTTGTCGACCTTCTGAACGTCCAGCACCTCAGCTGAGGTACCGTCCGCGCCGACGATTGTCCCGGCGTCGGAGTCCTGGCCACCTGACTCGGCGTACAGCGGCGTGCGGTCGAGCACCACCTCGACCTCCTGGCCGGACACGGCGCTCGGCACCCGCATCCCGTCCAAGATCAGCCCGCGGACCCGGCCCTCGGACTGCAGCGCGGAATACCCGGTGAATTCCGTCCGCCCCGCGTCCAGCGACCGGTAGACGCTGAGGTCGGCCAGTTTGCCCTTGCGGGCCTTGGCATCCGCCCGGGCGCGTTGCCGTTGTTCCTCCATCAGCCGGCGGAATTCTTCGGTGTCCACCGTCAGCCCGGCCTCGGCGGCCATCTCCAACGTCAAATCGATCGGGAAGCCCTGGGTGTCGTGCAGCACAAACGCGGTCGAGCCCGCCACCACGCGGCTGCCGGACTCCTTGGTGTCCGCCGCAGCCTGGTCGAACAGCTTCGATCCGGTGGCAATGGTTCGCAGGAACGCGTGCTCCTCGGCGACCGCGACCTTCTGGATCCGCGCGAAATCGGTGGCCAGTTCCGGATAGGAGGGGCTCATCAGATCCCGCACCACCTCGGTCAACCCGGGCAGCACCGGATCGGTGACCCCGAGCAGCCGGGCCGAGCGGACCGTGCGACGCAACAGCCGGCGCAACACGTAGCCGCGCCCCTCGTTCCCCGGGCTCACGCCGTCGGAGATCAGCATCATCGACGACCGGGCGTGATCGGCGATGATCCGCATGCGCACGTCCGACTGATGATCCGCGCCGTATATCTGTCCGGACAGCTTCTCCATCCGGGCGATGATGGGGCGGAGCAGATCGGTTTCGTAGACGTTCTCCACGCCCTGCAGCAGGAATGCCAGCCGCTCGACCCCGAGCCCGGTGTCGATATTCTGCTGGGGCAATGGGCCGAGAATGGGGAAATCGGCCTTCTTACCGTCTCCGCTTCCTGTCGATTCACCGCGCATGTCCTGCATGAAGACCAGGTTCCAGATTTCCAGGTACCGGTCCTCGTCGGCGACGGGTCCGCCCTCGATGCCGAATTCCGGGCCGCGGTCGTAATAGATCTCCGAACACGGACCGCACGGTCCGGGAACACCCATGGACCAGAAGTTGTCGGCCATGCCGCGCCGCTGGATCCGCACCGGGGCAACGCCGGCCACGCTCTGCCAGAGCCGCTCTGCCTCGTCGTCGGTCTCGTACACCGAGACCCACAGACGATCGGGGTCCAGACCGTACCCGCCGTCCTCGAGCGAACCGGTCAGCAGATTCCAGGCGTGTTTGATCGCGCCTTCTTTGAAATAGTCACCGAAGGAGAAATTGCCCGCCATCTGAAAGAACGTGTTGTGCCGCTGGGAGACGCCGACATTTTCGATGTCCAGGGTTCGCACACATTTCTGCACACTGGTGGCACGCGGGAACGGCGGCTTCTCCTGGCCCAGGAAGTACGGCTTGAACGGCACCATGCCGGCCACCGTGAACAGCAGCGTCGGGTCCTCACTGATCAGCGAAGCCGAAGGCACGACGGTGTGACCGGTCTTCTCGAAATATCCGAGAAAGCGGCGGCGGATCTCGTGGGTTTCCATGGGTCCTCACAGGTGGTGGAGCGGTGACGTCCGGTGTCGAGTCGCGCTGTCCGAAGTGTGCACGGTGGTCGCGAAACGGGCCGGACGAACGCGGCCGGGCCTTGGCCTGGCCGGCACTGATTCGTATCAGTCGTAGCGGTTCTGACGGGGCTGACGGAGCTGACGGGTGCTGACGCCTCAGGCAGACCGGCGGGCGGGACCGCGCGGTGGTTGGGCGCCCGGAGCCCGCCGCTGCGTTAACCCGCCGGCCTGATCGCCCATCTGGTTCGGGACGACGCGGTTGGCGCCGACGTGGTTGGCGCCTGCCTGATTCGGACCGACCTGATTCGGACCGACCTGATTCGGACCGACCTGATTCGGACCCCCCGGACCCGCCCCCTCGGGGCCGACCAGCACGACCGCACCGGTGGCGTTGTCGATCATCGGCCGGTAGCTGGCCCGACGGTTGAGCACCCCCTGCCGGACATCCGCGGCGAAGTAGCCCACGGCGTTCCCCAGCTCGGCGATCGCATCGGCCACGTCGGCCGCGATCGCCGACGGCGTGACCTTGGCTTTCAGCGCCTCGCGGGCTGCTTCCTTGGCACGGCGGGTGCGACGGGTCGCGGCAACGCCCAGGGCGATCCCGGCGCCGAAGTAGTAGATGCGCTTCACCTGAGCCGACATCCCTTTCCCTGGGTCGGGAGGGACCCGACGGCGAGGTGCTCGCGAGGGTGTTCGCGCACCGGCATCGCCGTCCCTCCCAGCTGTTGACCTGCCACCACTTCGGTGCCGGCGGGGCGGGTCGAGCAAGCGGCCCACCATCCCGGCAAAGGGTACCCGTCCAGGCGTGCCCAACCACGAACCTCGCTGGAACGGGTGAGGATTGAACCCGTCGCAGGTGGTGCCGCGTGTTCTTGACACCCTGCGCGGGTGTCCTGACGTCGACGCCCCACCAGAAGGGTGATGATCCTGTCATGGTCTACGAGGTCAACGGGTTGCCGCTGCACGTGCTGCTCGTGCACGTCATCGTCGTCGGTGTCCCCTTCGCCGCGTTCCTGACGGTGCTGTCCGCACTCTGGCCCGCGGCGCGCCGGCGGCTCGGGATCATCACCCCGATCGTGGCGCTCGGTGTGTTGATCATGACGCCGGTGGCGGTCCAAGCCGGGGAGTGGCTGCAGACCCGGGTGCACAGCACGCCGCTGATCAATGCGCATGTCGATCTGGGCACCACGATGACCTGGTTCGCCGGCGGCCTGTTCGTCGCCGCACTGCTGGCCTGGGGTGTGCCGACGATGATGGCCCGCCGGTCACACGAGGGCCCGCCATGGGTCGGCGTCGTGGTGGCGATCGTCGCGGTCGTGCTGGCCGGCGCGAGCGTGGTGCAGGTGTACCGGGTCGGGGAGTCCGGCTCGACCGCGGTGTGGACCGGGAACTTCTGCCAGGTGCCGGTCGATGCGGACGGTACCTGCCCGGCCAGCGGCTGACGCAAGGCGGCCGGCTGGGGGCGAATTCCCCTGGGGCGGACCGCCGCCGCGGCACCGAGCGGTCGGCGGCAGGCTGACGAGCTTGCCGGGGCGGACTGGGGCGGACCAGGTCGGGTCGGCGGGTCGGCGGGTCGGCGGGTCGGCGGGTCGGCTCGCAGACTGGCGGGCTGCTCAGACCGAATCAGGCCAACCAGCATGAAGTCCCAGAGCGAACCGCGGCCGGAGCGTCCTGAGCAGCGCGGGGCCGGAGCGTCCTGATGCCAGAGATCACCGCGCGCGGCGTCAGAGATCACGTCGACCCTCATCGAGACGGGGTTCACGAAAGCGCCGAACCCAAGTACGGTGGGGCGATCCGGTACGATCGAATCGATTCGAGTGATCTGCGCCACGAGGCGGTACAGACCCGCGCGTCAAACGCCCGTCCCATCCGGTGCCTGTTCAGGATCGTTGTGCCGAGCCGGAGGGACCACCGCGAACGAGCGTCACCGCCGCCGTTGCGCAACGCCACGCAAACCCGGCGCGACCGCACACCAGCGCCGCCCCAGAGTCAACGAGCGTGCACCGCCCACCAGAGCATGACCAACAGAAAGGCCTCTTCGATGTCCGTCGGAGAAACCCTCACCCGCGACGCCGCCACCGATCTCGTCACCGACATCGGCAGCGATCTGGTTGCCGACCTCGCCGTCCCGCACGCCGACGACCGCGCCACGGGCACCGAGAACCATGACGCCGCAGCCGACTGGCGACGGACGGCTGTGGTCTATCAGGTGTACCCGCGGTCCTTTGCCGACTCTGACGGAGACGGCGTGGGCGACCTGCCCGGCATCACCTCCCGCCTGGGCTCGCTGGCCGAGCTCGGCGTCGACGCGGTCTGGCTGTCGCCGTTCTACAAGTCCCCGCAGGCCGACGCCGGCTACGACGTCGCCGACTACCGTGACGTCGACCCGATCTTCGGCACCCTGCGCGATTTCGACGCGCTGCTGGAAAACGCGCACGCGCTGGGCATGAAGGTGATCATCGACCTGGTTCCCAACCACTCCTCCGACGAGCATGTCTGGTTCCAGCAGGCTCTTGCTGCCGCACCGGGATCCCCCGAACGTGAGCGCTACGTCTTCCGTGACGGTCGCGGCGAGAAGGGCGAACTGCCCCCGAACAACTGGGTGTCCTGCTTCCGCAGCCCCGCATGGACCCGCATCACCAACCCGGACGGCTCCCCCGGACAGTGGTACCTGCACCTGTTCGACACCAAGCAGCCGGACTGGAACTGGGAGAACCCCGAGGTCCGTGACGAATTCCTCTCGGTACTGTCGTTCTGGCTCGACCGCGGCGCCGACGGGTTCCGGGTGGACGTGGCGGACTCGCTGATCAAGGCCCCGGGCCTGCCGGACCTCGACGTCAGGCAATTGGCCGGCCCCGACGCCGACCCCGGGAGCTTCTTCCAGACCGGCCCGATGTGGGACCAGGACCGGGTGCACGAGGTCTACCAGTCCTGGCGCGGGCTGCTCGACACCTACTCGCCCGACCGCATCCTGGTCGCCGAGGCGTGGGTGCAGCCGCTGTCCCGGCTCGCCCGCTACGTGCGCCGCGACGAGATGCACCAAGCCTTCAACTTCGACTTCCTGGAGGCCGACTGGAACGCCGCCGTGCTGCGCAAGACCATCACCGCCTCGACCGCGGCGAACGGCATAGTCGGCGCGCCGACCACCTGGGTGTTGTCCAACCACGATGTGGTGCGCCATGTCTCGAGGCTCGGGCTGGCGCAGGCCCGACCCCGGCCGAACGGCATCCGGGCGGTCGACGACCAGCCCGACCACGTCCTCGGCCTGCGGCGCGCCCGCGCAGCGACCCTGCTGATGCTCGGGCTCCCGGGCTCGGCCTACCTGTACCAGGGTGAGGAACTCGGCCTGCCCGACCACACCGCGCTCGACGATGACCTGCGCCAGGACCCGACCTGGTGGCGGTCGGGGTACACGGAGGCCGGCCGTGACGGCTGCCGGGTGCCGCTGCCGTGGGAGGCCGACAAGCCAGGGCTGGGCTTCGGCCCGACTGGTGCGACCTGGCTCCCGCAGCCGTCCTCGTACACCGAACTGTCCCGTGACCGGCAGTCCAACACCGACGGCTCGACGCTGGAGATGTACAAGTCGGCGCTGGCCCTGCGGCGGGCGTTCAAGCTCGGCGCCGGATCGCTGGAGTGG
>JADGOY010000388.1 GCA_017882715.1 Nakamurella sp. | reverse complement strand
TGACCGTGTCCGTTTTGGGGTCTTTTCCGACGGTGTGCTCGATATCGAACCGCCGCAGGAACGATCGCCAGAGCCGATCGACATCTGTTGGTGTCGGACGGTTTCCGAGCACCACAACTACACCGGCTCCGGATGACGGTCACCGGGCAGGTGGTCCACCGTCAGCCGGATCACTGTTCCCTCGATGATCGGGGGTGGCCCCTCGTGATCGGCCCACCGACCGCGGTGGGACAACCTGGGGTGCAACCGGTCCCACGTTGCGGTGTGCGCGGTTCCGTAGCGGCTGGTGTCGCTGGTCGTGGCCACCGCCGGTTCCGGCCAGCTGCTGGGGTCGGCGAATTTGAACTCCGGGCCGTGCCGTGCCGGGCCGGCCGCCCGGTCCGGCCCGGTGGCCGGGCGGGTGGATGAGGTCAGTACCAGTACTTGCGGCCTCCGATCGCGCGGCCGGTGGCGCCCAGGATCGACAACACGGCGCCGACCACCACCAGGATGATGCCGATCGTCCACAGGATGGGAATCGAGACGACGAAACCCACGATCAACAACACGATGCCAAGAACGATCATTTCAGCTCCTTTTCGGAGGTCGGAGCGCGCACCGGACCGGACGGCCCAGCGTGTGATTCCTGCCGCGGCCAATGGCGTCCACCGCGTCAGGTTCTCGCCCGCACTGGTGCGGGTTCAGCGGGAGTTGAGTCCTTCGGCGTCGACCTTGCGGTGGAATCGCATGCCCGCCAGACCACCGAGCAGGGCGCCGATCAGCGCGGTCAGGATGGCGGCGGCGATGGCGAGGAGGCCGACCGTGGTGACGTCGCCTTCATCGACCGGGATGCGGGGCAGGTTCAGCTGCGCGTACACGTTGTACTGCGAGCCCGCAACCGCCGCCAGCGCGGCGATGACGATGGCGATGACCACCCCCCACAGCCATACCGCCAGGCCCTGCCTGATTCCGTTGAAGCGCGCCATCCGACCGGCGACGTAGCCGCCGCAGAAATATGCGACGAACAGGATGACCAGCAATGTGATGGCCCCGACCAGGCCCACGGTCCGCGCGGTGCCGGTGGCGTTCGCGGATTCTTGCACGGCCTGGTCGACGTTCTGCGACGTGGCTAGCCCGAACGCCACTCCCGCGGCCGTGAGCAGTGCGATGAGCAGCACCGCCATGCCGGTAGCGGTCAGCCAGCCGAAGAACGCCGAGCCCACCTTCGCCCCACCGAAGCGCACCTTCTGCCGGGCGACGGCGGCGGCGGGTGGCTCCCCGCCGAGGTCCGTGGAAGGGGTGATGCCGGTTGCCGGAACAGGTTCCGCGATGCTGTCCTGATGTGCTCTGCCGGGTCCGGTATTCGGGGTTCGGGAATCACTCATCGCGGCGCTCCTATGTGCGGGTGTGTGGTCGAAAAACGCGCCGCGCCAACGGCGCCGAGCCGCGGTTCGGACCGGATGCCGCGGGTAACAGTTGTGGCGCTGCTTGTCACCGCACTGCCAGTGGCGTTGCCGCGCACCTTGCTGGATACGGGAGGACCCCGCCCCGGTGATCGCGTTCCCGCCCTTGCGACGATGCGGCCCTTTCGAACTGCGAAGCCCTGGGCCGGCCAACACAACACCGTTTTACGACGGACATCCTCGGGGATGTGGTCCAGCGCGTGGAGGACCAGCACGGCGAGATCGCCTGCGGTCTCTTTGTCCAGTTTGCTGTTGTGCCGGATGGCGTTTTGCACGGTGTCGACTCGTTTCTCATACAGCGACACAGGCGCGAGGGTGTCATTCATCGCGGTGTTCTCGTTCTGGTTGCTCTCGGTACTGCTTGTCGATGCGTTGGGGTCGGGCGAACCGCCGATACTGCGTTCCTCCTGAGGCGGAGAAGCGTGGTCAACGCTTGGGTCGGGTTGTGGGTTCCGCCCGGTTCCGGGCGATTTGGCCGAGCGGCGGTACCCCCGGCATGGGATTCGCCGCGCTGTCAGGTGCCGCGACGCCGCTGAACTGCTCAGGTGGCCGAGGTCGATGTCCCATCTGGCTTCCACAGCCCGACCGCCGTCGATCCACTCTTGCGGTGGGTGCCTCGGGTTGCGGCGCAACCGGGGTTCGCCGTTGTCCGCGGGTGTCCCGCTCTGGGGCGGTGAAGGGTGTCAACGTTCCGGTCATCACCGGGTGCTCCTGTCCGCTGACCCCGGTCGGGTCTGGGCCGACCAAAACCAGCCGACGATGAGGCCGACTTGACCCGGCGACGTGCGAAATGTTCTTGACGACATCCACGTTACGCCGCCACGACTGCACGGCCTTCGGCGCCGAAGCCGGCGGCACACCACGCCCTGATGCAGCGCACTGGTGGTTACCCTTCCGCCGAAAACGTGGCGGGTCGGCTCGGAGGTGACCATGGATATTGGCGAGCTTGGACCGGCTGTCGGCCCGCGAGCCGGAACAGTCCTCCTCGGTTCTGGCGTGACCACGCGTTCTTCGTTGTCCAGGAGCGTGCACCGACCGGTGGGTTCGATGGCGAACGCCCGATAGGTGCCGTATTACTGGTAATACGTAACGAGTGAGATCTGATCGGATAGACGGAGCGAGCACGGGAAGGTAGGCCGACGGATGAAGACCGGCGTAGAGCATTTCGGGGTGCCCGGCCAGCACGAACCACTTCCCTTGCAGCGGCGTCATTGCGGGTAGTGGTTGCGGGACCTTGGGAAGGGGGCACACCATGACTCGCCAGCACTCGGTGTTCGTCCACGGGACGCCCCGAACAGG
>JADGOY010000387.1 GCA_017882715.1 Nakamurella sp. | reverse complement strand
CCGCCGCGGCCTAACCAAACACCAATCGAACCTGACCCGGCCAAGAACACACCGGGTCACCTCGCGCTGCCCTCGTTCAGTTGGATTTTCCGGTCAGAAGATCGGACTGCCGAGCGGTATCCTTTCGCGCCTGATCGACTTTCGTCTGATCTGGCACCCCCAATGAGGTTGATGAAGTACGGTGCCGACTTCCAGTAGTCGATGCTTGATTGGCTGCCGACGGCATCGGCAACCTCCCGCAGTTTGACGCCCACCGATCAGTTCACTGACTGTCATCGGTGCCGCAGTGATGACACGCTCGCGAACCTGCCGGCCGAGGTCTTGGGCGCTCGGCGCGGCACATCGGTTGCAGGAGGTCACGCCGCAGGTCTGCGGTGATCCTGTCTGTCTCGTCGCCAGCGGCGATCACCGCCGCGTCACGGAATGCAGCCAGCTTCGCCTTGATGCCATCGGTAGGAACAGCAGCGCCGCCGCCCGCGAAGCCTCGTGGTCCTTCCCGGTCGCAGGGGGCGGTCCGTCGTCCACCCGTTCCGCAGGTCGACGTTTCGGTGGACGTCGAAACCCACCTGGGACACCGCAGTGGCGATCGGCGACGAGCGGATCCGCATCGAGCCGTGCCCGGCGCGCCCACCGGCCGCACATCGCGTTCTGGGCCGAGAGCGGCGTGACCCGGCGTGACCCTGTCCGGGATCAAGGACCCGAAGGCTCGACCCGTTCCCCGCGACGTGTCCACGCCGGCCAAACTCGCCCTTGCTCCGCCGCGCTGGCCGAGCCTGAGAAGGTGATGGTGGTTATGTTTGACGACGTGTTGGCTGAACTTCTGGTGATCATCGTCGATGCGGTGGCTGGCATGGTTTCTCGTCGATGGACGCTACCAGGCGTTTTCCGGCGGGTCCAGCTACAGCCGGCCACCGCGGATCTCGTCCTCCAACTCCGGGTCGGTGGAGAACTTGAACGTCGCCTGCCGGATCGGTTTGATTCCCCCCACCGCTTCCAGATCTTGGCCACGGGGCGTTCGAGATCCTGGCTGTCTAACCAGGATCCGGTTCCACCACTGCTTGATCCCAGGTGCTCCGGCGGCGAGTGCAGGTGGGCGTTGACGACCTCGATCTGATCGGTCTCCGGTTCCCGGCCTTTGTCCGGCCGGTCATCCAACCCACCCAATCCCTGGGCCATGACGGTTCCGTCGGGTGCTCACGGTCGGCCGGGTGGAACCGGTCTCCTGGTGCGAGCGCCGCGACTGATTCAGCCACGCGCCGAAACGATCCCGCCCCGGTGGGCGCGTCCGACGCCGGACGTGTCGGGCGAAGACGGAGTCGCACCAACATCTGTGGATTGCCAGCAAAGGACCGCTGTAAACACCGGTGATGGCGATGACTCCGTGCATGGTGCCGAGGTCGCGTAGCTGCGCAGCGGTCCGGTCCGGACGGTCGGTGCGGCCACCACCGAACCCACGTAGTCGCTGCAGTCACCGTCCAAACCACCGTAGGCGACGTACACCCACCCGTCGAGCGCAGTCAACGCGGCGCGTTGCTGGTACGCGATCTCCTCACCTTGGGGAGGTGGGAGCGGGCGCCGAAGCACCACCGCGCCGCTGGCCAGGTCGATGCCGGCCAACGTGTGCCGCGCATCGGCGGTTTCGGCAACCACGAACAGCACCCGGTTTCCGGGTCGTGGGCAGGGGTGCCGGTGATCCCGAGCGGGTCGATATCTCCGCACGGTAGGTCGAGCCGGCCATCGGCTGACCCAGCGACGCCGACCAGAGCACCTGCCCGTCGCGGGCGGACAGCGCGTACACGGTGTCGTTCTCAGTGGCGGCGATCAGCTGGTTCCCGATCACCAAGGGCTGCCCGTACACCGCCCCGTCCAGCTCGGATCGCGACCCCACGCCCGGGGCATCGCCGACGGGGGACATTTGCGGGGCAACACGGGACCGCGCGTTGTCGTGATGGTAGGTCGGCCAGTCCGTGGCGCCGATCACGGCTGGCGCAGCCGCCTCGGGTCGGGTGTTGCTTGTCGCGGGCTGCGTCGCCGAAGGCGATGAACAACCCGCCACGGTCACCAGCATCAGCGCGTTGAGTGCCGCTGCCCCACGTACAGAACCGCTGCCAGCCACATGGTCAGTGTGGACGGTCCAGGCAGTGGCGCGCTTCCCGCCGGTCGCGATCCGGCCGTGCGTTGACGCGAGCACCGGCGGAGTCCCGGCGTCACAGCAGCGGCCACTGTTCCAGGCGCCAGGCCGCGTCCCAGAACATCCACTCGTACCGGCAGCTGATCAGGAAATGCTGCCGCGCCCGCGCATCATCAGCGGCGCCCAGGTCCAACCCGACCGAGTCCGCCAAGGCCAGCACTTCGGCGACCGTCACAGCGAATTCCTGGCCGGCGTAGGTGTCGATCCACCGCTGGTAGCGCGGATCCGGCGAGCCTGAATGCAGCAACGCGGCGCCGACTCGGGCGTAGATCCAATAGCAGGGAAGCACGGCCGCGAGTCCTTCGGTGAAACTGCCCCCGTACACGGTGGCCAGCAGGTAGCTGGTGTAACTGAGCGTCGTCGGGGAGACCGCGATCGCATCCAACTCGGTGGGGGCCAGGCCGAACTGCGGCAGCAACGCTGTGTGCAGTGCGAGTTCCACGTCCACCGTGCCGGCAGCGTGTCGAGCGAACATCCCGGCGGCAGCGTGGGTCGGCGCCTTCGCGCCCACCACCGCCAGGGCTCTGGCGTAATCGCGCAGATAATGGGCATC
>JADGOY010000034.1 GCA_017882715.1 Nakamurella sp. | reverse complement strand
ACTACGTCACCGGGTACTACGGACCCGCCTCGGTGTACTCCCGCGCCGTCACCTCGGATCTGACCGTCGCGACGGGACTGGCCGCCTGGAAGGACCGGGTGCGCGCCGCCTGGCCGGACGTCCGGGTGATCAACGTCGACACCTCCGGCATCGGCGCCGAACCGTCGCTGGGCAACATCATGACGGTCCGGGCCGTCCTCGACCTCGGTGGCCTCTCACCGCAGGACGTACAGGTGCAGACCGTCACCGGACGGGTCGACGTCAACGAACAGCTGCACGACATCACCACCGTGCCCATGGATTTCATCGCCGGCAGCGCCGGCGCTGACGGTTTCCGGTACCAGACTCAGCTGCCGCTGACCCGGTCCGGCGCCGTCGGATACACGGTGCGGGTGCTACCCCTACACAGCCTGCTGGCCGCGCCCGCGGAACTGGGTCTGGTCACCACCGCCTGATCACGCCGGCGACCGGCTCGATCAAGTTCGGATGGCGTCAGCCGGTCACCCAGCAGGCAATGGCAGTCCCAGCAAATTAGCCGGTACGCGCCGGCCGCGGCTCGGCATCCGGGACACGGCGCAGTGCGCTGCGTAGTTGGCTCGATGCAAACGGGTGCCGAACCCGCTAGGTCGCGGTTGGCGGTGCGGCTTTCGGGAGTACGGCAGAGCCGGGGGCTTGCCGGGGGATCATGGCGTTGCCGCCGCGGATGTTGTTGCGGCGCCGGTGGTCCGGTATCGGGGCCGCGGGCCGGTTGGAGGCGGTGGTTGGTGCCCCGGTGAGCAGTCGGTTTCGGTGTGCGCGGCGAGCAGCCGTTCCCGCCACTGTGCCCGGCGAGCCGTTGTTCGTGCTCTTGACGGGTCCGGTGGCGGCCTGGGCGGCGTCGGGGTGGGCGCGGCCGTACTCCTGGGCGAGGTGGTCGAGCAGTCCTTCGAGAAATCTCTCCAGCTGAATCATCGAAGCGTCCCGCAGTGTGCGGAGGTAGGCGGTTTGGTCGTCGAGTTCTTGCTGGGCGATGGCGGTGTTCAGGGCCAGCTGGGCCAACCGCTCCTCGTTTTCCCGTTCGTGTGCTTCGACCCGGAGCAGCGCGTCTTCGTACACTGCCCGGGCCTTGTCCTGGATTTCCTGCTCGAGGATGGCGGCGTTGCGGCGGGTGTCCTCGTACAGGTCCCGGGCCTCGGTCATCACCCGGGCGCTGTACTGGTCTGCGTGGGCGACCGTGGCGTCCGCGGTGATCTGGGCCGAGGTGAGCACGGTGACCGCCTGCTGCACCTCGTCGGTGCGGCTGTCCCGGTCGATCCGGTCCTGCAACCGGGCGATCTCGGCCTGCGCGTCCCGCAGGTGTTGTTCCGCCGCGGTCAGCCGGGTGGTCAAGTTGTCGACAGCGGCCGCGGACCGTAGCAGGAAGGCGTCGACCTCCTGAGGGTCGTAGCCTGCGCGGGAGAACCCCCGGGTGGAAAAGGTCGCCGTGGTCAGCGATGCGCCGGTGATGGGTTCGGCCGTCTCGGTAGGTGCGTGCGTCATCGATGTCTCCCGTTCGCTGTGGAACCGCTACGCCCGGCCGAACTCCTCGAACCTGACCTGTCTTTCCTGCACGCCCTGGGCCAGCAGGCGTTTGACGGTCGCCTCGACCATGGCCGGGGACCCGCAGACGTAAACGTCGTGCCCGGACCAGTCACCGTCGCCGGCGGCCACGTCGCCGATCATTCCGTGCGGGCCGGGCCACCGGGTGTCGTCGGAGACCGCGGTGGTGACCGTCAACCACCCGTGCCAGTCCTGCAGCGCGGCCAGGGCTTTGCGGTCATAGACCTCGCGGTCGCTGCGGGCGCCGAAGTACAGGTGCGTTTGTCGACCTCCGTCGCGGGCGACTTGTCCGACCATCGCCTTCATCGGCGCCAGGCCGGTGCTGCCGGCGATCATCAGCAGTGGCCGCTGCGAACCCGAGTCGAGCGTCATCCGCCCGAACGGCGGACCCAGGCGGAGCTGGTCGCCGGGCGTGGAGGACCGGACCAGCGCGGTGGACACCGGTCCACCGGGGATCAGCCGGGCATGCAATTCGATGTCCAGGCCGCCGGGCGGGTTGGCCGGGGTGTACCACCGCCACTCGCGGGGACGTGTCGTGGTGGGCTCCACCGACACGGACTGTCCGGCCAGGTACGGCACGGGTTCCTCGGTGCGCACGGTGAGCACGGCGATGTCGAAGGTCCGCTGGTCGACCTCGATGATCTCGGCATCCCAGGACGGCGGCTCGGTTTCGGCGATGTGCTCGGCGGCGCCGGACATCGTCCCGGCCACCAAGATGTAGGCGGACGCCCAGTCGGCGGCCAGTTTGTCCGTCCACCCCGGACCGCTGAAATGCCGAAGGGTGGTCAACAATGCTTCGCCGACCGCCGGGTAGTGGGCGGTCAGGGTGCCGAACTTGCGGTGGTCGCGTCCCAGGTCCTGCAGGTACGGGACCAGCTGATCGACCTGGTCGACGTTGGTCACGATGCGCACCAGCGCGCCCACCAACCTGTCACGTTGCTTGGTCATCGCCGGCGGAAACATGTCCCGGGTCTGCGGGTGACGCAGGAACAGGTAACTGTAGAAATACTGGGCGACCTCGTCCGGGCCGTGCCCGGCGACGAGCGCGAAGTTCTCCTTCAACGCGGCCGTGTCGATGTCCTCCACCGCACGTGGCCTCAAGCTGTCACAATCGAAGAGCGCAGCGGCGACACCGCGCCCAGCACACTGCTGATCGTCTGATCCTGCACGCCGAGCGCGACCAGCGTGGCGCGCAGATGTCCGACCACTCGGTCGAACGCCTCGCCGCTGATGTCCAGTCCGGCATGCGCGGCGGCCATATCCGCGCCGGTATAACTCTTCGGCCCACCCGTCGCCGCGGACAACATCTCGACCTGATGGCGCCGCAGACCCACCATGTCCACGCCCTCGAAATAGGCGGCCAACTGTGGATCGGCGACGACCCGGTCGTAGAATTCATCGACCGCGCTGCGAATCCCCACATCCGCGCCGAGCGTGTCATACAGGGTGGGCGTCTGGGTCAAGACGGGCTCCTTCGTTGGGCCACGATCGGGTCGATGCCGACGCAGCCTAATGCCACCCTCCGTCAGATGGCAATGGCCCCAGTGGTCAGTTAGCACCCCGATGGGGGAATTGGATCCTACTCGACCCACCTGGACAGTCACTCTTCGTCATTGGGCCCGGAGCCTGTTACCGGCCACGGCCGTCGCACGGTGACCGTCGACGTCCACGACGAGATCCTGCGCGAACATCGGGCCCGCTGGATGACCGACACCGCGATGTGCGCCGACTACCGAACGCACCAGCCGACGGTGGATCGCACCATCGCCGGGCTCACCCGGGGCCGCAACTCCGCTACCGCGGCCTCGCCAAGAACGATGCCTGGCTGAAGCTCCGCGCCGCCGGCATCACCTTCGACGACTGTGCACCACCGGTCTGACCCGCGGCCACCGCGGATGACAGATCGCGACCTGAGCCGGGCATCCGGGGCGCCGGAGACCGCGCACCCCGGGCCCGAACACCCGCTGGCATCAGCCCCATCAGGACCCCACGGGGGGGCGCGCAGGCGGCACGCCCGCACCAATCCGGCCGTACCCGGTCCGCGACCGGTCGGCAAGAACGTCCACCGGCGAACCCCACAAACCGCCCTGATTCAGTGGTCTCGCGGGCCGTCCGGGGGAAAGCAGCCGTCGGGATCACCGTCGAGGGTCCAGCGCTGGGTGCCTGAGCTCGCCCGTCGACGCGTGCTGGTCGAGTGCGAAGTCGAGCCCGGCCGTCAGACGATCGTGGAGCGCCTTGGCCGTCGCACCGGGCAACCCAAGTCGCGTAACCGGTCCACGTCGCGGCGCACCGTCCGGGCGCTGACCTCCAGACGCTCGGCCAGCGCGTCGCCGGGCCAGTCTCGGCGGGCCTGGAGCAGAGACAGCAGTCGCAGCAGCCGCCCGGAAGTGTCGGACATGTGGTCAGCATGACGGTTGTAGCGGACAGAAGCTGGCCGTAACCGTGATTCCGGATTCCGGGCATGCCGTTCGTGGGCCGGCGGGGCGGTCGCCCGAGCGCACCTACCATCGGTGGACATGGGCACCGATTTCAGCGTCATACCGACCACGCCGTCACTTCCGGCGACCGTCCTCGACCGCCTGCTGGATGTGCTCGTGGTACCCGGTTACAGCGCGATCGGACCCTGGCTGCGCAGGTCCTGGTGGCCGCCGGATCCCGCCCCGTTCACCCGTCCTGTCGATATCGTGGTCACCGGCGGCAGCTCCGGACTCGGTGCGAGCGCCGCCGCGGGTTTGGCGGCACTCGGGGCGCGCGTTCACCTGGTCGGTCGCAGCAGCGAACGGCTCGGCGTCTCCGCAGCGAAGATCCGGTTGGCTGTCCGGGACGCCGCGCTCGTCCAACACGAGGCCGACATCAGCGACCTGGACGCCGTCCGGGCGCTGATCGACACGATCGGCGGCCAGGTCGATGCGCTGCACGGCCTGGTGCACTGCGCCGGCGTGCTGCCGCCGGAACGGTCGATGACCGCGCAGGGCCACGACATGACGTTCGCCACTCACGTTCTCGGCCCGTTCCTGCTCACGGCCGAGCTGCGCCCGCGACTGCAGGCCGATCGTGACGCGCGGGTGGTGTGGGTCTCTTCCGGCGGGATGTACACGGCCCCACTGCCGGCTCGTGATCTGGAGTACTCCGAGGGCCAATACAAGGGAGCGGTCGCCTACGCGCGGACCAAGAGGATGCAGGTGGTGCTCGCCGCGCAGTTCGCGGCCGCCTTCATCCAACCGGGCGACCCCGTGGTGCACAGCATGCACCCGGGCTGGGCGGCCACGCCGGGCGTCACCGGGTCTCTGCCCGGTTTCGAGAAGGTCACCCGACCCATCCTGCGCACACCTGAGCAGGGTGCCGACACGATTGTGTGGCTGGCCGCCGCCGCCGAGGCGGCGCTGAGCACCGGCCGGTTCTGGCACGACCGGCGGGTGCGCTCCACGCACTACCTGCCATGGCAGCAAGACGACCCCGCCGCCCGCCGGAGGCTCTGGGACACGTGTGTCACCGCGACCGGAGTGCACCTCGACCAGAGGGCTTTCCGCGGATCTCGGTGAGATCGTAGGAGGCGCGTCGGGTGGTGTTGTGGTTCGCGGTCTGCCCGGTGATCGCTGACCTGCTCGGCGAATTCGTGACGGTGAAACCTCTTGGTGAGACGGCCAGGGCCAGAACCGTGGCCAGCGCGCTGAGCATGCGGGACCGGCTCAGGCCGATGCCAGCTACTCGGGTGGCTCCGATCGGGGACGGCGTGAGGAGTTCGTCCAGGGGGTGGTCGGCGATGAACCCGATGTCGACGCAGTCCACGGCGGAGCAGAAATGCTCGGCCATACCGGCAAGTCGGGTGACGATCTCACCGAACATGTCGATCCCCGCGGCCGGCGGCCCATTCCTTGGTGTCGTGCGCGATCGCCTCGAACCGCAGCACGTGTTCGCTCTTCTCTGCGCCTTCAACGTCAGGCGCCCGAAGTGGACCTTGCAGATGGCCAGGTCGTCAACAGGTGTCTCGGATCACGGCTGCCGGCCGGGGCGGTCCGCCGGCACGGTCGCGGTGCGATCACCGTGACCGGAGCTGCCCCGGAATGGGCGTAGGCACTTCTCGGTGGCCTCATCGACGAGACGTAGCCACCGGTTCCCCAGGTCATCGACAAGTGTTGCTCTGGAGGCACTTCCGATGGCGGTCCAGTCGATCGAGGAAATAGCCTCCGGTCAGAACGGGACTTGCGCGGCGAGCAGACCTTCACCGTCGGCGCGGCCGGACAGGATCCGGCAGAACAGCACCGCGTCCAGCGTCAACCGCCCGGCGCCACGGCCCTTCGACCATTGCCCGCCGGCCGGCCCGGTCAGCGTGAGGTCATACGGCTGGCCGTGGACATGAACCCATTCCTGCACGATGTCGGCGACCAGTCGGCCGTCGTGTTCGGGCGTCAGCACCAGCGGGCGGGTGGTGGCCCGCGCGATGTCGATGCGGTGCATCCACGCGTCCCTGGTGTAGACCCGGTCCATCAGGTAGCCGACCGAACGGACACCCAGCGGCGGCCCGAACGGAATGCGCAACACCCGCACCGGCGCCGGGATGCGACGTCGTGCCCGCACACCGCGCTCGGCTGCGGCGGCAAGGTCGATCAGCAGTTGGCTCGGTGGAGTGTCGGCACGCTCCAGTACCTCGATGTCGTTCATCCCATCAACACCCGGGCCGAACTTACGGCCGAGCTTCTGCAGACGCCGGAGCTCCCGCAGCCTGGCCGTCGACTCGGCCCCGCCGACCAGGTGTGCGAGCACCTGGCGCACGTCCCACTCGTCGCAGTCGGTCCTACGCTGCCAGTCCTGGACCGTCAGGCCGGCGAGCACCTCGAGCAGTCGCCGGTACTCCAGTTCCGCGGCGGACATCCAGTCCTCATGCGTCATCGGACTCCTTCGTCCCGACGTCGCCGCGTGGTGGTCGATGTTGGTCATGGCTGGAGGTCAACAGGTGTTCGCCGACGGCTACGGCGTCTTGCTGGCCCGCATCGAGGCCACTTCGACCGAGGGTCGGCCGTCCGACGTGCTCCACCGGGCCGCGCACCTGTCCTTCGACTTCTGTGTCGAGGACCCTGCTCGCTACCAACTGCTGTTCCTGCGGACGATCCCGGGATTCACTCCCTCCGTGGAGTCCTATGGACCGCGCTGTTCACCGGTCTGGCCAGCCAACAAATCAGCAACGACACCGGCGGCGACCGATGGAACCGACTCGTCGACCTCGCCGTCGACCTGCTCATCGAACGGCAAGCATTCGTGCCGGCTACCTGAAACGGCCCTGCCGAACCCTCGGCGTGCCCCAGCGATGCGGAACAATTCGCCTACCATGCGGTCCGGAAGGACATCACCGTTCCGGCGTAGACGCTTTCCGCAATCGCGTTCCACCAACCCGCTTCGGCCACCGGGTCCCGCCAGACACGAAAAGCATGGGATGTCTGGTCCGAGAGGCCACCGAGGGACCGCGCTACGCACCGCCGACCGCCACGTCCGCGGCTACATTGATCGCGCGCCTGCGGAGACTGCCTGAAAACTCAGGATCACCGTCAGAATCTGAAGCACAAACAAGCGGCTAGCGTCGGTGGCAGCGACAACTCGAAGGCGAGGGCACGCGATGCGTAAGGACTCCAGCCGGGGGCAAGAGGGCCATGTCGGGCTCCCCTCGGGCGATGACGATGTCTGGATCGACGGGTCCTGGTACCCGCCAGACGACCCGGACTTCGACGGCGAGGACTTCGATGAACCGCTGACCTTCGCGCCGGTGCTGCTGCCGACCGCGGCCGAGCTGATGGTCGCCGCCGAGGGCAGCACCATGGTGCGACAGGTGCAGGCATTGTTGATCTGGCTCAATGACGGCAAGCCGCTGGGCGGGCCGCACAAGCTGCGGCCGACCGACCTGCAGAGCCTCGCCGTGGCGATGGACCTCGAGATCGAATACGAGGCCGGCTCGGCCTGGCGTCAGGTCACGCTGGCGCTGGAGTGGTCGCGGGCAGCCGGACTGGTCAAGACCGTCAAGGGCCGGCTGCTGCCGACCAAGGCTTCAGGTACGTTGCGGCGCAAGCCTTTGGAGCTCTGGGAGCGGCTCTTCGGAAAGTTCGAGCAGCTCGGTCCGCAGTTCGTCTCGCGGGCCCGGCGCGAGCCATTGGAGTCCGAGTTCGCTGAAGGATTCGAGGAGGTCTGGGACAACCTGATGATCGGGCTGTACCAGGACGCCGATATGCCTGTGCCGCTGGAGCTGCTCGACGAGATCGCCGGAGAGGTAGTCGAGTTCGTCAATCCGTTCGCGGTCCGGGGGCCCCGCACATCCCCCCGGCATCCCGTCATCCGGCGGGGCACCGGACAGGCGCTGGGAGCGTTGGAGCGGCTCGGCGCCGTCGAGGTCACCGAGGCGAACCCGGACGAGTTGGAGGCCATCAAGGCTGCCACCGGGTCGAGCGCCCCGGACATCCGGCTCGTCCGGCTGACGCCGATCGGAGTGTGGGCGGCTCACCGCGTGTTGGCCGGGGCCGGCGCGAACGTCTTGGAGGTTCGTCAGGTCGCCGATCTCCCGGTCGCGGAGGTGGCGCGGCGGTTGGGTCAGGCTTCGGTGGACGCGGCGGGTGTGGGGTGGGCCGCGTGGGTGGCCGCGCGCGGCGAGATCGCGGCAGCGGCCCAACTCGAACAGGCCCTGTGCGAGGCGGACAGCGCCGCCCTCCGCCTTGCACTCACCGCGGGGCTGACCCAGGCAGGTCGGGCCGGGCAGGTGGCGGCCCTCCGCCTGCGGTCGAAGGGCGGACTGCCCGGTGTTCTGCTCACCGGGTTCCTGATCGAGCAAGGCGTCATCGATCCCGAATCGGTGACCGCCGAGGAGGCGATTCTGGCCATGACGGATGTGCTGGTCGCCGCCCTCGATGACGGGGCGATGATCGAGATGCTCAGTGAAGGGTCGGTGCCCGACCAGATCGACATGTTGCGCGGAATTGCCCGGTCCGGGCACCCGGATGCACTGCGAATACTGGACGAGGTCGTGGACGGCCATCCTGAGCGGAAGGTGTCCCGCGCGGCCGTGAAGGAACGGATGCGGCTGCGCACCTCCGGCACTGGGTGAACGGGGATCCGATGCTGACCGAAGAAGCCACCAGAGAGTTCCAGGCAGTCTAGGGCCGTGGGCACCCGGTGACGAGAACGACGCCCGTGTCCAAGGCGAAGACGTCGCGTTGGCAAGAACCTCCAAACCCGGCCTGTCGGTGGTCCTTGAGATGCTCATCCAGGAAGGATGGCCTTGCGGGAACACCGAACTCGCGGGGCCACGGGTGGCACATACAACACAGCGGGGGCCGCAATGGCAGACAAGGACCTGACTCGGATCGCGGCGCTGTTGCGCAAAGCCGAGCGCACCGACAACGAGCACGAGGCCGACGCGTACCTGCAGGCGGCGCAGCGGCTGGCGACCCTGTCCGCGGTCGACCTGGCGGTTGCCCGGGCGCACACCCAGCACCGCGAACGGCGGGTCCGGCCGACCCAGCGGACCATCACCATCGGCGAGTCGGGTAAGCGCGGCCTGCGCACATACGTGCAGCTGTTCCTGGCCATCGGTCGGGCGAACAACCTGACGTGTGACATCGCGCGCGACTCCAGCCGGGTCTACGCCTATGGCTTCGACACGGACATCGACACCGTCGAGGCGCTGTACGCCTCGCTGGTGGTGCAGATGGTCCGTGCCTCGGACGTGTACATCAAGTCCGGTGACTACGCGCGGGAGGTGGTGATCAAGCAGGTGAAGATTCCGGGCTCGGAGCGCTACAGCCGGTGGAAGCGGGAAGTCAGCTACGACTACGAGCTGGTCGAGCGGCCGGTCCATGCCACGACAGCCCGGATCAACTTCCAGCAGGCGTTCGCGGCGCGGATCGGGGCTCGGCTGACACAGGCGCGGCAGGAGGTCGAGCAGCACGCGACGCAGGAGAGCGGGCTCGTCGAGCGGAAGGACAGCAACGGCACTGCAATGGTCACCGACGGCGCGAGCGTCGCGCTGGTGCTCAGTGAGCGAGAACTGGAGCTTGCCGAGCACTACCGGGCCAACTCCACCGCGCGCGGCAGCTGGACCGGCGCCCGTGCAACCAGCGGATACTCGGCACGATCCAGGCGAGCGGGTGATCAGGCGGGCCGGCGGGCGCGGCTCGGCGGGGAGCGACCGATCGGTGGCGCGCGGCCCAGCATCGGGGGTGGTTCGTGACGGCACAGCGGTTCGTGACGGCGCCGCGGGACGGGCAGCGCTCCCGGGTCTACGACGCAGAACATCTGGTGCACCGGCTGTTCGACCGATCGCGCGACTACCCGCTGATCGAGGTGGCGGGGTCGCGGATCACCCTGCCCGTGGAATGCCGGTTCGCCTCGATCGACTCGGTGCAGTCGTATGTGGACCAGGTGCTCTCCTTGGGTTGGGTGCGCGCGAGGTGGCCGCGAGCAACCCAGAAGGTCCTCGTTCGAGAACGTGCCGGGGACGCGCAGGCGCACTACGAGCGGGCAGGTGAAGTGATCGCGGTGCCGTCCTACCGCGGGAACTCGGCCTGGGCGATGCGAGAACTCGTCGTGCTGCACGAGCTTTCGCATCATCTGGCAGATGGTCCAGAGGCGGCGCACGGGCCGGAGTTCGTCGACCGGTTGCTGGCGGTGATCGACGGCGTTGTCGGCCCGGAGGCGGCGCTGTTGCTACGCATCACCATGCTCGACAACGGTGTGCGGACGGCGTAGCGCCCCGACCGGAAAGCGATCGACGGCGGACGACTGGCGGTACGGCGGGCCTACGCTGCTTCCATGACGAACACCGAGCTGGATCCCGCCGAGATCGTCTGCAGCAGCACGGCGCTGGGCGGGGCCCAGCGCGCCGGTGCCAGGCGCGGCGGTGTCCAGCTTGGCGGCACCGAGGGTGCCGTGGCTGCGGCCGGCGATCTCGAGGTGCTGGAACCGCGGGAGGTCCCGCTGGGCGGTCCGCGGGCGATGACGGTCCGACGCACGCTGCCGCAGAAGACACGCTCGCTGATCGGTCCGTGGTGTTTCGCCGATCACTACGGACCGCAGGATGTGGCGGTGACCGGTGGAATGGCCGTGCCGCCGCACCCGCACACCGGTCTGCAGACGGTGAGCTGGCTGTTCGCCGGCGAGATCGAGCATCGCGACAGCGTCGGCTCGCACGCGCTTGTCCGGCCCGGCGAACTCAACCTGATGACGGCGGGTCGGGGGATCGCTCATTCCGAGGTGTCGACCGCGGGTACGTCGGTGTTGCACGGCGTGCAGCTGTGGGTCGCGCTGCCAGAACCGCATCGATTCACCGCACCGGCGTTCGAGCACGTCGTTCCGCAGACGGCCACCGAGAGCGGGATCTCGGTGCGGGTGTTCCTCGGATCGTGGCTCGGTACACGTTCCCCGGCGACCGCGTTCTCACCCATCCTGGGCGCCGAACTGGTGATCCAGGAGGGTGTTTCGGTCGACCTTCCGTTGCAGGCCGACTTCGAGCACGGGCTGCTGGTGGATGCCGGCGACCCGACGGTCTGCGGCTTCCCGGTCCCCCCTGCGTCGATGGGCTACCTCCCGCCCGGTAGGAAATCCCTGCGGATCAGCGCGGGACGAGCCGGACCGGTGCGCGCGCTGCTGCTCGGCGGCCTGCCGCTGGGCGAGCGGATCGTCATGTGGTGGAACTTCATCGGGCGGACCCACGAGGAGATCGTCGAGTACCGGCGGCGGTGGATGGCCGATATCGGTGCCCCGGCAGCCGGCGCCGGAGGAGATGGCGCCGGGGGAGATGGCGCCGGGGGAGATGGGGAACGCCTCTTCGGCGCGGTGGCCGGCTACTCCGGTCGGCCGCTGCCGGCGCCGGAATTGCCCGGCGTGCGACTGAAGCCACGGACCTGATCGTCGGGGGCCCGTTGCACAGTACCGTTGACTGGGCGTCCGGTAATCGCGTCCTTGACCTTGACCTTGCCCGCCAGCCGCGCGGTGCCCAGTGCCTCAGGCCGCGGCACCCGTCAGCCGGCGCAGCAACACCGGCAGTGGGCCGGTGTGCAGCACCCCCAGTTGCTGGGTCGCCCTGGTCAGCGCCACGTACAGGTCGTTGAGCCCGCGGTCCGATTCGGTCAGGATCCCATTCGGGTCGGCGACGATCACCCGGTCGAACTCGAGTCCCTTGGCCTCGCGGACGGTGAGCACCGAGACTCCGTCCTGCAGGTCCTCCTCACCGTCGCTGTGGGTATTCATCGGGGTGTGCGTGGCCCGGTGCACCGCAGCGGCCACCGCCTCCCTGACGCCGTGCGGCACGATGATCGCCAGCGTCCCGTAGGCCCCCTCGGTGGCATCCTGCGCGGCGAGCGCCGCCACCACGTCGGGCAATTCCGCTGCGCTCACCTGCCGGTGCCACGGCGTCACACCCGATTCGCGCACCGACCGCGGCGGTCGGGCCGCTGGGTCGATCCGGGCCAGCGTCGGCTCCGCGACGTCCATGATCTCCGCGGGGGTGCGGTAGTTGACCGTCAGCTCCTCGATCCGGAGCCGTTGCCGCGCATACGGTTTCAGCACCTGGTCCCAGGACGAGGCGCCGGACGTGTCGGATGTCTGGGCGAGATCGCCGACCAGCGTCATCGACCTGACCGGGCAGCGCCGCATGACCATCCGCCAGGCCATCGGCGAAAGCTCTTGCGCCTCATCCACGATGACGTGGCCGAAGGCCCACTCCCGGTCCGCGGCCGCGCGTTCGGCGGTCGATGTCATCGTGACGACATCGGCGTGCAGGGACGCGAGGTTCGCCGCGGACACCATCGAGACCAAAGGCGCCTCGTCGGCGTAGCTCTCGTCCTCGTCGGAGGACACGCCCATCAGGTCGAGCACCTCGCCGGCGTACTGCAGATCGGCGGCCTCCGCGGCGGCCAGCCGTTCCCGGCCCAAGGGCCCCAGCAGTTCGGCGGCCTCGTCCAGCAGCGGCACGTCGGCGGCCGTCCACCGGCCTGAATTGCCCGGTCGCTCCAGCAGTGCCCGGTCGGATTGACTGAAATGGCTTGCCGCGAAGGCGATTCGCTCGGGCGAGGCGAGTAGGTCGGCCAGCAGCCGCTGGGCCGTCAGCGGCTGCCAGATGCCGCGCAGGGTCTCCGCCAGCCCTTCGTGCTCCACCAGGTCCCGCCTGATCGCATCGAGATCGTCTGCCGTGGCGAGGCTCTCGCCGTCCGGTCCGCGGCCGAGGCGTTCGGCGACCTGCGGCACCAGGCCGTCCAGGACCCGCCTGACGAACACCGACCGAGCCTGATTGTGCGGTCGCCGCGATTGCCAGGCGCGTTCCTGGGCGGCGGTCAACAGCCGACGCTGCAGGCGCAACACCCCGCCCGGCGCGCCGTCGAACTTCACACTTACAGCACCGGCGGGCATTGCCTGGCGGTGCAACACCGCGTTGGCGATCACCGTCGTCATCGCCGAACGGCCCTTGACCCTTGCCGTTCTCGGGTTCTCCTCGGCGCGCGCCGACACACCCGGGAACAGGTCGCCGATGGTGGACAGCACCACGGCGTTCTCGCCGAGCGAGGGCAGCACCTGGCCGATGTAACGCAGGAAGGTCGGGTTCGGCCCAATGATCAGCACGCCCCGCTGACCCAGCTGCTCGCGATGGCTGTACAGCAGGTACGCGGCCCGGTGCAGGGCCACCGCGGTCTTACCGGTGCCGGGGCCGCCCTGCACCACCAGGATGCCGGCGCTGTCGGCCCGGATGATCCGGTCCTGTTCGGCCTGGATGGTCGCCACGATGTCGCTCATCCGGCCGGTGCGCGGCGCCTGGATCGCCGACAGCAGGGCCGCCTCGCCGGCCAGCCCGGCCGTTGACGACCCGCCCTCCGCGCCGCCGGCGAGCACCAGGTGGTCGTCCGTGACCGACTCGACCCGGCGCCGGCGGGTCTGGATGTAACGTCGCCGCCGCACCCCCATCGGGGTCGCAGCGGTGGCCACGTAGAACGGCCGCGCGGACGGCGCGCGCCAGTCCATCAGCAGCTGACGGTGATCGCCCGTGTCGTCGAAGATCCCCATCCGGCCGATGTGCATGCTCTCGCCGTCGGTGTGGTCGATGCGGCCGAAGCACAGCCGGTCCTCGGCCGCGTTCAGAGTCTGCACGGCGGCGGCATGCCTGGCGTACGCGACATCCCGTTCGACGCGCCCGCCGGGGGTGCCGTCGCTGTGCCGCACGTACCGGTCCCGCAGCTCCACCCGCTCCCGGCGTAGCGCGTCCAGCCGGCGGTACAGCAACGTCAGGTGCGCCTGCTCCTCGGCCACCCGGTCGGGCGCGGCGCTGGACTCGGTGCTGGTCTGATCATCGATCTGGTGATTGGTCTCGTCGTCGATGTGATCACCGCCGTAGTCGGCGGTGGTGCGGAAGCTGCTGGATTCGGACACGCCCACCCTTCTGCTGGCTGTCAGGTTCCGGGCGCGGCACGGGCGCACACGAACCGGACAACCAGGGTACTCGCGCCTCTGCGTCGCCGATTTCTTGCCGCTCTGCGGAACATCCGCACCGATGCCAGGGTCGACGACGGGCATGACACGTTCAACACCCCCAAACGACCGCATCGATTCGGCAGACCATCGGACTCATCGGCAGCGGCAACATCGGCAGCACCGTCGCCCGGCTGGCCGTCGCCGCGGGGTACGACGTCGTGCTGAGGCTGAGCAACTCCCGCGGATCGGAAACCCTGTCCGACCTGGTCGCCGAGCTCGGCCCGCAAGCCTCGGCCGGCACCGCGCTGAGGTCCGCCGAGCGCGGCGACATCGTCGTGGTGACGATCCCGCTGAAGAACTACCGGGACGTCCCGACCACCCCGCTGACCGGCAAGATCGTCATCGACACCAACAACTACTCCCCGCAGCCGACGGCAACATCGCGGAGCTGGACAGCAAGCAGACCACGGTCAGCGAACTGCTCCAGGCACATCTGCCCAGCTCGCACTTGGTCAAGGCGTTCAACCACATCCGCTCGGCCGACCTGGCCTCTCAAGGCGAGCCGTCGGGTCGCCGGGCGCTGGCCATCGCCGGCGACGACCCCGAGGCCAAGACAACCGTCGCCGCACTGATCGAGACCTTCCCGTCGATGCGGTGTCGATTGGCCGCCGCGCTCGCGCGAGCGTGGGCCTACGGCGGCGATGCAGCACGAGGGGTGGAGTTCGCCGTCGAGGCGGCGGATCACTCCTGCGCAAGGATGTCGAGCGCGCGCAGCTGCCGCTGCACGGCGACGACGTCCAGGCACTCCCAGGCGGTCGTCAGTCGCCACAGGTGCGACGACACCCGTGGCTCCACAGGCCTCCGCCGCAGCGGGTTTGGACGTGGAGGCCATCGAGCATGACATGGCCGGGTTCGCCGGGACGTCGCTGCTGCGGGACGGCTACGTCGGCCATGCCAAGCTCGTCGTCGACCGGGCGACCGACACGCTGGTCGGCGCCACCTTCGTCGGCGCCGACATCGCCGAACTCGTGCACGCGGCCACGGTCGCGGTGGTCGGCGGGGTCACCCTCGACACGCTGTGGCACGTGGTCCCGTCCTACCCGACGGTCAGCGAGATCTTGCTGAAGTTGCTGGAGGCCCGCGGCCGGGTCGGGGCGGCTGCAGCTCGGCCAAGATGAACCCGCTGCACGCCGCCGGTCCAAGACCCTCGGCGGCCTGGGACAGCACGTCGTCCCGCTGACGTCATCGCCGGCCGAAGGTGTACCGAACCTCTTGGTCGAAGCCGATCCGGCCGTCCGCGTTGTGTCGCCGGGTGTCCTCGACGGCCTCGGACGCGCTGGCTCGGACCGCAGCGCGTTCGGCTTCGGGCACCAACTCCCACATGAACCGTTGGCCCGTCGACATCGTCCAGCGGTACCAATGTTCCGCACTGTCGAACCGCACGGGCACCGAGCCTCTGACCGTACGCACGTCGGTGAACCCGGCGTCAGACAGCAGTAGCTCGACACCCTCGTCGGAGGCGAACGGACCTTGCTCGCCCGAGGTCCGGGCCTCGCGCATGCCGGGCGGGAGGTACGGGTCGAAGACGGCATCGACCGGTTCCCATGCGGCGCTGTGGCTGGCGAAGGTCGACACGGCGATCCGGCCGCGGTCGACGAGAAGGCTCCGCCAGGCACGAAGAGCGGCCCCAGGATCGGGCAGGAAGAACAGCACCAGCGAAGACGTCAGGCCATCGAAAGACCCAATGGGTAAGTCGGGTTCTTGTGCGTCACCGAGCACCACCTCAACCGCGAGCCCCGCCTGCGCCGCCTCGCTCGCGGTTGCGGCGACCATCTGTGGCGCCAGATCCAGCCCGATCGCTCGCCCGGTTGGTCCCACCGCAGCAGCAAGCGGCAGCAGCGCCGCGCCACGACCACAGCCGATGTCAATGACTCGCTCCCCAACCTTCGGCCCTAATTCTTCAACGAGTCGTGCTGCGATGGGCTGAAACAAATCAACGCCGACGCGGTCGTAGGTCTCGGCAGCACGATCGAAGACCGCAGCGACGCGCTCACGTTGATCCATGAGGGCCACCATTCCACTTCCCGGACAGGTGCGTACCGGCAGCCCACGCGGCAAGAATGAATCCGGACGCCCGGCGTCACCGGTGCCCTGGTCTTCGTGGCGTCCGAGTCGATCAGCAATGCCGTCAAGCACAGTCACGATTGTTCGACCGTGTGTCACATCAGTTGGCGCGCACGGTCATCCGCGCCCGAGGGTTCGGGGCGAACAATTCCAATGCAATATTGTCGGGGTCGCGGAATTCGAGAATGTGACCGGCACCGATGTCCTTGACTCCACTGTGGGCGATGCCGCGCTCATCGAGCACCAACGCGGCCGCGTCCAAATCCGACAGGGAGTCGACGGCGAAGCTGACGTGATCCAGACCGGTGCGATCTTCCGCGAAGCGGTCAGCACCAACCGGCCGCAGTCCCAGGAGGGAGTTTCCGAGCTTGTAGATGACACCGCCGTACAGGAATCCCAGCTGCTCTTGCGTTGCCCCGTCTGCATTTTCGGGCAACTCGATGGCAATCGGCAGCCCGAACACATCTTCATAGAACGATCTCGAGCGGTCGATGTCGGTGACGGTCAGGCGAATGTGAGCGAACGAGCTTGTCGGTATCGGCATGGGACACGATCACGCCCGGGATTGGGACGCTGTGTGCCCGTGAACTCCGCGCGGTTTCTGCGCCCCTGTCCGCCGAGCGCGGTTCAGGCGAAGTCGTCCTCAAGGCTCGCCCGTCGGGGCCGTTGGTCGGGAAGGGCGGCCGGTGGTGCCGGAAGAACGACGTCATGATCTCGGTCGCCTCCGGGCCGCTCGGGTCGATGTACGAACCGGTGGCCCGGCCGCCCGACCACGCATGTGCCAGACCGTCGACCCGCCAGTACTCGAGGACGCGGCGGCCACCGAGTGAGTACCAGCGCGTCCGAATGCAGCGTCGCCCGTCGACCACGAACGATCTCGTCCTGGCGAGCGTCCGAACCCGCCGCCAAGCGCTGGGGTCGCCGCCGTCCCTTGACGTGAGCCACTGATCGACGATGCGATTGGCGTTGGTGGGGCGCACCACCTCTTCGTCGGTGCCGTGGATCAGCACGTGTGAAGTCGGGGACCATGATCGCTAGAAAGGTCCCGCAACGACCCGCGACAGGCGGTGGCCGGACGGTGACAAGCGACACGGGCATGAGGGTGTGTCCGTTCCGCCGGTGCCGGTCTCGCTCAGGGGGTCAACAACTCCGCGGTGAGCGCCGTGTTCTCGGTACCGCGGTACTGGGCGATCTTGTCGCCACGGAACCGCCACCAGTGGTGCAGGTCCATCGCGCCGCTCTTGCCCGTCGCTCGCACGGTCATTCCAAAGCGGATCACCGTGAGCACGTCGGTGTCGTTGGACGCGAAGGTGAGCGGCGTGAATTCGGTGACGTCCACCGCCTCCCCGAGGGCCTTGAAGAACGACGGCAATTCCGCCTTGCCCCGGCGGATCCCGTGCCATGGGGCGATGGTGGACTCCGGCTCGGACGCCCAGTCGACGTCATCGGCGACCACCTCGAGAATCGCCGGCACGTCTCCTCGGCCGAACGCTGCGTAGACCGCCTGAACCGTGTCGAGCTTGCTGTCCATCTGGCACCCTTCCTTCGGACCCGGACTTTCCGGACTGATCTTCACGCAAGACACCGCACGCCACATTTCGGACAACAAAGTGACAACTGTCCATGCCGCCATCCGCGTGATCGCCACACGCTCAGCCGGCTCCAGCAGACGGAGGTGTAGCCGCATCAGCTGGTGACTCGCTGGATACGACCGTCGTGGCAGGCTTGGGCGGTGAGGGACCAGCGACCCGCTCCGAGTGCGCCCGTGACGAACCGCAGCCGGTGACGAGCCCGACAGCGAGCCTGGCGGAAACGCGGGCGGCTCAGCCCGGCCATCTCACCGCCGAGCACGGCCGGCGGTGTGGAATGGGTCATGGTGCGCTGATCAAAAGCACGAAAGGCGTCGGATTGAGATTTGAGATCTTCGGCTGATCAAATGCACGAAAAGGCGCCGGATTGAGATGTTCGGCTGATCAAATGCACGTATTATGCGTGTTGAGCTAACTGCTCACCTACACTGATCAAATGCACTCAATGCGCGCTCCTGATTCGGTGCGATGATCAAATACACCCAAACCCGCCGGAATTGTCCGGGTTGGGGTGCTTTTGGATCAGCGAGTTGGGCGGCCGGGCATTACTGATCAGCGCACGCCCCCAGTCTCAGCTCGGTAGAACTCGCGAACGGTGCCGCTATCGTCGATGACCTGCCTCATCTGGATGATCCACAGCCCGGCAATGTCGGCCGGTACGGCGTCGAACAGCACGATCTGCGGTGTGCTCACCGGCCGATCCTCGCACCGCGTCGGACCGATGAGAATGCGTGTGGATGGTGGTCGGAGTTGGTGGCCGAGCGCTCTCGGCCACCACCGAGAACGTTATGCCGGTGGAGGCCAGCAGCGCGCCTGCCCTTGGTGGCCACTGGTGATCCCCTCCCAGCCTCCCAGGACGAAATCGACTTCTCGCAGCGGACCTGTGTCGGCAACAATCTCCCTGAGCTGAGCCCGGGACGCCGAGTGTGTATTGGCTTGGATCCGGGCTTGATACCGCTGAGCAACTCTCAACTCTCCGGCAGGCAGACCCATATTTGGTATTTGGGGTATTTGTACCACCTGGGCCGGTACCCGGTAAGTTCGCCGGCTCGCGCTGGGGCCGATGGTGCGCCGCGGTTGGCAGCTCATCGGACTGCAAGGTCAACGACGACGCACGCGGCAGATCGAGGCTGAGGCGGCGGTGGACCGGGACGGCGTCGGGTGGTGAGAGGCTTTCGAAGTGGCGGGGCTCAACCTCTGCGCCTGCTATTGACACCTGCTTGGTTGTTCTACAGACCTTCCGTGGTGCAGTCCCGTCGCCCCGATTGCCAACGCCGTCATCGCGGTTGACACAGGCATTAGCAACTCTGAGAATTCGGGGTGATAGTAATGCGAGGCGCGAGATCAGCCGTATCTGACAGCATGGCGGTGACGACGTCGGCTGTCCGGCCAGTGAAACGTTGGGTCAGACCTATTGTTCATCGCATCGATACGCCGATGGAAGTGACCATGTACGCCGCGCGGCGTTCATAGTTCTCCGCGCGGTCATGCTCATTAGGGTGCTCGGCTCCGCGGCCGGCGGGGGGTCACCGCAATGGAACTGTTGCTGCGCGGTGTGCAGTGCAGTGAGAAATGATCCGGGACTTGAGTCGCGGTTGACCTGCACCATGGCTGTACGCGGCTGCTCCGACAATTGGTTCCTGTGCAATGCCGGGCCCGACCTCGGCGTGCAGTTGCGTGATTGGTCCGCGATGTCGCCTCGGCGCGACCGACCCGTGCTGGCACACAGGGTGCTTCTCACGGATGCAGAACTCGACCACACAACGGGTTTGCTCTCACTGCGTCAGGCCGATGAGCTGTGCATCTACGGCACGGCGACGATGAGAGAGCTCCTCACGGAATGCGGTCTGCTACCGACGTTGCGCTCGTACACGCGGGTCGACTGGCGCGATGTGGGGGCCGGAGCGGCGTTCGAACTCGACAACAGGGACGGTAGCGTCTCGGGCCTTACCTGCGAAGTGGTGGAAGTCGGCAACGGCCGCCTGCCCCGCTATGCCAGGACTACGACAGCGAGCGCAGCGGCGGTCATAGGCTATGTCATCAACGATCGCACCACGGGGGGCAGTGCCGCGTTCGCGCCTTCGGTGGCGGTCGACGACGAGATGATCGTCCGCGCACTCGGTCGCGCGGGAATTGCCTTCATCGACGGCACCTTCTACGAGGAGAACGAATTGGCCGGCGCGGGTCGTGGCGCGGCGCCAGCTTGTTCGATGGGCCACATCCCGGTCAACGCCGATCAACTCGGAACCGGTCTGGCATCGGTCGGTGCGCGGGTGGTCTATACCCATCTGAACAACACGAACCAACTCATCCTTCCGGACTCACGTGCGCGGAAGTCCCTGGCGGATCGAGGATTCGCAGTTGCGCGCGACGGAGCGGAGTTCACCGTATGACCACCGGGTCATTGCAGAACGACCGGCCGCTCGATGAGAACTCTTTCGAGTTGGCCTTACGCGGTGAGGAACGAGACTACTGGGACCAGCACCCGTTTCATCGGAGAATGGCGTCGGGTGAGCTGAGCGCACCTCAGCTCAGGTCCTGGGTGGCCAACCGGTGGTGCTACCAGAACGCCCTCCCGCGGAAGGATGCGGCAGTGATCGCCAATTGCCCCCTGCCCGAAGTTCGACGGCGCTGGGTGACGCGAATCATTTACCACGACGGTACAGGCGATGGCGACGGGGGACGGGCGATGTGGCTGGCGCTCGCGGAGTCGGTCGGGCTGGAACGCCAGGAGGTCATCGATGAGCGTCACGTAGTTCCGGGCGTCCGTCATGCCGTCGACGCCTATGTGGCATTCGCTCGGCAACGACCGTGGTACGAGGGTGTGGCCTCGTCATTGACAGAACTATTCGCGCCGCGGGCAATGGCGGCCCGCATCACGGCGTGGCGGCAGCATTATCCGTGGATTCCGGGCGATGGGTTGGGGTATTTCGACGACCGGGTGGTCCGCGCGACCACCGAAGGCGAGGATGCGTTGCGGATGGTGATGTGCCATTGCCGATCCCGGGAACAACAGGACGCCGCGGTGGCGGCGGTCAGATTCAAGCTGAGTGTGCTCTGGGGAATGGTCGACGCCATCGACCATGCAACGGAGGTTCGATGATCGCTCCAGCGCCGCTGAATCTCGATCGTCCTGCGCTCCGGCGGGGTGTACGGCTGTCCACGGATCCGCAGACCGGCGATCCGGTGCTGCTGTTCCCAGAGGGGGCTCTCCTGATGAACGAGACCGCCGCCCGCATCGTCGCCATTTGCGACGGAACCCGGACCGTGACGAGCATCGTGAACACCTTGTCGGGGGAGTACACGTCCGCCTCCGCCGATGACATCGTCGAGTTGATAGATACTCTCGTCGGCCAGTACCTGATGGTGCGCAATGCATAGACCTTTTGGCCTCCTGGCCGAGCTCACTCACCGATGCCCGCTGCATTGCGCCTATTGCTCCAACCCGGTGATCGGCGTCACTTCTGCGGATGAAATGTCCACCGGGCAATGGATCTCCGTATTCGATCAGGCTCGGGCGCTCGGCGTCTTGCAGCTTCACCTGAGCGGCGGCGAACCGCTCCTGCGGCCCGACCTGACCGAACTGGTTTCCGGAGCCAGTCGCCTTGGGCTGTACGTGAACCTGGTGACCAGCGGCGTCGGGCTTGACGCGGCCAGGGCGGCGGACCTGGCCGCCGCCGGCTTGGACCACGTCCAGTTGAGCGTGCAGGACAGCGATGTCGCAGCGGCTGACGCGATGGCGCAGGCGCGAGTCACCACGCACAAGCGACATGCTGCGCGCAGTGTCGTGGACAACGGGATGGCTCTGACCGTGAACGTCGTCCTGCACCGGCACAACATCGAACGAATCCCCGCGATCGTCGAGCTTGCGGTCGCACTGGGAGCAGACCGTCTCGAACTCGCCAACACGCAATACTACGGGTGGGGTTTCCGGAACCGTTCAGCTTTGCTGCCCACTCGTCGACAGGTTGCCGAGGCCGAGGTGTCTGTGGCGAACGCTCGTGCTGCGGTCGGGGATTCGTTCGAGATTCTGTACGTCCTCGCTGACTATCATGAGTCCTTCCCGAAGCCGTGCATGCACGGATGGGGTGCCAGGCACATCGTTGTCCAACCGGATGGCACGGTATTGCCGTGCCTTGCTGCGGCAGAGATCACGGGGCTCCGGGCGGAGCGGATCAGCGACCGCTCGCTGGCCGAGATCTGGGAACTATCCGATGCTTTCACCCGGTTTCGGGGAAACGCATGGATGAAGGAACCGTGCCGGAGTTGTTCCCGCCGGGATGTGGACTTCGGTGGCTGCAGGTGCCAGGCTTTCTTGATCACGGGTGATGCAACACGGACGGACCCCGTCTGTCCGCTCTCGCCCGACCATCACGTTGTGGTTGAAGCAGTCGACGCCCAAACGCGTCAAACAGTCTTGGCTCGGCGTGTCAATCCTCGTCCGCGACCGTCGGCCGGCGATGTCCGCCCTTTGGATCGGTCGCATCACGAAAGGACAACCCATGACGACGGAATGGGCATTTCTGCTCAGCTCTGACAGTCTGGTGGCCGGCGTGGCGCTGGCACCGCTGGTCTCTCCCCGCGGTCGGTGGATTCTCGCGGCTGTTTTCGGTCTGGCGGACGGGCTCGGGACGCTTCTCGGCGGAATGGCTCTTCCTCACCTCCCCCTTGCCGCGGCTGGTATTGCTCCGCTCGCGATCGCGGCGTACGGCGTCTATCTGTTCGCAGTCTCGATGTGGGTGCGACGTCCGAGCGGTCATCCACTCATCTACGTGACGCCCGTGCTGCTCAGTATCGACAATCTCGTTGCCGGCAGCTCTGGGGGAGAAGTGGTCCTGGCGGGCGCCGGCGCCGCTGCGCTGACCAGTGCGGCGCTGGCGATGGTGGGCCTCCGGATCGGGGCATCCATGGCCTCCGTGACGGGTTTTTCCCGGGAAAGACTGGCGGGTGCGGGTCTCCTCGTCATCGCCGCGGCCGCCCTGCTCGCCTAGGTGCATCGGGCGTCCTTCTTCAATTCTTCAGGCGGCGACATATCTTCGCAAACAATCGTCTGTCCAGCAAGGCAATGGCCACCAGGTTCGCCGTCGGAGAATATGTCGACGGGAACCGGCAAACTCCCTGTCCTACGTTTCGACCCAGACCCTGTGAGGTAACTGATGGCCGTGTCCGTCGTCACGAGGGCGTACGACAACGCCCGTACCGGTGCCAACACCAACGAAGAAGTTCTCACCGCCACCAGGGTCGCGCAGAAGGGGATCAGACGCCTCTACTCGATACGGCTGCCCGGTGATGCTCGGGGCGTCGAAGCGCAACCGCTGGTCGTGCCCGACGTCGCGCTCAGCGACGGCACTCGGCGGGACATCATCCTTCTCGCCACCATGGCGAACCGAGTGTCGGCGTTCGATGCTGCGGACGGGACCCTGCTGTGGAACCGCAATCTGGGCACTCCGGTCAAAGGCAGCCAGGCCATCGACACCCATCTCATCAACGACCACTGGGGTGTCCTCAGCACCCCCGTCATCGATACGTCGACGCAGACGATGTATGTCGTCGCTTGGATCAGCCATGACGCGACAGTGGCGGCCGCCGAACATGTCATCAACGCGGTCCGAATCAGCGATGGCACCCTGGTCCACCCGCCGGTAAGCCTGGAGAACGCGACATATGACCCCGGCCACGGGCTTCCCGTGCAGCAATTCAAGTCCGCGGCGCGCAAGCAACGGGCATCGCTCCTGCTGACCTCCGTGGGCGGCGTCAGCACGGTGTTCGTCGGGTTCGGAACCATTCAGGAGACGTCTGCGACGTCGCGCGGTTGGGTGATCGCCTGCCAGACGGCACCGCTCGCAGTCAGCGCGTCATGGACATCGACCGCACACGGACATGGCGGTGGCATTTGGCAGGCAGGGGGTGGCCTCGCCGCAGATGCTCAGGGCTCCATCTACGCGATGACCGGAAACGGTGCCTTCGACGGCATCACCGAATTCGGCGAGTCCTTCGTGAAGCTCCGGTACACGCCGCCGAAGGATGCCACGAAAGCGTCACTCGAGATCACCGATTGGTGGACGCCCTGGACAGACAAGCAACGGACGGCCAACGTCGCGCCCGCCGTGGTCCGGGACCTACCGACCGCCTCGAATTTCCGTGCATACGCCGCGAACATGGGCGAAGGCTGGGACGACATGGACCTGGGGAGCGGGGGTCCAGTGCTGATCGAATCATTCGGACTCATCGCCGGCGCCGGTAAAGACGGGGTCCTCTACGTTCTCGACGCCGCGAAACTGGGCAAATCGAGCGCACAGGATCTGAACAAACCTGCGACCAACTATTCCAAGTTGAAGTCCTCCCCGATCTTCTACACCTACTATCCGCCCGACCTGAACCCAGCGCCCAACGACGTGCGCACCCTGAACCTCCTCTGGGGCGGTCGGACCCACCATTTGCACGGCAATTCCGTATATTGGAACAGTCCCGAGCTCGGTCCGGCACTTTACTGTTGGGGTGAAAACGGGAATCTACGTGCATGGTCAGTAAAACCGAATGGCGCCGTCAAGTACCTGGCGTGCAGCGCGGAACAAGCGTCCAGCCAGTCACCGGTGCCACCCGGCGGTATGCCGGGTGGCATGCTCACGCTGAGCGCGAGCGCCACACAGGCGCGCAGTGGAGTCGTCTGGGCATGCATCCCGTATTTCGACGCCAACATCCGCGTTGGCCCCGGTCGATTACTCGCCTACGACGCAACCCAGTTCGGCTTCTACCCCGACGGCTCACAGCAAATCCGGGTGCTCTGGGACTCGCAGGACTGGAACCTGCAATTCTCTTTCAACAAATTCAATGTACCCGTGGTCGCGAACGGCAGAGTGATCGTGCCGACCTACGACGGCAGGGTCGACGTCTACGGCTGAACTGAAAGGGCCGCACTCGATCTCCGGACGGGGGAACGCCTGGGGAACGCCGGTTGCCGGCTCGCCGGAGGATCCTCCCGAGCACGGCATCACCCCCGACCAGCGGTACACCGGATGAACTGCCGGTGCAGGTGTCCGGCTGACCGGCGTCAGTCGACGACCAACTGCAGCCTGGGGCCGCGGCATGTACATCACCGAGGCCCGCGGTCGACTGCTCATCCATCCGCTTCCAAGCCGGACGCTTCACCCAACCGGCCACGCCAGGATCAGGCGCAACGATTGAACGGCCGGGTGATGGATCGACTTTGACGCTTCGGAGGAGAGATCGCCGAGCTGACCAGCGAGGAACGCCGGTCGGGGCGCAGCCGAGAGAGGGGATCCCTCGCCAGTTTCATCTCTACCAGCATCTGGACCGGGCGTATCAGCCGCCAAGCAGCTCGGCTGGATCAGTTCCTACCAGCGCGCATTCCGGCTGCAACATGCGCTGAGGCGTTGGTGTTGCGGCCGGTGATCACCGGGATCAGCTGGTGCAGCAGCTTCGATCATCCCGACCCGACCACCGGGCTGGTCACTATCGCCGCGGATGCGACGGTCCGCGGGGGCCACGAAGTGGTCGTCGACGGTATCGACGCCGAGCATCAACTCGTCTGGTTCTGGAACAGCTGGGGAACTGGATTCGGCCAGGGCGGCCGCTTCTGCATGTCCTACGCCACGTGGGACCAGCTGCTGTCCGAACAGGGCGACGTCACCGTCCCACTTCCCTAGCAGCACCCGCAAGGATCAGCGAGCCGCGTCCGGATCCAGATCGGGGGATGCCATGGCATGCCATGGCCAGGGTCTACGCCCCATGGCAACCGCACTCCGATCCCGGACGCAACCCGCACGACTGCCACGTCGCGCCCTTCGCCGCGAGGCCCGAAAGGTGCTGGACGTGGGACGAGCGGATCTGGGACGGGACCGTTGGCCGACAACGGCTCGTCGCAAAGGGACTTCCCCGCGGCCGGCGGTCCTCGGTGCAGGGGCGACCCGGTTCTGCCGCGGAGCGGACGGCCGCCCGGATGCCGATCACCACGCGAAGACGCACCGCTGGACCTACCCGGGGGCTGGCCCCAGAGACGGGCGATTCGCCGGTGACCGCGCGGAGATCGATCCACCCGGCCGACGCGTCGCCCATCGCTTCGAGTCGAGTCGGGTCGGGGCCGGGCAAGCTTCGGTAGGAATCCCGCCAGATCAGTCGATGGATCGGGATCCGTTTGGGAATGGACCGCAGCCGGCTCGGGATGAAGGGCAGCACGACGGACAGCACGGCCAAGATGCAGAAAATGATCGCGTACGCGTGGCTGGTCAGGTGATCGTCGGGGTTGTGCGAGTTGAATTGCGGATCGGTACCAGAACGAGTACAGCCACAGCCAGGCTTGCCCGGGGTAGCAGCTGGCGGTCTCGTTTCATCATTCCCCAGGTGTTGCCGTGCAGGTGCGCCGCGGTGGCTGCGTCGTCGAGGTAGGAGCCGTCGCAGAGGAACAGGATCTGGTTGGTGAAGTCGGCGTGACCGTAACCCGGCCCACGCCGCGGGCCCGCAATGAAGGCCACACTCTGCTGTCCGCGCCGGGCACCGCGACCGGGATCGTCAAGGTCGCTTCCCGCAGGGTGCATGGCCGTGCGCGCGGTGAATCAGGTCTGTGGGCCGGCTCTCAGGTTCAGCTCGGCGACGGCCACGGAGCCACAGTGTGTTCCGGGTCGTCCGGGAACATCCGTTGCCGGGATCATCGGTGTCGCGCCGGGCGGTGCCACGCGGCCGCGACGAACCGCCGAGACCGTCAACCGCCGGCTCAGCATGTACCACAGCTCACCAGGGCATTGCGCGCCCATGCGGTCCACTGGTAGTGAGGGGGTCGATGGCGACCGCCCGGTTGCGCTGGTCCACCAGGACATCACCGGCAAGGTCGCCGGCAGCATGCCCATCTCAATGGCGAGAACGGAAGTGCTGACATGAATCAGGGACCGTACGAGCTCATCTCCACCACCGATGGTGTGGTGGCCAGAATCCACACCCGGGGCAGCGCGGTGCTGGCCGCGCCGTCGATCAACCGCAGTACCGCGTTCACGCTCGAGGAGCGCGACGCCCTCGGGTTGACCGGTCTGTTGCCGACCGCCGTGATCACCCTGGAGGGTCAGTTGCGGCGGGTGTACGCCCAGTACCTCGAGCAGGCCAGCGACCTTCGTAAGTGGGGGTACCTGGCCAACCTCCGGGACCGCAACGAGGTGCTGTTCTACCGGCTGCTCACCGAACACATCTCCGAGATGCTGCCGGTGATCTACACCCCGACCGTG
>JADGOY010000169.1 GCA_017882715.1 Nakamurella sp. | reverse complement strand
GGTGATCCTTGCTCGGCTCGATCAGGAAACTGAACGGTGGGCTGGGCCGGGGTCGCGGCGAACCTCGTGCGGGCGCGGTTCCCGACCCAGAGCTGGGAACCACCATCTGGCCGGAGTGTGAGCGACTACGCCCCAGGTCCTCGCGGTGACCGGCACGCGGAACGTGTGGGCGTGGCAGGCGAGCCGGCCGGATGGCTGCTGGACCGCGCATCAAACTACCTGCAGGAGCGGGGCCAGTACCGGCAGCCCAACCCCTAGCCGAACGCGTCGTCACGATGACCGAATCCACGCTCGGACCCGGCGACCCCGAGGCGGCATGGGGCCGCGACCACTCGGCGGGGTCGTGTCATACCTGGGACACCCGAAGGAGCGGAGCACGAGTGGGCGTTGCAGATCGGCGAGGCGGCGCTGGGCCCGGACCACCCCACCGCCGGCACCCTGCGTGATCTACTTCAGGACTTACCCAAGGCTTGAAGGGTACTGGGACCGACCTAGTCCATAAGGCCTGTTCACAGCGTTGGTGACCCCCGATAAACCGGACATTGTGCGAGTTGGCCTGTCTGGATCCAGCCCAAGAGCGACGCCTGTCGGGACCAACGTCGGAGCGCTATTTACTGGGTGATTCCGTCGGAATCACCCAGTAAGCCGGGCTCCGGGCCGCAGGCGATGGTCGGAGACCGGCCATGGTGTGGCGCTGTGGTACTGCGCTTCCATTGCAGTGCAATATGCGTCGAGCGCATCCTCGACCAGCCTGGACAGGGTGTAGTCGGTATTGGTGACCTGCGCGATACCGCGGACAGTCGCGCGGACGCGAGCCTGGGTCACCTCGGATACCTGTGTGGAGAATCGGGGTCGAGCACCATTCACGGCAGGACCTTCTTCCCCACAAGGTAATCCGTGACCGCCTGATAGTCGGACGTGATCTGTTCAAAGGGTGCATGGACGGTCAACGGCACACGCTGGCTGTACGCCTCTGGCACCCGGACGCTTCGCCTGACAGGTGGTGTGACCAGGTCCCCATACGCCTCACGAAGCCGTTCATGACCCTCCACGTACAGGGCGCCGGCTGACGCCGGTGGAATGATGCAGGGGATAACGGCGCTGAGGTGCAGGTCCGGCTTGTACATGCTGCGAACCTTCGCGATGGTTTCCTCGAGGTTCGGCAGTCCCTCGAGCTCTTTGAGACTGGGAGTTGCCACGGCCAGCACGGATCCAGATGCGACCAGCGCGGCGATGGTCAGAACGCTGGCAGCCCCGGGGCAGTCGATGATGACCGCGTCATACTGATCAGCCACAGTGTCCAGCGCGACGCGGATGCGTTGTTCTCCGCCGAAGTCCCGCGTCAGTTGGATCAAGGCACCGTGGAGGCTGCGATCCGCGGGCACAACGGAAAGCCGATCAACGACCGATGGCACGATCACCTCATCCAGCGATCGCTCCCCCACCAACACCTCGGCCGCTGTCTTCCCGGGGACCGCCTGCACCCCGACGAATAGAGTGGCGTTGCCCTGAGCGTCGTTGTCCCACAAAAGTGTCCGTCGGCCGGATTCGGCCAGAATGGCGGCCAAGGTAACCGCGGTAGTGGTCTTGCCCGCGGAGCCCGCCTCGTTGACGACCGCGTGGATGGCCATCAGATCGCCCGCTCTCGTTGACCTTGAGTGATTCCGTCGGAATCACTTGGCGAAGCGTCGCCGGTGGCTAACCGCTGTTCCTCCCATTGGGTCGGGGTGTATCCGACCTTGTCGTGGAGGAGTCGCAGATAGTCACGCTCTTGATAACCCCAGGACGAGCTGTGGTCAGCACGGATCTCCGCCGCGGCGATGGTCAATGCCCACGCAACCCAACCGCGCGTCGCGCCATCTTCGCTCTTGAGGCTGTCTCGCCAACGCTGTGGGTCGCGAGATGTGATTCCGACGGAATCACCGATCCAATGCTGTGTCAGTTTCAGAGCCCCAACGTGGTCGAACCGGTCGAACAGCACCACGTCTGTCAACGCTTCCGACACCACCCGCGCCGAGGGGCGGTTGCTCACTAGTTGACGTGCGGCAGCGCGGCGAGATTTCGTAGCCTGCCGCGCCTGCTCACGGTAGTCCGCAGGGCCGTCGTTCTCGGATGCCTCCACGGCTTTCAGGTATACGAATCGGCCTGACGGCTCGCATCCCCCCGACAATCCGCCCGAGGCTCTGACGGCGGCGACCTCGGATTCGTTGTCCAGTCGACTCCAGGTAACCGGTCCCGCGGTCCGATCGGCGGGCTCAACGAACTGCAAGCCCTCAGCCATCGCCCGATCCCGCGCCTGGTCGACGGCGGCCGCGACCGCCAATCCGCGCTCAACCTCCTGAATCGCCGTCGGCACGGGGCAACGACGGGCCCGGGCCAGGTCGAAAGCCGGTAGCTGGATTTCCTCTCGCGCGCTGGCGATGGCCAGCGCGTCCCCGACGGCCAGAGACCCCCTGGCAACGGCGTCCTGAATAGGTTGGGGTAGACGCAACAGCGACATCCGTTTGCTCACGTGAGCCTGGCTAACGCCGCTGCGCCTGGCAATATCACGCTGTGAACGGCCCAAGTCGGCGAGAAGCGCGTAGACGCTTGCTTCCTCCAACGGCGCGAGGCCGACGCGGTGGACATTCTCGGCGATGAACGTCTCGGAGGCGTCTGCGCGTCCGGCCAGGTCCGGGCGCACCCAGGCGGGGATCTGTTCGACCCCGGCAAGTTGAGCCGCCGCCTTCCGACGGTGACCTGCCAGCACTACCCATTGAGCGCCCGGTTCGAGAGCGACACCAGGATTGGCGGCATTGAACGCAATGACCGGCACGACGACGATGGGCTGTCGCAGGCCGAGGACCTTGATCGAGTCGGCCAGCTCCTCAAGAGCACCGAGGTTGGTCCGAGGATTGTCAGGGTGTTCAGCGATCTCCGACACGCGGATCGTCCGCAGCGCCGATCCGTTGGGGTCAACCGCGAGCGCCACCACCAACGAATGGCCGGGAGCCTCATCTTCGGGAGTCGGGGGCGGCCGCCGCAGCGCCTGCGTCGCCGCCGACCCCATCCCGCGCGTTCGAGTAGTCACGTGCACCTCCATTGCTCACAATGACAGTGGCCGTCCCAATATCTTCGGTGACACGCAGGTGCAGGCCATCGGTTTCGGTGCACGCGTGATTGTCGCGGACGCGCCCGCCAGCTCTGGAGTGATTCCGACGGAATCACTCCAGCTTCAGGGACGGATCGCGAACGGACCCCGAGGAAAAAGAAGTAGCGACTCGCCCTTTGGTGGATCGCCATCGTCGTCGCAGTTGAGCCAGCCAACACGGCACACAAAGTGATTCCGACGGAATCACGCGGGCTAGGGTGCGGTGCGGCCTCCGACTGACGGCGTCCAGCAGCCCTGACGACGGGAGGGCGCCGGAACTGACCGTCACGACGGTCAGTTCCGGCACACCGACCGTACGTGACGGTGCCTGAGCGGACGGTGCCCGGGACCCGCCGGCCGGGGTCTCTTACCGAACTCGTACCCGCGGGTAGCCGCGCTTTAGTACGACGCGCCGAGTATCGCCAGTGGCACAACCGGTAGGAGGACCCGATGATCAGCGCTCGCTCCGCAAGGCAGCTGCGTGCACTGCCCGCGAACGCCGCGGCCGAGGTCGCCGCCTGATCCATGGCCGAGCCGCGCCCCCTGCCCTCGGCGGGGCCGTTGGCGGCCGCGTTGGCAGCCAAGGCCAAGATGCTGAACTACCTCCTGGCCCGGCGCGTGCGGGGCTGGAGGGTTGCGGTGCCCTGCGTCCCGTCGGGCGTAACGGTGGACCGCCGATTTCGGTCATTCGATTCCGGTCCTGCTCAGGGGTCACCCACAGGTGGCAGGCCGAGGGTTCGAGTTGGCTGCCACGTCCCGGACATGAACGCAACTCTGAGGTGGACATGAAGAATGGGCGGCGATTGTTGACCAGGCGCCCGTGGATCACGGTGCTGGTCGTGGTTGTGATCGCGGGCGGCTTGGCCGGCGGAATGTGGTGGTATTCCGACCGGAACGCCAACGCGACATCCGCGGCATCGGGTTCGGTCAACCGGTTGGTCGCGGCGTCGGTGGGGACGATCAAGAAGAGCATCACGACCACCGGCACGCTGACGCCGGCGGATCAGGAACAGGTGAACTTCGCCGCGACCGGCACGGTGACGGCGGTCGACGTCACCGCCGGGCAGACCGTGACCGCCGGTCAGGCCCTGGCGACCGTCGACACTCTGCAGATGCAGGCGACCCTGGCATCCGACCAGGCGACCCTGGCCACCGACCAGGCCAAACTGGTCACGGATCAGAACGCGTCGGCGTCCGACACGCAGATCGCGGCCGATCAGACCGCCATCGCGGTCGCGCAGTCCGAGGTCACCACCGCCCAGACGGCGCTGAACTCGGCGACCCTGGTCTCGCCGATCGCTGGGATCGTGGCGTCGGTCAACCTGACGGTGGGGCAGAAGGTCACCGCCGCGACGAGCTCGACCGCCTCCACGGCCGCGTCGACCTCCTCGGGGACCGGGTCGGCGGGTTCGGGCTCCGCCGGGGCCGCCGGGAGTGGGGGCTCGGGCGGCGCCGGTTCGGGCACCGGGGGGTCGGGCAGCAGTTCGTCGTCCACCTCCCATTTCCTGATTGTGGGTACCGGGTCATGGCTGGCCAACGTCACCGTGGACGACTCCCAGGTCGGGTTGCTGACAGCCGGTGACCAGGCCGAGTTGACGGTGAGCGGTTCGGCGGGGACGGCGAGCGCGGCGCAGCCGATCTTCGGGACGGTCCAGTCTGTCGGGTTGATCTCGACCAGTACCACGGCTACCGCCGCCTACCCGGTGGTGGTGCAGGTGACCGGTAATCCGGACGGCTTGCATGACGGGACCGCGGTGACCGTGACCTTGATCTACAAGCAGGTGTCGAACGTGCTGACGGTGCCCAGCGCGGCGGTGCACACCGTGAACGGACAGCAGGTTGTCTATGTGATGCCGGCCGGGTCTGACGCCGCCTCGAGCGCCGCGGCGACCGCTGCCGGTGCAGACTCGTCGATCGGTGCCGCTCCCGACAGCAGCGCCGCGCAGACAAGTGGCGCGGCAGGCGGTTTCGCGGCAAGGGCAGTGGCCGCCAACGTCGACGTGTCGGCGGCCACCACCACCGTGGTGACGGTCGGCGACACGGACGGCACGAACACGGAGATCACCGACGGGCTGTCGGAGGGCGACATGGTGGTGGTCACCACGATCGCCGGGGCCGGTCGCACCGGTACTGGCACTGGTACTGGCCGGACAGGTGGCTTCGGCGGGACAGGTGGCTTCGGTGGGACCGGTGGATTCGGTGGCGGAGACGGTACGGCCGGTTTCGGCGGCGGAGCTGGACGGGTGACCGGTGGGAACTGACGCGAACGACCAGCCGCGTGAATACCGTGCCCGGGACGCTGGGGCGGCGGATGGCCCCCTCTGGGGTGCGCGGAGCGTCGCGCCTGACGAGACGGTGGCTGAGGCCGGATCCGAGCAGCAACGTGCCCCAGACGTCATTGACCCGCCGACCCTGGCCGACGACCGGGCGCAGTGGTGGGCGGAACCTGCACCATCGGCGCTGTCGGCACCCGCCGGCCCCGGCTTGCAGACCGGTCCGGTGCCGTCTCTGCCGGACGGGACAGTGGCGGGGCCGGTGTGGGCCGATGCAGGTGACGGGGGGATTCCGGACATCGATCCGGCGCCGGTTCCGGTGATCGAGCTCGTCGATGTGACGAAGATCTACCGCACCGGTTCGTTGGACGTGGCGGCGCTGCGTGGCGTCGACCTGCAGATCCACGCCGGCGAATACGTCGCGATCATGGGTCCGTCCGGATCAGGGAAGTCCACCCTGATGCACATCATCGGCTGCCTGGATGTGGCCACCGCCGGTGTCTTCCGGCTTGCTGGAGAGAACGTCGGCGAGATGGACGAAGTGGATCTGGCGGAGATCCGCAACCGGCGTATCGGCTTCGTGTTCCAGCAGTTCAACCTGCTGCCATCGCTCACCGCGTGGCGCAATGTCGAGCTGCCGCTCACCTACGCCCGGGTGCCCCGGGACGTCCGGAGGGCTCGGGCGATGGAGGCGCTGGATCGGGTCGGTCTCGCGGATCGGGTCGATCACCGGCCCGGCGAGCTGTCCGGCGGCCAGCAGCAGCGGGTTGCCGTGGCCAGGGCGCTGGTCACCGATCCGGCGCTGATCCTGGCCGACGAACCCACCGGAAACCTCGATTCGGTTGCCAGCGAGGACGTGCTCGCGCTGTTCGACGAGCTTCACGAGCAGCAGCGGACCATCGTGCTGATCACGCACGAGATGGAGGTTGCCGAGCGGGCGCACCGGATCATCCGGGTCCGCGATGGCATGATCCTTTCGGAGGGCTCGCACCAGGAGTCCGTGGAGGGCGGGGGCGGGGCCCACGCAGCCGAGGCCCGCGCGGGCATCGGTGTCGTTCCGGCGGTGAGCGGATGACCTGGTGGGAGACCATTCGCACCGGTTGGGACGCCATTCGCGGGCATCGGCTGCGTTCCGGGCTCACCATGCTGGGCATCCTGATCGGGATCGCGGCGGTCGTGCTGACCGTCGGCCTCGGTCTGGGCAGCCAGCAGGAGGTGGGCGCCCGGATCAGCTCCCTGGGCAGCAACCTGCTGATCGTCACGCCCGGTAGCTCGACCACGACCGCGGGTGTGCGCGGCGGATTCGGCACCGCGTCGACGCTGACTACCGACGACGCGGCCGCGCTGGCGTCGGAGGTCTCGGCTCCGGACATCGCCGCGGTCGCGCCGATCAAGTCGAGCTCCCAGGCGCTGACGGCGGGGTCCGCAAACTGGACGACATCGGTTGTCGGGACCGATTCCTCGTGGCTGGATGTCCGCGCCCGGACCCTGTCGGACGGCCGGTTCATCACCATCGCCGACGTCGCGGACAGCGCGGCGGTCACGGTGCTGGGTTCGGAGACGGCCACCGAGTTGTTCGGCTCGCCGGACGCCGTCGGCCGGACCGTGACCATCAACAACGTCGAGTTCACCGTCGTCGGCGTGCTGGCCTCGGCCGGTTCCGATGCGTCCACCAACCTCGATGACCAGGCGGTCGTGCCGATCTCGACGGCGTCCAACCGCCTCGTCGGCGGGGCGACCCGGAACGCGGTGTCGACGATCTACATCCAGGCAGCGTCGCCCGACGTGTTGTCGGCGGCCTATCAGGAGGCCGACTCGCTGCTGCTCAACCTGCACCACATCGCCACGCCGACCTCCGCCGATTTCACCGTCAGCAGTCAGCAGACCCTGCTGGCCACGGCCACCTCGGTGTCCCGGACCCTGACCATCCTGCTCACCGGTATCGCGGCGCTGTCGTTGCTGGTCGGCGGCATCGGCGTGATGAATATCATGCTGGTCTCGGTCACCGAGAGGACCAGGGAAATCGGGCTGCGCAAGGCGCTGGGTGCGCCCCCGGCGGCGATCCGCCGGCAGTTCCTGGTCGAAGCCACCGTGCTCGGCCTGGCCGGCGGGCTGCTCGGCGCCGTGCTGGGCATTGCCTGCGCGCTCCTGCTGCCCGGTCTGCTCGGCACGACCATCGTGGTCTCGCCGACCGCGGTGATCGGTTCGATCGCCATCGCGATGGCCATCGGTGTTGTCTTCGGCGTGTACCCGGCCACGCGCGCGGCGCGGATGGCCCCCATTGATGCGCTGCGCAGCGAATGAGCACCCGCATGTCCACCACCAGGCCCGCCGCTGGCTGCGCGGACCTGGCCGTTTTGTCGAATCTGCACGGCACCCACTCGAAGGGCACGTCATGAGCTCACTTCCGCATTCGGTGTCCCGTCTGGTCAGCGGCGGGAGGTGGGCGCGATCGATCGCTGTGGCCGGGCTGACGTTGTCGCTGGCCGCGGGTGCGGTCGCCTGCGCAGGCTCGTCGTCCGTTGCGGGGGCTCCCGTCGCGCAGACCGGAGCGAGCGCCGCGACCAGCGCCCCCGGGCCCGGTCAGGGCAGCGCGGGACGTGGCGCCCGCGGGGGAAATGGCGGCAACGGCGCAGGCGGGATCCGGCCCGCCGCGTTCGGCACGATCGCTGCGGCGTCGCCGGGAATGATCGAGGTGCAGAACACGACGAGCCAGACCACCGTCACCTATACGGGGACGACCGCGATCACCCAGACCAAGACCGCGGACATCAGCGCGGTGACGGTGGGCTCCTGCGTGCTGGCCACGGCCGGCGGAGCGCCGGGTTCCGGTGGCTCCGGGCAGGCGTCCGCGTCGGCGAGCGCGGCGCCGACGACCACCGCTCCCAGCTCGTCCGGTACGTCATCGCAGGGCCTGACGGCCACGTCCGTGCGGATCAGCCAGCCGGTCAACGGGGCGTGCACCGGCCTGTTCGGTGCCGGCCTGGGCGGCGCCGGTGCGAACGGTGCGGCGTCGGGTCAATCCACACCGACCACGCAGGCACCGACCAGTGGTCAGGGACAAGGCCGCGCCGGAGGTTTCGGCGGCCGTGTCGCCGCCGG
>JADGOY010000386.1 GCA_017882715.1 Nakamurella sp. | reverse complement strand
GCAGGTCGAGTACATGTCGATGTCCCGCATCAGGATCATCTCGTTGTGGTTCTCGTCGAACGAGGTGTTCAGCACCGTGTCCGGGTCGGTGTGCAGCCCCGAGAACTGCTCGGCGAAGGCCCTTGCCACCCGGCCGGGGGTGCGGATCAGCCCGTCGCGGTCGGGATTCTCGCCGACCGCGATGAGCAACTCCCGCACGGCCGCCTCGGCCCTTTCCGCGTCGAAAACCGGTAACAGCGGCTGTGCCGAACCCGAAGACGAACCCGAAGACGAACCCGAAGACGACAAGGCCGTTGACACCGAGGCCAGTGTCGACAACCCGGATCCCGTCGCGCCGTCACCGCCGTCGATCACGCCCGAGCCGTCCGGGCCCGTCACCTGCGGGGTCCGCTCGGCGGCGCCCACGGGTCGACCGGATCGTCATCTGAATCGGACGAGCCGTCGGCGTGTCGGCTGCGGCCGGTGTCGAACTGGCCGGTGTCGTATTGCCCGTTGTCGTGCTGCCCTTTGTCGGGCCGACCGTTCGGCGCGCCGTTGCCCGCTGGTGGCGCAGGATACGAGGGATACGCCGGCGACTGGGACCCGTTGCCGCCCTGCCCCGGCGGTGGCTGCCAACCAGGCATCGGCGCGAGTGGACCAGGCAGAACGCCACCCGTCCAGTTCGACGGTTGCTGCGGGCCGCCCCACGGTGGCGGCGGAGCGGCGGCATTCGGGTCGGCCGGGTAACCCGCTGGCGGCTGCCATGTCGAGCCCTGCCCGGACGCGCGGTTGCCCCCATTGGCGCTGTTGCCGGTGGTGTAGCCGCTCTGCCCGGGAGGACCGTTCAATGCCCCGATCGGCACCGGATGGTCCTGCCGTTCGGCGGGCGGCTTCGGCGGTTCCGGCGGCGGCCACGGCTCGCCGCGCTCGATGGCCAGCTCCCCGGGGGTCTTGATGGGTGGCCGGTCGGACGGCAGCCGGGGGCCGAACTCGTCGAAAGTGGTTATCCTGGGCCGCTTCTCGACCTCGGCGAAGATCACTTCAAGGTCCTTGCGGTCCAGCGTCTCCTTTTCCAGCAGCGCGGTGGCCAGACTGTCCAGGATGTCGCGGTAGGTGTTCAGTACCGCCCAGGCCTCGGTGTGCGCGGCCTCGATGAGCGCGCGAACCTCGCCGTCGATCTCGCTGCCGACCTCGATCGAGTACTCCGGGCCGCTCCCGTACGTGCGGCCCAGGAACGGTTCGTCGTCGCCGTGGCCGTACTTGACCGCGCCCAGCTTGGCCGACATGCCGTACTCGGTCACCATCGCGCGGGCGATCTTGGTCGCCTGCGCGATGTCCGAGGAAGCACCCGTGGTTGGTTCGGCGAAGACCAGTTCCTCGGCCGCCCGGCCACCGAGGGCCATCACCAGTCTGGCGATCATCTCCGACCGCGTCATCAGCGACTTGTCGTCCTCGGGCACCACCAGCGCATGACCGCCGGTGCGGCCGCGGGGCAGGATCGTGACCTTGTAGACAGGCTCGAGACCCGGCATCGCCCACGCCGCCAGCGCATGGCCGCCTTCGTGGTACGCGGTGATCTTCTTCTCCTTCTCGGAGATCACCTTGCCCTTGCGGGCCGGACCACCGATCACCCGGTCGACGGATTCCTCGAGTTCGACGTTGGTGATCACGGTGCCGTGCTCGCGAGCGGTCAGCAGCGCCGCCTCGTTGATCACGTTCGCCAGATCGGCTCCGGACATCCCCACCGTGCGCTTGGCCAGCGACAGGAAATCGACGTCCGGCGCGAACGGCTTGCCCTTGGAGTGCACGGCCAGGATCGCCTGCCGACCCTTCAGGTCCGGCTGACCGACCGGGATCTGCCGGTCGAAGCGGCCGGGACGCAGCAGCGCCGGATCCAGGATGTCGGGCCGGTTGGTGGCCGCGATCAGGATGATCCCGCCCTTGGCCTCGAACCCGTCCATCTCGACCAGCAGCTGGTTCAGGGTCTGCTCGCGCTCGTCGTGGCCGCCGCCCATGCCTGCCCCGCGGTGCCGGCCGACCGCGTCGATCTCGTCGACGAAGATGATGGCCGGCGCGTTCGCCTTGGCCTGTTCGAACAGGTCGCGGACCCGGCTCGCGCCGACGCCGACGAACATCTCGACGAAATCGGACCCGGAGATCGAGTAGAACGGCACGCCGGCCTCGCCGGCCACCGCCCGGGCGAGCAGCGTCTTGCCGGTGCCCGGCGGCCCGTACAGCAGCACACCCTTCGGGATCTTGGCGCCAAGAGCCTGGTAGCGCGCCGGGTTCGCCAGGAAATCACGGATCTCATCGAGTTCCTGGACGGCCTCGTCGACGCCGGCGACGTCGGTGAACTTGGTCTGCGGCATGTCCTTGGTCAACAGTTTGGCCTTGGACTTGCCGAACGAGAGCACCTTGTTCCCGCCGCCCTGGGCGTTGTTCATCATCCAGAGCAGGAACAGGATGATCAGACCGACCGGGATCAGGTAGATCAGCAGCGAGAACAACGTGGACTCGCTGGTGACGGTCGTGTTGTAGCCACCGGAGATGTTCGCCTTCTGGACGTCGGCGAAGATCTCCTGGGTCGCACCGGCCGGGTATTGGCTGTAGATCTGGGTGGCGCCGTCAACCGGCTGGGCCAGGGTCAGCCGAAGCCGTTGCTCCTTGTCGTCGATGGTGGCACTGGTGACGTTCCCGTCGGACAGCTGCGAGAGCGCGACGGAAGTCTGCTGCGGCACGTACCCGCGGGTCTCGTCGGCGAAGAAGGAATACGTCAGGTACAAGAGCAACACCACGGCAATCCACACCAGTGGTGAGCGG
>JADGOY010000168.1 GCA_017882715.1 Nakamurella sp. | reverse complement strand
GGCCCCGACCGACTCACCCAGCGGTTTCGGCTGTCGTCGGGGTGGAACGCCCTTCTCGCCGTCCTAGCCTGGATCGGCACCGCTTTCGGTGCGCTGCTGCCGTTTCTGCCGCTGGGCGCGGTGTTGGTGTTGCTCGGCTGGTGGCTGATCCGGCGGCGACAACGCCGGGCTGTGACAGCGGCCGCCCAGAGTTCCGCGGTCCCAGCGCTTGCCGCACCGATCGCGGTCGTCGCCGGGCCGGTCACTCCGGCGACCCCGAACGAGGTGATCTCGCCCGAGACGGTGGGCGCTCCCATGTCGTGACGGGAAGGCGGTCACTGCTCCGATCACGGGCCGATCTGCCAAGGCGCCCCCAGCCGGTGGGCTCGGCTCAGCTGCGGCACACTGTCCGCCATGACCTCCACATTGATCCTGCTGCGGCACGGCGAGAGCACCTGGAACGCGCTGAACCAATTCACCGGCTGGGTCGACGTCCCCCTGTCGGAGAAGGGCACCGCCGAGGCGATCCGCGGCGGTGTCCTGCTCCGGGAGGCCGACCTGCTGCCCGACGTCGTGCACACCTCGGTGCTGCGCCGGGCCATCACCACGGCCAATCTCGCCCTCGATGCGGCCGACCGGCACTGGATTCCGGTGCGCCGGACCTGGCGGCTGAACGAGCGGCACTACGGCGACCTGCAGGGCAAGAACAAGAAGCAGACCCTCGAGCAGTACGGCGAGGAGCAGTTCATGCTGTGGCGCCGCTCCTACGACACCCCGCCTCCGCCGATCAGCGACACCAACGAATTCTCCCAGGCCGGTGACCCGCGGTACGCCGACCTCGGCGATCTTGCGCCCAAGACCGAGTGCCTGGCGGACGTCGTGGTTCGCATGGAGCCCTACATGCGAGGGCCGATCTTCGACGACCTGCGTGCGGGCAGCACCGTTCTGTTGGCCGCCCACGGCAACTCGCTGCGCGCGGTGGTCAAGTTGCTCGACGGCATCAGCGACGAAGGTATTGCCAAGGTGAACCTGCCCACCGGCATCCCGCTGCGCTACGACCTGGACGCGGACATGCGCCCGGTCACCCCGGGTGGCACCTACCTCGACCCGGACGCCGCCGCGGAGGCCATCACCGCCGTCGCAAACCAGGGCCGGTAACGCTGGACAACAAGTGACCGCCCGACGAACCCTTGGTGAACGAACTGCGCCAGGCGCTGGCCACTGCCTGGTTCCGTGCGCCGGAGCGCATGGCCAGCCTGAACGCGGACCTACCATCACGGTGTGTCGGGATTGGGTTTGCTGGTTGCCGCCCTGGGTGGGGCGCTCCTCGGCTGGCTGGCCTGCGCTGTCCTGATTCGGCGCCCCAGGCGTGCTGCCGAGCCCGAAACCGACGGAGTTGAGCCGCTCGAGGTGGAGGTGCTCCGACGGTCCAGCACCGGTTACCTGGTGCTGGACGCCACCGGTCGTCCGCTGTTGAGCAACGACCGGGCCACCGAGCTCGGCGTGCTGCGTGGCGGGATCGTCGATGCGCGTATCGCCGAGGCAGCCGGTCGCGCCGGCATCTCCGGAGAACCCGTCGATGTCGAGATCAGGCCGGTTGCCTCCGGCGCGTCGTTGATGGCGTCGCGGCCCGTGCCCAGCGCCGTTCTGGCGGTGGTCAGGGCGATCGACAACGGCCGGATCCTGGTGGCGGCGGCCGACGAGTCGGCGGCGCAGCGGGTGGAGGACGTCAGGCGCGATTTCGTGGCCAACGTCTCCCACGAGTTGAAGACACCGGTCAGCGCGATGGGCCTGCTCGCGGAGGCCACCGTCGACGCCGCCGACGACCCGGAGGCCGTCCGGCGGTTTGCCGGAAAGCTGCAGGCCGAAGCAATCCGGTTGGGCGCGCTGGTCAACGAACTGATCGCGCTCTCCCGGCTGCAGGGCGCCGATCCACTGCTGGAACTGGCGGTGGTCGAGGTCGATGCAGTGATCGACCAAACGGTCGCCAGGGTCGGCACCGCGGCGGATAACGCCGGGATCACCATCACCACCGACAAGCTTTCGGGCCTGTTGGTCCGCGGCGACCGATCTCTGCTCGTCACGGCTCTGACCAACCTGGTGGACAACGCCATCAACTACTCGCCGTCCGGCACCGTGGTGTCGATCAGCCGGGTGCTGCGTGACGATCAGGTGCAGATCTCGGTGACCGACCGTGGGGTCGGCATCGCGGCTGAATACCAGGAGCGGGTGTTCGAGCGCTTCTTCCGCGTCGACCCGGCCCGGTCCAGAGCGACCGGGGGCACCGGTCTCGGCTTGGCCATCGTCAAACATGTCGCCGCAAATCACGGGGGATCAGCCGGGCTGTGGAGCCGCCCTGGCACGGGCTCGACCTTCACGCTGCGCTTGCCGGCCACCGACGCACCGCCGAGCCGGACGGCCGGCGGTCAGGACGCGGTGCCGTGCCAGCCCGGAGATGCCGACCCCGCAGATTTCGTGACAGCCTCCGAAACACCGGCCGGCACGCCCGGCAGAACACCCACCGAAACCGCACACCGAGGAGCCCCGTGACCAAGATTCTGATCGTCGAGGACGAGGAATCGATGGCCGATCCGTTGGCCTTCCTGCTGCGGCGGGAGGGATTCAGCACCCGGGTCGCCGCCAACGGACCCGACGCGCTCACCGAGTACGACCGCAATGGCGCGGACATGGTGTTGCTGGACGTCATGCTGCCGGGCATGAGTGGCACGGAGGTCTGTAAGCAACTGCGCGCCCGCGGGCCGGTGCCGGTGATCATGGTCACTGCGCGGGATGCCGAAATCGACAAGGTCGTCGGGCTGGAACTCGGCGCCGATGATTACATTACGAAGCCCTATTCGACTCGCGAGTTGATCGCCAGAATCCGCGCGGTATTGCGCCGAGGCGTCGAGGCAGACGACCCTGGCTCGCCGGTACTGCAGGCGGGGCCGGTGCGAATGGACGTCGACCGGCATGTGGTGAGCGTGCACGGCGAACAGGTTCCGTTGCCGCTCAAGGAGTTCGACCTCTTGGAATACCTGATCCGGAACGCGGGTAGGGTGCTGACCAGGGGACAGTTGATCGATCGGGTGTGGGGTTCGGACTATGTGGGCGATACCAAGACGCTCGATGTCCACGTGAAACGCCTGCGCGCCAAGATCGAGCCCGATCCCGCCGCTCCGCGCTATCTGATCACCGTCCGCGGGTTGGGCTACAAGCTCGAGGTCTGATCGGGCGCAGGTCGTGGAGTCCCTGCCGCTGACGTCGTCCCGGTAGCGTGGACGATTCGTCTGCGCGTCGCCGAGTTCGTCGATGTCCGACGAACGGACAGCGGCGCACCACCGGGATTCGCTGGGGCGGGACGGAGGAAGTGGGAATGGAGCTGGACGAGCCCGGCGCGGGCAGGCCCCATGCCGTTCGTATACCCGAAATCCCGGTCGGCATGTCCACCGCCGCGGTGTATCCGGAACCGACAGCTGCGGCTTTCGCGCTGGCGGCCGACCTGGGATATGACGGTGTCGAAGTCATGGTGCAGACCGATCCGGTCAGCCAAAGTGTCGAAGCATTGTCCGACCTGGTGCAGGAGTATCAGATCCCCGTTCTGTCGGTTCATTCCCCGTGCCTTCTGGTGACCGCGAGGGTCTGGTCCTCCGATCCATTGGTCAAACTCGCGCGGTCGGTCGACATGGCCGAGCGCTTGTCTGCCGGTTCTGTCGTCGTGCATCCGCCTTTCGTCTGGCAGCGATCAGCGGCCGCGGTGTTCTCGCCCTCGGTGGCCGAACTGCAGGATCGGACCGACGTTCGGATTGCTGTCGAGAACATGTTCCCGGTCAAGGTCCGTGGCGCGGTGGTGAACTCCTATCGGCCGCATTGGAATCCGGTGGCGGCCGGACATCGCTGGTTCACGCTCGATCTCTCGCATACCGCGACTTCGCGAATCGATGCCATGGAGCTGGCGGCACAGATGAGTGATCGACTCGGGCATCTGCACCTGGGAGACGGCTCGGGTTCCGGTAAAGACGAGCACCTGGTTCCGGGCCGAGGTGGGCAACCCTGTGCCGAAATGCTGGATCTGTTGGCGCGCAACGGCTTTGACGGTTCGGTCATCGTCGAGATCTCCACCAGAAACGATGGGCATGACGAGCGGGAGACTGATCTGGCGGAGGCGCTGACTTTCGCCCGACTTCACTTGGCCGCGCCGGTGTGAGCCATGTGACTGCGCTGGTCGATTTCGCGTGACGCGCGTGACGCGCAGTTGCCCGGGGAGCTGAACGACCCAATTGCCCGACTCCTCCAGATGTCATAATGAAATTCTCACGCGATGTTGCCGAGGCGTGCGACAAAGTGCCGGCTGAAGCGCTACGCTGTGTCAGCGCCGGATCGTCGACGACTCGGCCGTTGGTACCTCGCAGCACTTCGGTGGAATATCAGGTGCGATCTGTCGCCGGACGTCCGTGGATTGTGCGGCTCGCGGAGGTATCCTGCGGTAGATGTGTCGGCATGGACACGGGATCCCCGGACACCTCGAGAAAGGCACACATCATGGCTCAACAGACGACAGTCACACTGACCGACGACATCGACGGGGGCCGAGCCGCCGAAACGGTGTCGTTCGGGTTGGACGGCCGGACCTACGAGATCGACCTGAGCAAGAAGAACGCGGCCAGCCTGCGGAAGGTTCTGGGTGAATTCACGTCATCGGCCCGCCGTGTTCGCGGAGCGGTGAAGTCGGCGAAGCCCACCCGGCATTCCGCTCCGTCCGCGGTCGACGCCAAGGCTGTCCGGGAATGGGCTCAGGCTGAGGGTATCTCGGTGTCGGCGCGCGGTCGCGTTCCGTCCGACGTGGTCGAGAAGTATCACGCCGCGGTCGGCTGAGGCGTGCTTCGGGCGCCGAGCCGGCGCCCATAACCGACGGAAGTCAATTCGTCAAGGTAACCCGGTCTGCTTTCCAGCAGGCCGGGTTTTCCTCGTCCGGCTCTGAGTTGCCGCATACCGACTACCGACGCGGGGACCGGTAATAACGAATGGTGGCTCGGTGGCGCCGTGCGGCGCCATCAAACCCTACCAAGCGTGGCCCGAACCCCACCACCGGGGTGAGAATTCACCCATGGTGTGCATTTGCACCACCCAACGATGTTGGGGTAATTCTTTGGGGTGAGTGCCGTGATCCGCCCACGTCGCGCGGTCGATGATCAATGCACCGGGATGCGTCCTTGATGGGGTGCATTCGAAAAGCAGACAGTCGCCGACTTACCTGGCGTGTCTCGACGTGGGGGTCCCGACACGCACCGGCATTGTTTCGATGCGTCTGGCGCATTGGCTTTCCATGGTATGCGCCGCTCGGCAGGGGGCCCGGCCGAACTCCTTTCTCAAGCAATGAACCTCCTTTCTCAGGCAATGATGGGCCATTCTCCGATTGCCGCTCGACAATGCGCTGCCGAGTCCGAAGGCGCTCGGCACGAGTGCCGAAATCCGATTGCTGGCTGCTACCAACGGTTACCAACGGCTACCAACGGGCTTCGAGAGACTGGGGTGGCGACCGCAGCCCGTCGCTCACCGTGGAGAACCAGGGCCTTCAGTGCCGCTGCCCGTCCGCCCGTGCACCTGCAAACGTCCGTGCACCTGCAAACGTCCGTGCACCTGCAACGTCCGTGCACCTGCAACGTCCGTGCACCTGCAAACGTCCGTGCACCTGCAAACGTCCGTGCACCTGCAACGTCCGCGCGCCTGCAGTGCCCCTCGGCACCGTGTGCCCGTGCCCAGGCCGGCCCCGCAGTGCCCGTGGCCCGGAGTGTGCCCGTGCTCCCGAGGTGCCCGGCCGCACGCGGACCCAGCGCTGCTATGGCCCGTACCATCGGCGGGTGGCCTTGCAGCTCTATGACACCGCAACCCGATCGGTGCGACCGTTCGTGCCGCTGCGACCGGGTGTCGTTTCCCTGTACAACTGCGGCGCAACCGTGCAGTGGCATCCGCACATCGGTCATCTGCGCGGCGCCGGGATTGTCTATGACGTGCTGCGCCGGTGGCTGGAGTTCAGCGGCTACGAGGTGCTGCACGTGCGCAACGTCACCGACATCGACGACAAGATCCTGGCCAAGGCGGCTGAGGCCGGCCGCCCGTGGTGGGAGTGGGCGACCACCCACGAGCGCAGTTTCTCCGACGCCTACGACATCCTGGGCTGCCTGCGGCCGTCCATCGAGCCGCGAGCCACCGGGCATATTCCGCAGATCATCGAGATGATCACCGGCTTGATCGACAAGGGCCACGCCTACGACATCGAGGGCGACGTCTATTTCTCGGTGCGGACCCAACCCGATTACGGATTCCTGTCCGGGCAGCGGATCGACGAGATGGTCCAGGGCGAGGCGTTCGGGCTGAGCAAGAAGGACCCGGCGGACTTCACCATGTGGAAGGCGGCGAAGGTCGGCGAACCGTCGTGGCCATCCCCCTGGGGCCCCGGCCGGCCGGGTTGGCACATCGAGTGCTCGGCGATGGCCAGGACCTACCTGGGCGACCAGTTCGACATCCACGGCGGTGGGTTGGACCTGATCTTCCCGCATCACGAGAACGAGGCCGCGCAATCGCACGGCATCGGCGAGGATTTCGCCCGATATTGGATGCATTCGCACTGGGTGACCATGGGCGGGGAGAAGATGTCCAAGTCGTTGGGCAACATCCTGTCCGTCCCTGCGATCACCGAGCACACCAGGCCGGTCGCGCTGCGGTATTACCTGATCAGCGTGCACTACCGCTCGTCGATCGAATACTCGCGCGAGGCACTGGACGACGCGGCAAAGGCATTCGATCGGATCGAAGCGTTCCTGACGAGGGTGGCCGACCGGGTGGGTTCCGTCGAGATCGGTTCGTTACCAGACGGTTTCCGCAAGGCGATGGATGACGACCTGGCCGTCCCGCGAGCGCTGGCCATCATCCACGAGCAGGTCAGGGCCGGCAATGCCGCGCTGACGGCTGGGGATTCCGCGAACGCCGCGAGACTTGCATCCTCCGTCCGCGGAATGGTCGCGGTACTCGGGTTGGATCCGTTGGTCGCGCCCTGGGCATCGGCCGGCGACGACCGGCGGCTGAAGAGCGCGACCGGGACCCTGATCCTGGCGCTGCTCGAGGAGCGCACGCGTGCCCGGGCCGCCCGGGACTTCGCCACGGCCGACGCGATCCGGGATCGGCTGGCCGGCGCGGGGTTTGCGATCGAGGACACCAAGGACGGTCCGGTCTGGTCCGTTGCCGCCGAGCGTTGACGAATCGCGACTCGATTGGCGGCACTGGATTGTCATCGCAACTGTCAGGTCGTCAACCACCCGATTCGCGAGTCGGTGGTCGGCGGCACACCGCTGGAATGTGAAGCGCCACCGGAATGTGAAGCGCCACCGGAATGTGAAGCGCGACCGGAATGTGAAGCGCGACCGGATGTCACGCGGCACCGGATGCCAACAGTAGGAGGAGTTCAGAATGGCTGGTAATTCCCAGCGACGCGGCGCCATGCGCAAACCGGGCACCAAGAAAGGTCCAATCGTCGGGTCCGGCGGCCAGTCCCGGCGTGGTCTGCGTGGGAAGGGTCCGACCCCGCCCGCCGAGAGCCGCACCGGTCATCCGGCGCGCAGAGCCTCCACCCGTCGGGACTCCGACAGCGCGGCCAAAGGCGACAAGCTGGGTGCCGGGGGATCCACCGGACGTGGTGGTCGCGCGTCCCGGGGCCCGGCGGCCTTGCCCGAGACCGTGGTCGGCCGGAACCCGGTCGTCGAGGCCTTGCGCGCCGGGGTGCCGGCGACCGCGCTGTACGTGGCCTCCGGATTGGCCTCGGACGAGCGGGTGGCCGAGGCGATTGGCGCCGTCGCCGAGCGGGGTATCGCACTGCTCGAGGTCTCCCGGCCCGAACTCGACCGGCTGACCGGCAACGCGGTTCATCAGGGACTAGCGCTGACCGTGCCGCCGTACCAGTACGCGCACCCCGAGGATCTGCTGTCCCGGGCCGCGGATTCCGGCCGCGCGGCGTTGATCGTGGCGGTGGACGGCGTCACCGATCCGCGCAATCTCGGTGCGATCGTGCGGTCTGCGGCCGCATTCGGCGCGCACGGCGTGGTGGTGCCGGAGCGTCGCAGCGCGGGCATGACGGCCTCCGCCTGGCGCACATCGGCGGGTACCGCGGCGCGGATCCGGGTGGCGCGGTGCACCAACCTGGTGCGCACGCTCAAGGACTACGCCGCCAACGGCCTGATGATCGCCGGGCTGGATGCGGACGGCACGGTCGACACCGACGACTTCGAACTGGCCACCTCGCCGTTGGTGATCGTGGTGGGCTCGGAGGGGCGCGGGTTGTCGCGGCTGACCCGGACGGTCTGTGACGTCACGGTGTCCATCCCGATGGTGCGGTCGGTCGAGTCGCTGAACGCGTCGGTCGCTACCGGTGTCGTGCTGGCAGAGGTGGCGCGGCGGCGGCGGGCCGGCTGACGTAGCACTGGCCCATTCGCAGCTGCACCTGCTGTGAGTGAGCTGGGTCGAGGCGCGAGGAACCGGATCAGGGCGCCGGCGCCGGCGCTGTTCCCGGTCGTCGCCGCCGTTGATGATGCTCTCGGCGGGCGCGCGTTTGCTCATCCTGCTGGGAGAGCAACGTGCGGGTGGCGTGAGCATGGTTCCGCACCGCCTCCCCTCGCCGCGCCGCGCCAGCCCCGCGCCGCGCCGGCCCGCACCGGCCGGGC
>JADGOY010000033.1 GCA_017882715.1 Nakamurella sp. | reverse complement strand
ATCTTGCTGTGGATCATCGGTACCGGCGGCACCGTGCCGATCACCAGCGATGTCATCTTCGCGGTGTCCAACGGCAACATGCCGGTCACCCTCGGCTGGGTCGTCGTCATCATGTCGATCGCGGCCTATGCCGCACTCAATCTGCTGGTGTACCAACGCCGCCGGAAGCACAATCTGGTCACCCCACCGCTGGTGGTGATCACCCTGCGGATCGTTTTCATCGCCGTGGTGCTGCTCGGTGCCACCTTCCTGCTGAGCCAGAACCGGTCCAAGGGAAACATCGTCCTGGAAGGCATTCCGTGGATCGCGCCGCTGGTCGGCGTGCTTCTGGTGATCTGGACCTTCGTGCAGAACCGCACCGCGTTCGGCCGCCATATCTACGCGGTCGGCGGAAACGCCGAGGCCGCCCGTCGCGCAGGTATCCGGGTCGGTTACATCACCATCGCCTGCTTCGTGATCAGCTCGGCGATGGCCGTCATCTCCGGCATTGTCGCGGCGTCGCGGCTGAACTCGGTGACCCCTGACGCCGGCGCCGGCAACACCCTGCTGTACGCGGTGGCGGCCGCGGTGATCGGCGGCACGTCGCTGTTCGGCGGCAAGGGCAAGGCCCGCGACGCCATCATCGGTGGCCTGGTGATCGCGGTGATCGACAACGGCCTCGGTCTGCTCGGCCTGCAGGCGTACATCAAGTACATCATCACCGGCTTGGTGCTGCTGCTCGCTGCCAGCGTCGACGCCATCAGCCGCCGCAAGCGCGCCAGCGCGGGGCGCTGAGTTCGGGTGGATCCGGCCGTCACACCTACCGCCCAGGCGGATGTGTGACGGCCGGGTCGGCACCGTGCGCACCACCTCCGCTGCCCGGCTGCCCGGTGCGGCATCGAACGCCCGCGCTGCCTGGCCCGCGCGCCTCGCTCACGACGATCTGACGTCCTGTCCACCTCGACGAAGGGTTCACCGGTGCCAACCGCCGATCGGCTCAGCGGCGGGTCCAGCCCGGCCGACCAGGCCACCGTTCGGCGGCTGAACCTCGCCTTGTTGATGCGCAGCCTGGCCGACGGCGGCCCGCGGCCGCGAGCCAGACTGGCCGACGACACCGGGCTGAACAAGGCGACCGTGTCCAGCCTGGTCGCCGAGTTGATCGAGCGGGGCCTGGTGATCGAGGGCAACGTCGACAGGGGCGGGCTGGGGCGCCCGGGTAGGACCGTCGAACTGGATCCGGGCGGCGTGCGATTCCTCGGGGTCGAACTGCAGGTGGACTACATCGCGGGCTTGGTGCTCGACTTGACCGGCCGGGTCATCGCCCGTAGGCGGCTGGGCCGATCGATGAGCGAACTCGGTCCGGCGCGCGCGCTCGGGGTGGTCGCCGACGTATGCCGAGATCTCCTCGCCGACTGCGAATCCAGGGTCGATCAGGTGCAAAGCCTGCACGTGGCTGTCCCTGGGTTGATCGACCAGGAAGCCGGCGTGCTTTCTTTTGCGCCGAACCTGCACTGGCGTGACGTGGACATCGTGCACACCCTGCGCGGACGGCTGGGCTGGACCGACGCGCGCATCACGGTGGACAACGACGCCAACATGGGGGCGGTCGCCCATTTCGCGGTGGGTGAGCTGGCGGGGACGGCGAACCTGCTGTACCTGGCCGGTGCGGTCGGCGTCGGCGGCGGGATGATCGTCGACGGCAGGATCGCCCGTGGCGCAGCGGGTTTCGCCGGTGAGGTGGGCCACATGCCGATCGGGCCGGCGGATCGACTGTGTGGTTGCGGACGCCACGGGTGCTGGGAGACCGTCGTCGGGTTGGCGAGCCTGTTGGACGCGGTCGCCGACGCAGACGATCCTGTCCACGACGAACGCATCGACCTCGGTGCGCGCCTGGAGCGCATCCGGCGCCGCGCCGACCGCGGCGATCAGCGGGTGGCGGCAGCGCTGACCGAGCACGGCCGCTGGCTCGGCGTGGGGGTGTCGATGCTGGCGAACGTGCTCAACCCGGAGGCAATCGTGCTGGGGGGGCACTATCCGGTGCTGCGCGGATATCTCGAGGGCCCGGTGGTTGCCGCACTGCGGGCCGGCTCGCTGGCCGGGCCGAACGTCGTCTGCCGCTTGGAGTTCTCCACGTTGGGATTCGAGGCGGCCTCGTTGGGTGCCGGGCACGCCGGTATCGAGGAGGTCATCGCCGATCCCACGCTCGCGCGACTGGGTGCGGCCGGCTGAGCGGCGAGCCGGCCTGGCACGGGTGCAACGGGGTCGAAACGAGCGAGATGAACCGAGAGGGGATGCCGTGACCGAGGGCGCTCTGGTGGCCGGAATCGATTCGTCGACCCAGTCCACCAAGGTCGTGCTGGTCCGCGCATCGGACGGCGTCGTCATCGACCAGGCATCCGCGCCACATCCCCCTGGCACCGAGGTCGATCCGCTGTTCTGGTGGAAAGCGCTGCAGCAGGCCGGCTCCGGGCTGCTCGAGCGCGCCGCCGCGATCGGCGTCGGCGGCCAGCAGCACGGCATGATCGCGGTGGATGTCGCCGGTGCGGTGGTGCGACCGGCGCTGTTGTGGAACGACCTGCGCTCCGCTCCGCAGATCGACACCGTGGTCGCGCACCTGGGTGGCCCCAATGCCTGTGCCGGCACCATCGGATCGCTGCCGGCCGCGTCTTTCACGGTCACCAAGTTGCGCTGGATGGCGGAGAACGAACCCGGCAGGGCCGCCGCGACCGCCGCGGTGGCGCTGCCGCACGACTGGCTCACCTGGATGCTGGCCGGCGGCCCGGGTTCCGGAGCGGAACTGACCACCGATGCCGGTGACGCCTCGGGTACGGGCTACTACTCGCCGGCGCGGCGGGAATGGTTGCCGGAGATCGCGGCCTGGGCGCTGGGCCGCGCCGCCGGAGATGCACCCGCCCTGCCGCGCATCGCCGAGCCCGGACAAGTGGTGGGCCGCACGGCTTCCGGTGCGGTACTGGCGCCTGGGACCGGCGACAACATGGCTGCCGCGCTCGGTCTGGGCCTCGAGCACGGGGAGGTCGCGGTCTCCATCGGCACCTCGGGAACCGTGTTCTGCGTCAGTGACGTACCCTCCGCCGATCCGGAAGGCCTCATAGCCGGGTTCGCCGACGCGACCGGCCGGTATCTGCCGCTGGTCTGCACGATCAACGCGTCCAAGGTGTTGGCCGTGACGGCTGAGCTGCTCGGGGTCGGGCATGAGGAGTTCGCCGAACTCGCGCTGGCCTCGGCACCAGGCGCGGGCGGGTTGACGTTCCTGCCCTATCTGGACGGCGAGCGGACTCCCCATCGACCGCAGGCGACCGGGGTGATCCGCGGGTTGAGTTCAACGACCAGCCGTTCCGAGCTGGCCAGAGCCGCCGTCGAGGCGTTGCTGTGCTCGCTGGCGGATGCCGTCGACGCACTGGACGTCACACCGCGTCGGGTATTGATGATCGGTGGCGCGGCCCGTAACCCCGCCGTGCAGCAGCTGGCGCCGGCGATCTTCGGGATGGACGTGGTGGTGCCCGCCGCGGCGGAGTACGTCGCGCTGGGGGCTGCCCGGCAGGCGGCCTGGGCGTTGTCCGGATCGGCGCAACCGCCTCACTGGCCGGCGGCGGCCGCTGAGACGTTCACCGCGACACCCGCGCCGGACCTGCGTGCCCGGTACGGCGCGTTGCGGGAGGCGACCGCGGAGTGGTGAGCCGGGCGGCTCGCTGAGCTCTCGATACCCCAGCCCTTTCCGAGTCGGGAGCAGACTTGCCTGTTGCTGCATGGCGTCCTCCTGGACTGACTGTGCGCGGCCGCCGGTCGCGGCACCTCTCTGCGAATCCGATGACCAGAACCGCTGCCCTGATACGACGGATCGCAACAACAAAGTGCCTGATCCCGGCAGAAGCGCGCTCTCGCGAGGCATTACGCACTGTCCGGCCGGGACATCTCCTCGGTCGGGATGATGATCACCTCGGCGACCTGCTCGGCCAGCACCTGGGCGGCGTGCGCGGGCAGTCGGTCGTCAGTCAGCAGGGTGGTCACCGCGCGCAGCGGCGCGATCTGAGCCAGTCCCACCACACCCCACTTGGTGTGGTCGGCGACGACCACCAAGCGGCGAGCCGATTCGACCAGGGCCCGGTTGGTCTCGGCCTCCAGCAGGTTGGGGGTGGTCAGGCCGGCGCGTTCGTCGATCCCGTGCACCCCCATGATCACCATGTCGACGTGCAGGGAGCGGATGGCCTGCACCGCGACCGGGCCGACCAGACCGTCCGACGGGGTGCGCAGCCCGCCGGTGAGCACCACGGTGAGATCGGAGCGCTGGCGCGCGTTGAGCACCTCGGCCACCTTCAGCGAGTTCGTCACCACCGTCAGGTTGGCGATGTCGCCGAGGTGTCGGGCCAGCGTCCAGGTCGTGCTCCCCGCGGTGATCGCGATCGCCATGCCGGGCCTGACCAGGGTGGCGGCCCTGGCCGCGATGGCCTCCTTCTCCGAGACCTCGCGTTGGCTGGTGACGTCGAAGCCCGGTTCGATGGCGCTGGCGGTATCCATCGCGGTTGCCCCGCCGTGCACCTTGGAGAGCAAGCCCTTTCGGTCCAATGCTTCCAGGTCGCGTCGTACCGTCATGTCGGAAACACCCAGTAGAGCGGTCAGCTGTGCCACCCGAGCACCGCCGGTGCGGCGGACCTCCTCGAGGATCTTGGCTTGGCGCATGGCTGCGAGCACGGGCTCCCCTTTGCTGGTGATGCCGTTGCTGGTGATACCCCAACCGTACCGAATCACACGCTCAGATGTTGGTATCTGTTGATATCCTTTCGTCGGGCCGGGTGACGTCGGCGCTGCTCGACCGATGACAAGATCACGGGATGCCAGATACTCCCACGGTGACGGCCGGCGACATCGATGCCGCAGCGCGCCGGATCGCCGCGGTGGCCGCCGTGACCCCGATGGAGCGCTGCGCCCGGCTGTCCGAGGCGACGGACACCACGGTCTGGCTCAAACGCGAGGACCTGCAGGTGGTCCGGTCGTACAAGGTGCGTGGCGCCTACAACGTGATGTCCCAGCTCACCCCGGCCCAGTGCGCCGCCGGCGTGGTGTGCGCCAGCGCGGGCAACCATGCGCAGGGGGTCGCGTTCGCCTGCCGGGCCCTGGGCATCACCGGGCGGATCTATCTGCCGAATACCACGCCGCGACAGAAGCGGGATCGCATCCGCTCGCATGGTGGCGACACAGTGCAGCTGGTGCTGTTCGGCGACACCTATGACGACGCGGCCGCCGCTGCGCAGGCCGACGCCGATCGGTCCGGCTCGGTGCTGGTGCCGCCGTTCGACGACACACGCACGATCGCCGGACAGGGCACCGTGGTCCGGGAGATCCTGCAGCAGCTCGGGCGGCCCCCCGACGTGCTGGTGGTGCCGGTCGGCGGCGGCGGGCTGATCGCCGGGGTTGTCGCATATCTGAGGGACCGTGCCCCCGGGGTAAGGGTGATCGGCGTCGAACCCGCCGGCGCGCCGTCCATGAGCGCGGCGCTCGCAGCGGGGGCACCCGTGCGCCTGGGCACGATGGATCCCTTCGTGGACGGGGCCGCGGTCCGGTCGGTGGGGGCAGTGCCGTTTCAGATCGTCGCGACGGCCGGGACCCCGATCGTGCCGGTGGACGAGGGCGCGATCTGCACCGAGATGCTGGCGCTGTACCAGAACGAGGGCATCATCGCGGAACCCGCGGGGGCGCTGGCGGTGGCGGCGTTGCCGGCTCTCGAGCTGCCTGCCGGATCGACGGTGGTCGCGATGATCTCCGGTGGGAACAACGACGTGTCCCGGTACGGCGAGATCGTCGAGCGCTCGCTGGTGCACCTCGGCCTGAAGCACTATTTCCTGGTCGATTTTCCGCAGGAGCCGGGTGCGCTGCGCCGGTTTCTGGACGAGGTGCTCGGCCCGGAGGACGACATCACGCTGTTCGAGTACGTCAAGCGCAACAACAGGGAGACCGGGCCGGCGCTGGTGGGCATCGAGATGGGTTCCGCCGACGGGCTTTCCGCGCTACTGGCCCGGATGGCGGCGGCCCCAATGGAGGTCGAGCGGATCCTGCCCGGGTCCGCGGCCTACCGGTACCTGACCTGAGCGGGGGTGACAGTGCATCTTCGAGCGATGAAGGCTGACGGACCGGGACCGGGCGGGCCGGTAGGGCGGCGGATCAGGATCGGCGTCGACACCGGCGGCACCCCCACCGATGTCGTGGCCTCGACACGCGCACAACCGCGTCGTCACCACCAAGACGCCGTCCACGCCGAGCGATCCCGCCGGTGGATTCCTCACCGGCATCACCAAGATCATCACCATGATCGGGGCGGGCGCCGAGGACGTCGGATCATGCACGGCACCACGGTGGCCACCAACCAGCTGCTGCAGGGCACCGTCGGCCGGCTGGGATTGATCACTACCGAGGGTTACGAGTTCATCCTGGAAATTGCCCGGCATCGGTGCCGGATGGCTATGGCAACAGCTACTTCTGGGTCAAACCTGATCGCATCCGTGCCGGCCGATCGGGTGCGGACCGTCGGCGGCCGGATGGACTTTCACGGCACGAGATTCGCCCGCTGGATGAGCCATCGGCTCACAGCGCGGTGGAATTCTTTCGCGCACACGGAACCTCGGCCCTCGGCGTGTGGCTGCTGTACTCCTACGCCAACGATACCCACGAGCGCAGACTGGCCGAGATCCTGCAGACCGAGTATCCCGTGGCGGTGGTGTCGCTGTCCTGCGGGGTGCTGCCGGAGTACCGCGAATACGAGCGGGCGATGACAGTGATGTCCGGGCCGACCGCCGGCGCGTTGGATGCGGCGCTGATCGCGGGGCAGGGCGGGCTTCACCTCGATGGGACCTGCGACGGTGGCGCACGTCGACCGACGTGCCGGTGATCCACGACGGGGTCCCGTCACCACCACGGACGGCTCGGTGGGTCCTTTTCCGGCGAAGATCCCGATGATCGATGTGGTCACGGTCTGCGCCGGCGGCGGGTCGATCGCCTGGGTTTCGCCGGATTGCTCCCTCAAGGTCGGCCCGCGTTCGGCGGTTCGGCGGGAGCCGACCGCGGACCGCTGTGTTCCGGCCGGGGCGGCACCGAGGTGACCGTCGCCGACGCACATCTCGTGCTGCGCCGCGTCATGAGCTGCTCCCGGATGCGATGGAGGCTATCGGCAGCTGAATGCGGCCGGTCCCGGCCCGCACCTTGGCCCCGCGGCCGGAAGTCCCACGCCGGCAACGGTTCGGTCGGGCCCCCGGGTGGCGTCCAATGGGTGTCCGGTGGCGTCCGGGTGAGTCCGGCGACGTGTGTGGGTGTCCCGGGAGAGGCCGGTGGGCTCCGCGATGGTCCGTCGGCGGTGGCCGGGGGCCGTGGGCCTCGGGAGAGTCCGGCCTGGGCGTCAGGTCGCGCTGGGTCAGCGGCCGCGTTCGTTCCGCGTCGCGTCGGTGGGTCTGGGTTGCATCGGCACCCGACGCAGCCAGAGCCGGATGCCCTGCCACCGGATCAGCACGGAAGTCCGGAGCGTGACGAAGGGCCAGCGGACCAGCGAGGCGAGCGCGGTCCGCGTGGTGGCCGGACGCCCCCGCCCGCTGAGCGTGGCGACGAATGGCGTTGCGCCGCCCTGCCGCAACGCGATCGAGACGGCCAGCCTGTCGCCGGGCATCGGGGTCCGCATCAGATATGTCCCACCCATCGGTAGGAACGGCGACACGTAGAACTCCTTGCCTACCTGGTCCCGCCCGGACTCGTCGGGTCTCAGCACATACACGTGGCGTCCGCCGTAGGTGTTGTGCACCTCCGCGACCACCGCGGCGAGTTCGCCACCGGCCAGGCAGTAGAACACCGACAACGGGTTGAACACGTGGCCGGCGACCCGCGGACAGGTCAGCAGCATGATGCGATCCGCGGACAGGCGGTGCTCGGCCAGCAGTGCACGCACGTTGCCTGCGAGGGTGCCGTCGGGATCGCCCAGATGATCACTCGCCCGGAATCGCGCGAAGGGTTGCTGCCAGCCCGGCAGCACCGGCAGGGCGTCGACATCGACCAGCCAGTAGTAGGACGAGTAGCTGAACCGGCGGGTCACCGAGCCAGGGGCGTCGGAGTTGCGCTGGTGCATCACGGTCGCGTGATAGATCCGCGCCTCCGATCCGGTGGGCTCGGTCGATCCGCATCCCGATCGCTGCGCCGATAATTGGTCCGGCACCCGGACGGATCCCGGCGAGTTCGCCCCCGACACTGGCTGCACCTCCGGGCCATCGGTCCCCTCGGCCGCCCGAAGGTGATGCGGAAGGTCGTGCGGTGGGTGGAGCGTCGTCACGTGCTCACCATCCGGCGCCGAACGATTCGGCGGCGCGCACGCCCGAGACGCAGCCGTCCTCGTGAAAACCCCAGCCCTGCCACGCGCCGGCATAGGCGGTGCGGCCGGTGTTCAGGGCCGGGAGCTCCAGTTGCGCGGCGACGGATGCGCGCGTGTATGTGGGATGCGCGTACGTCATCTCGGCCAGCACCCGCGCCGGGTCGATCGCGTCCCCGCCGTTGAGGGTCACGACATAGTCGGCCGGGTCGGTGATCCGCTGCAGCCGTTTGAGATCGTAGCTGATCCTGACCCGATCGTCGTCGGACGCACAGCTGTCCATCCGATAGTTCCAGGAGGCCCGCGCCCGCGGGCTGCGGGGAAGCAACGAGCGGTCGGTGTGCAGCACAGCATGCGAGGGCACGTGGGCGAACGCACTCAGCAGCCGCGACTCGTCGGCAGTCGGATCGGCCAGCAGTGCCAAGGTCTGGTCGGGATGCGTCGCGATCACCACCCTGTCGACGGTGTGAATCTGGTCGGCGTCGTCACGGATCTGCACGCCCTCCTGGTGCCGGGTCACCGCCCGCACCGGGGTCGCCGTGTGCACCGCCGAGAGGTTCTTGGCCGCCCGTTCGACATAGTTCCGCGAGCCGCCGACCACGGTGCGCCACTGCGGCGATCCGGTGACGCTCAGCATGCCGTGGTTGTCCAGGAAGCGGAACAGGTACCTCGCGGGATAGTTCCGTGCTCCGTCGAAGCCGCACGACCACACCGCGGCGACCAGCGGCAGCAGGAAGTGGTCGGCGAAGTACCGGGTGAACCGCCCGGCGGCGAGGAACTCGGCCAGCGTTTGGGCGTCGTCACTGCTGGCCAGGACGGCCTTGGCGCGGCGGTGGAACATTTTCACCTGGGCGAGCATCGCCAGGTAACGGGGCCGCAGCGCTGCCGATGGGTGCGCGAACAGGCCGGACAGTCCCTTCGCCCCCGCGTACTCCAGCCCGCAGCCGTCGCAGCGGACGCTCATCGACATCTCCGATTCCTGGGTGGCCACGCCCAGGTCGGCGAACAGCCGGAGCAGATTCGGATAGGTGCGGGCGTTGTGCACCAGGAACCCCGAGTCGAGCCCGGCGACCTGGCCCGTGGACAGCGCCACGTCATGCGTGTGGGCGTGGCCGCCCAGACGGTTGTCTGCCTCGAACAGGTGCACCTCGTAGCGGCGTTGCAGCAGGTAGCCGGCCGTCAGCCCGGACACCCCACCACCGACGACGGCCAGGATCGGACGTGAACCTGTGGCGGGTGACCCTGACATCGCTGGTAGCTCTCCTCTTGATGGGCTCCTGATGGGACGCGCAACGCACGCGAACGACGGCCCACCCTCATTCGTACCGGACCGGCCACCGGACGGGTATTTGACCGCGTCCTGCCATGGATACGGCTGTTGGGGACCGATCAGATCACGGTCGGCGGGGTCGGAGCACCGGGTTGAGTCGTAACGATCGCCGGTGGTGGGTTCGCCCGCGGATAGCCGTCCACTTATGGTCGGAGCCATGCCCGCGGACGTCCCGACCATCATCGCCACCTCCATCGGGTTCGATTCCCGCGGACGGGACCGGTTCGACTGGGACGCCGGCCCCGTGTTCGACCTGGCCGCTGACCTCTCGGGCGCCCAGGGAACGCCCAGGGTCTGCTACCTGGGGACGGCAACCGGCGACAACGCAATGGTGATCGCCGGGGTCTACTCGGCATTGACCGCCCGGTTCCACGCGAGCCACGTCGAATTGTTCTCGATGCCGAACGTCGACGACGTCCGTGGGCATTTCCTTGCCCAGGACGTCATCTGGGTGGGCGGCGGCTCGGTGGCCAATCTGCTGGCGCTGTGGCGGCTGCACGGCTGGGACGAATACCTGTACGAGGCCTGGCAGGCGGGCGTCGTGCTCGGTGGCGTGTCGGCCGGGTCGATCTGCTGGCATCTGGGTGGCACCACCGACTCGTTCGGGCCCGAACTGCGGCCGATCACCAACGGGCTCGGTTGGCTGCCGTACTCCAACGGCGTGCATTACGACTCCGAACCCCAACGCCGTCCGCTGTTCCACCGGTTGATCGGTGACGGCACGCTGCCGGCCGGGTACGCCACCGACGACGGGGTCGGGCTGGTGTACCGCGGAACGGAGGTTGTCGAGGCCGTCGCCGATCGGGCCGGCTGCTCCGCCTACTTCGTCAAAGGCGGGCCCGACGATCGGGCGGTGGAGACGGTGATCGAGCCGCGGCGGTTGCGCTGAGGCTCGGCCGGCTGGTGCTCGCCGCGCGCCCCGGCGTTCGTCCGGCCGGCAACTGAACGACGCGGACTTGCCCGGGCGGCTGATCTACACTCTGCCGCGGAGGCGTGTCCGAGTGGCCGAAGGAAGCCGCCTTGAAAGCGGCCAGGTGTCAAAGCCTCGGGGGTTCGAATCCCTCCGCCTCCGCAACCTGTCGAAGGGGTTTCCCCTGGGCGCGCGCCCGAACCCTCGGCAAGGATCTCCTCGATTCGCTCCGCCGTTTCGGCACGACCGGTGGTGATGGAGCCGATCCACGGCGGCGGCCACGACGTCTCCGAAGCACCGTGTGACGTCAGCTTGGCGACTTCCGCAATCGCCCGCGTGACCTGATCCTCGGGCAGCTCGTCGACCAGCCGATGAAGCTCGACTCATGCCGCCGTCATGCGGCTGACGATACCTATCGCTGGCGCTTGTCGAGAAATGGCCGAAGCGCAAATGTGGATGACTTGGCTCGTGCCTTGGCAAGAGCCAGCGCCACTCGAGGAGTCGACCGGCAGCGGGCCCACCGCCGCGTATCCGGCCGTAGGGTTCCCGGGTGAGCCCGTTCGAGATCGTCGCCATCTTCGTGGCCGGTGTCGCGGCGGGCACGATCAACACCATCGTCGGGTCCGGCACGCTCGTCACCTTCCCGACATTGCTCGCGTTCGGCTACCCGCCCGTCGTGGCAACCATGTCCAACGCGATCGGCTTGGTGCCCGGCAACGTGTCCGGGACGTGGGGGTACCGGCGGGAACTCAAGGGTCAGGGCCCGCGGCTGCGCTGGCAGATCCCGGCCTCCTTCCTCGGTGCCATCACGGGCGCATGGCTCCTGCTGCACCTGCCGGAAAGCACCTTCAAGAAGGTCGTGCCTGTCCTGTTGGTGATCGCGCTGATTCTGGTGATCATCCAACCGCGGCTGCAGATCGAGCTGCGCCGGAGGGCCGAGGCGGCCGGCCGGGACCACGCGGTGGTGGGTCGGGGCCGGTTCGCTCTGCTGATCGTCGGCACCTATCTGGTCGGCGTGTACGGCGGGTACTTCGCCGCCGCGCAGGGAATCCTGCTGGTCGGCGTGATGGGTGCGCTGCTGTCGGAGAGCATGCAGCGCATCAACGCGGCGAAGAACATGCTGGTCCTGATCGTCAATGTGGTGGCTGCGACGGCGTACACGATCGTCGCGTTCGACCGGATCGCCTGGGGAGCGGTCGGGCTGATCGCGGTGGGGTCGCTGGTCGGCGGGTTCATCGGCGCGGGCGTGGGACGCCGGTTGTCGCCGGTGGCGCTGCGCGCGGCGATCGTAGTGCTCGGGCTGGTGGCGCTGTGGCGGTTGCTGGCCGCGTGAGAACTGGCCCAGGCACGGATCAGCTCGCCGCGAACTCCAGCCGGACCCCGACCAGCCGCACCGGCCGACCGTGCTCGAAGCGCTCCAGCACGTCCAACGCCGCCGCCTCGACCACCGCCGGATCAACCGTGGGTGAGGCCAGCCGCGCGCTGTGCGTCGAGGTGAAGAATGGGGCGAACCGCACCTTGACGGCCACCCGGGCGCCGGGTCGGCCGTCGGATGCGACGTCCTCGCAAACCCGGCGAGCCAGCGCGCCGACTTCCGATCGCACGTCGTCCCACTCGGTCAGGTCCTGCTGAAAGGTGGCCTCCCGGCTGCGCGACCGCGGCACCCAGGGTTCGCCCGTGATCGTTCGCCGGCCGAGTCCCCGGGCCAGCTGCACCAGCCACGGGCCGGTCGCGGGCCCGAACTGGTTGGCCAGTGCGTCGGGATCGGCCGCCGCGAGGTCACGGACAAAGAGGTATCCGAGGTCGGCGAGCTTGTGCGCGGTCTTGGCGCCGATGCCCCACAAAGCCCGGGTGGGCCGATCGGACATGACGGCATCCCAGTTGTCCGCCGCCAACCGGTACACGCCGGCCGGCTTGGCGAACTCCGTCGCAAGCTTGGCCCGGAGGGTGTTGTCGCCGATACCGACAGAGCAGTGCAGCGCGGTCTCGGCCAGCACCGCGGCCTGCACCCGACGGGCCAACGACTCGGGGTCGTCGGTGTCCGTACCGAGGAACGCCTCGTCCCAGCCCAGCACCTCGACGACCACGTCGAACGAGCGCAGCACCTGCTGGACCGATGCCGACGCCTGTTCGTACGCGGGGTTGTCCGCGGGCAGAAATACCGCCTCCGGGCAGCGTTTCAGCGCGGTGCGCAGCGGGAGGCCGGAATGCACGCCGTACTCCCGGGCGGCGTACGACGCGGTCGCGACGACTCCGCGTTGCGTCGGGTCGCCGGCTCCGCCCACCACCACCGGCAGGCCCGCGAGCTCGGGGTGCCGCAGTATCTCGACAGCCGCGATGAACTGGTCGAGGTCGACGTGCAGCACCCACACGCCCTCCAGTGTGGGAGGGTCCACCGACAGAGGCAGTCAGTGGGCCACTTCGCCGAGCCGCCGGGCCAGATAGTGACGCTCGGCGTCGGTGGTGGCCAGCCCCAGTGCGGACCGATAGGCCGCAGCCGCTTCCCGACGCGTCCGAGCCTGCGTAGCAGGTCCGCCCTGGTCGCTGGCACCAAGTGGTAGACGTTCAGCCGGCCCGCGCTGTTCAGATCCTCGAGCAGCGCGTCGACCATCCAGCCATGCACCCTCGTCGACCCACGCGGTGGTCGTCTGCTCCATGTCCTCGTCAGGGGTGAACGGTCCGTCGGTGCAGATCAACACCAGGTACTCCATGGCTCCTCCTTGGTGGTGGGCGTCACCATGACGACAATCGGCGGCCGCCCGGATCGACACTCGTCCGCCAATGTGTTCCATCCGCCGTGCTGGGGCGAGGTCAGCGTGGGTAACTGCCGGCCGCGTCCAGGAACCCGTCGTTCTCCTCGGGTGAGCCGATCGTCACCCGCACTCCACCCGTGGCATCGGCGAATGCCCGCACGATCACCTTGTGCGATTCGCAGTGAGCGGCGAAGTCGGCGGCCCGCTCCCGCAGCGGCAACCAGACGAAGTTCGCCTGTGACGTGGGAAGCTCGTACCCCTGCCCGCGCAGCGCCGCCGTTACTCGGTCCCGCTCGGCAATGACCTGCGCCCACCGCGGGGCCAATTCGTCCTTCGCGGCCAGTGCGGCGAGCGCTGCGGCCTGCGCGAGCGAGTTGAGCGCGAACGGGATGGCCACCTTGCCCATCGCGGTGATGACGCGTGGGTCGCCGACGGCGAATCCGACGCGGAGCCCGGCCAGGCCGTACGCCTTGGACAGTGTGCGCAGCGCAACCACATTCGATCGGGTGAGAGCGAATTCCAGGCCGTCCGGGGATCCGGCGCTGATGTCGAATTCCCGGTACGCCTCGTCGATCACCACCAACACGTCCTGGGGAATGGTGTCGAGGAATTCCGCGAATTCGCCGCGCCGCACCGCCGTTCCCGTCGGATTGTTCGGTGTGCACACGAAGATCAACCTGGTCCGCGAATTGACCGCCCCGGACAACGCGAACAGGTCCAGCTCGTAGGTGGGCGTCACCGGCACCCTGACAGGGGTCGCGCCGGTGATCTGCGTGACTATCGGGTACGCCTCGAACGAGCGCCAGCCGAAGACGACCTCGTCACCCTCGCCGGCCGTGGCCTGCACCAGCTGCTGGCACAACGCGACCGACCCGTTCCCGGCGACGATGTGGTCGGCGGCAGCGCCGGTGTGCAGGGCCAGGGCCTGGATGAGTGCCTGTGCCCCGTTGTCCGGGTAGCGGTTGATCCCGGCGGTCTGGTGCGCGACCGCGTCTGCGATGGCTGCGGCTATCGACGGCAGCGTGGGGAACGACAGCTCGTTGGAGGCCAGCTTGATGGCCCCCGGCACGCTGCGGCCGGGGGCATAGGCAGGGAGCGAATCCAGGGCCTGTCTGGTCCGGACCGTCATGGCGGTGACCTCCTCGTCAGCTGGGTGTGTGGGCTGCGCCGGTGGGTCTGTGGACTGCGCCGGGTGCGCAGCTGGCGAGCCGCGGCCGGGCCGGTGTTCAGAGCCGCCTGCCGAGTGTCGCACCGGTTGTCCAAGACGACCCGCGCGCCTCTGACCCCTGCATGCGGCGAGGGCGCGGCGAGGACGTCGCCGCGTACGTGTTCCTGACCAGCACTCGTGCCACTCGCCAGCAGCGGCATCCCGACACCTTGACCTACTGGAGGCGCCGTTCGCGCCGAACCGCGCTCGCCCACGGGGGAGTTGCGTTGACTTGTTGGCCGCGCCGCCGGTCGAGAACGCCGTGGCCCGGCCAACGAGCGGGAGAGCGGGGTGTAGGAACGACACATGAGCCCAGCCGACGTCGTCCCCGAGGTGCTCTGGCAGCCCGGGCCCGATCGCATCGCCCGTGCCCGGATCACCGACTTCGCGACGTTCGTCACCGGGCGAACCGGACTCAACCTGCCCGATTACCGAGCACTCTGGGAGTACTCGACCCAACAGGTGGCCGACTTCTGGTCTGCGCTGACGGACTACTTCGATGTGCGCTGGCACTCCCGACCGGAGCGAGCCGTCGGCGATGCGATGATGCCCGGCGCCGACTGGTTCCCCGGCGGAACTCTGAACTACGCAGAGCACGCCCTCACCGGTCCCGACGACGGCGAACTGGCCGTCATCAACATCCAGGAGGACGGCACCGAGCAGCTGATCACCCTCGGCGACCTGCGGGGAAGGGTCGGTGCCGCCCAGGCCGGGCTGGCCAGGATGGGGGTGCGTGTCGGTGATCGAGTGGTGGCGTTGGTGCCCAACGGGATGCACGCGCTGGTCGGCTTCCTGGCCACGTCCTCTCTGGGCGCGGTCTGGTCGTCCTGCTCGCCGGACTTCGGGCCGGGGTCGGTGCTCGACCGGTTCACCCAGATCTCCCCGACAGTATTGATTGCGGTCGACGGATATCGTTACGGCGGCAAGGCGTTCGACGTCACCGAGACGGTCGGGAAGCTGCGGGCCGCGCTGCCGGGGCTGTCCGGGGCGGTGCACATCCCCGTGCTGGGCTCACCGGCACCCGACGGGATGACGACCTGGGCCGACCTTGTCTCGGAGCCGAGCGAGGTTCAGTTCACCCCGGTGCCGTTCTCCGCGCCGCTGTGGGTGCTCTACTCCTCCGGCACCACCGGGCTGCCCAAGCCGATCGTCCAGTCCGTCGGCGGAATCCTGCTGGAAACGCTGAAAACCGCTGGCCTGCAAGCAGATCTCGGTCCCGGCGACCGGTTCTTCTGGTACACCACCACCGGTTGGATGATGTGGAACTACCTGGTCGGCGGGCTGCTGGTGGGCGCGACGATCCTGCTGTACGACGGCAGCCCCGGCTACCCGGACCTGATGGCGCTGTGGCGGCTCGCCGAACGTCATCGGGTCAGCTATTTCGGGACGTCGGCGCCGTTCGTGGCCTCGTGCCGGAAGGCCGGGCTGACGCCGGCGACCGAGCTGGACCTGACGTCGCTGCGCACCATCGGGTCGACGGGGTCGCCGTTGGGTACAGACGGGTTCCGCTGGCTGCACGACGAGGTCGGCGCCGGCATCCAGATCGCCTCGGTGTCCGGCGGCACCGACCTGTGCACCGCGGTGGTGGGCGCGGCCCCGACGGTGCCGGTGTGGATGGGGGAGATCTCCTGTCGGGCGCTGGGAGCTCAGGTCGAAGCCTTCTCGGCCGCAGGTGACCCGCTGATCAACGAGGTGGGCGAGTTGGTGATCACCGCTGCCATGCCCTCGATGCCGGTTTACTTCTGGGGCGATGACGGCACCCGGCTGCACGACGCTTACTTCGCCGACTACCCAGGAATCTGGCGGCATGGCGACTGGATCCGGATTACCTCCCGCGGGCCGTGCGTGATCGAGGGCCGTTCGGATGCGACCGCGGACCCTCAACGGGAAGAAACGCGAAGTGCCGGTGAAACGCATCCTGGCCGGGGTGGCCGTGGAAACAGTGGTGTCGCGGGATGCGCTGGCCGATCCCGCCGGATTCGACGCCTTCATCGGCGCCGCGCGCGCAGCGGTTGCGGCGGCGGGGCACCAGTGACGGACGTGCGTGTCGGTTCTCGAAGGTGCCCGGTGGTTGCGGTAGTCGGGGTGGCCGCGGTCCTGATCCTGTCGGGTTGCGCGACCGGCACCCTGGCGACGCCGGGGTCGACAGCCGCCGGCGGGTCCGCCTTCTCCACCGTAGAGCGGGCACCGGGAACGGAGCCGACGCTGGTCGTCACCGTGCCGGAGCTGCCGCTCGCCGCCCCGTCGTCCGCCGCGGCCATCCCGGCTGCGACGGCGTCGGTCGTGGCGCCGCCGGCGGTTTCCTCGGCCGCCGACAGCCCGACCGAGCCTGCGACACCCGAGCCGACCAACTCAACGGAACCCGCGGCGACTGCCGAAACCGCGCCCGCTCCGGCCACCACCGCCAACGCCCCGGCCCCGGCCACCACCGCCAACGCCCCGGCCCCGGCGGGCGACTCGTTGCCGGTCTCGCTCGTCAACTGCGACGGGTGCTCGGTAGTGGCCACGCATCGCGGTGTGTCCGCCGACCTGGCCGCCGCCCTGGTCACGACCCCGGCCGGGCGGGCGGTCCTGCTGTCGGTGGCCTCGGACGGGCAGGTCAAAGGGGTGATCGGGGTGCCCTATGGGGCGTCGTTCCCGGCTCCCGCCGACGGTGTGCTGCCCTGCGACAGCCAGGCGCGGTGCGCGGTCCAGGGTACCCAGCCGGACGGGCGGGCGATCCTGTCCGCGTTCGAGCTGACCGGCACCGGGGCCTGGCGAGACGTGTCCGGTGACGACGCCTTCCCATCGGCCACCGAGCGGGCCGGCGTCGTCGACCTGGGCGGAGAACTCGGGCTCGCGGTGCAGGACCAGGGTGAGGGAGCCGCAGTCTGGATGCTCTACCAGTGGAGCGGCGACCGGTTCACGGTGGCGGGCTGCGCGCCGGACGGTGACGCGCTGCCGAGTGCAGCGCAGGTGTCGCCGGACCTGTGCCTGTCGTAGCCGTGCGCGGCGTCGTCGGCGGGGCGGGCACCCAGGGCGATCACCGCAGCGGGACCCAAGGTGGTCGGCAGACCCGCCACATCCTGCGCCGCGCGGGACGGTCCGGCCTGCCCGCGTCACGCTCTGTCAAGAACACAAAGTCAAGAAACACAACGTCAGGGAAAACACACGTTCGAGCCGTCCACAGCGACGCGGCTCGCCCGAGGAACACCGCGCGCTCCCGCGCGTTGCGGGTCAGCTCCGCGGCTCGCTCGAACTCGGCACGTGCCTCCTGATACTGATTCCGGCCGAGCCGGGCGAGCAGATCGCCGCCTACCGCCGGCAACTGCGGTAGGTCGTCAGTTGCCCCGAGATCATGTATCGCATCGTCCTGTGCCCTTCGGTCGTCAGGGTTGGTCGTCATCGGTTGGTCGTCAGAGTTGTTCGTTCGCGGGAGTTCGTGCGGAATTGCTCGTCGAGAGTCGGTGGTCGGAGTGTGCCAGCACGGACGGGCGAAGCCGTCAGCGAGCGGCGGGTTCGGTGGTGCCGACCAGATCCGGCACCCGTCGGTAGCGATCCACGGGTCAGTGCCTGGGCCAGCGCCACGGTGACACAGACCGGGCCGGCAATGACGCCGTACCCGAGCAGGGACTTGGTGACCCGGTCGGCGGGGGAGCACTCATCGCGGCGGCGGATGTCCTGCGAGGTGGTCTTGGTGGCGGTCATCGCTCTCCTGTGGTGGAGGCCGGAGGCCCTGCTGCGCTCTGGCCGTCACCAACTCCACGAACGGTGCGAGGCCCGATCGACACGGCCCACGAACTTCTCTTCGAACCCATCAGACGCCCCCGGCCGGACCCTTCTGGGCGAAATCCTGGCTCGAAGACCTACGCAGTCCGGCACGCGGTCTACCCAGCTGAGGGCAGAGCCCGCATCTGGTGAAGGTCAGCGGATAGCCGGGAAGCGGCTCGGGGCACCATGATGGACCTGCGTGCTCGCGCTATCCCGCGACGCCGTCGCGCAGCGCTGGCACGCGATGACAAGGAGGTCATCGATGAAGGCTCTCGTGTACCACGGTCCTGGCCAGAAGGCGTGGCAAGAGGTTCCTGACCCGAAGATCATCGACGCGACGGACGCTATCGTTGCGGTGAACACCACCACGATTTGCGGTACGGATCTGCACATCCTCAAGGGGGACGTCCCTGCGGTCACCGATGGTCGGATTCTGGGGCACGAAGGTGTCGGGACAATCACCGAGGTCGGCCAGGCGGTGCGCAAGCTCGCCGTCGGCGACCGCGTGATCATCTCCTGCATCACGTCCTGCGGCTCGTGTTCCTACTGCCGCCAGCAACTGCCCGCGCATTGCCTGGACGACGAGGGCGCCTCGGGCATCGGCTGGGTCTTGGGCCACCTCATCGACGGCACGCAGGCGGAGTACGTGCGGGCGCCATTCGCCGAGAACTCCCTGCACAAGCTCCCCCAGGGTGTCAGCGACGAGGCCGCTGTCATGCTCTCGGACATCCTGCCCACCGGATTCGAGATCGGCGTGCGCAACGGGCGGGTCAAGCCCGGTGACGTCGTGGCGGTCGTCGGTGCCGGGCCGGTGGGGCTGGCGGCGATGATGACCGCCGGACTCTACGGGGCCTCCCGCATCATCGCGATCGACCTGGACGACAACCGCATCCAGCACGCCAAGGATTTCGGTGCCACCGACGGCGTCAACAGCGGCAGTGCGGGATGGAGGGACGAGGTGCTCGCGATGACCGACGGCCTCGGCGTGGACACCGCTGTCGAGGCGGTCGGCGTGCCGTTGACGTTCGAGATGGCGACCGAACTCATCCGGCCCGGCGGGACCGTGGCCAACGTCGGCGTGCACGGGAGATCGGCGGAGCTCAAGCTCCAGGACCTGTGGATCAAGGACGTCGCGATCACCACCGGCCTGGTCAGCGCCACCACCACGCCGATGCTGCTCAAGCTGGTCGCGCAGGGTCGGCTGACGCCGGAGAAGTTCTCGAGCCATCGCTTCACGTTCGGCAGCATCATGGACGCCTATGACACCTTCGGTCGGGCAGCCGAGACGAAAGCCCTCAAGGTCGTCATCACGGGCTGACAACGCTGTGGGGTGCCCCGAAGTCCGTCGTCATGACCTTTGCTTGCCAGGCTGACGGCGCAGGGTCTCCACTGGCGACGTCGGCGAGCGCCGGGTCGTCCGCCCATCCCGGACGGGCGGGCCGACGCCCCTGTGTCCTGCGAGCACGACCGGACGTCCGCCTTCTGGGAGTCGCCCCACGACGTGACAGCGGACGCCTGGTTCTACTCGGCGGGAACACTGCGCGCTCGACCTGACGCTGCCCCACGGTCAGGGGGACACTGGTCTGTCGGTTCCGCTGTGGGCGCCACGCGGTCCGGTACCACGGTGCTCATTGCCTGGCTGAAGGAGTCTTCAGATGGATTCGTTGGGGATTGCCAGGTGGCAGTTCGGGATCACCACCGTCTACCACTTCCTGTTCGTCCCGATCACGATCGGTATGGCCTTCTTCATCGCCATCGTGGAGACGGCGTGGGTGCGCACCCGCAAGTCGGTGTACCTCCGGGCCGCCAAGTTCTGGGGCAAGATTTTCTTGATCAACTTCGCGATCGGGGTCGTCACCGGCATCGTGCAGGAGTTCCAGTTCGGGATGAACTGGTCGAGCTATTCCCGGTTCGTCGGTGACGTCTTCGGCGCGCCGCTGGCGATGGAGGCGCTGCTCGCGTTCTTCCTGGAGTCGACGTTCCTCGGGCTCTGGATCTTCGGCTGGGACAAGCTCTCCCCGCGGTTGCATGCCACCTGCATCTGGTTGGTGTCGATCGGCACCATGCTGTCCGCGTTCTTCATCCTGTCCGCGAACTCGTTCATGCAGCACCCGGTGGGCATCACGGTCGACGTCGACCGCGGACGCGCCGAGATGAACGACATCTGGGCAGTGTTGACCCAGCCGCTGAACATCTGGGCCTATTCGCACGTGATCGCTGCCGCGGCGCTCACCGGTGCCGCCATGCTCGCCGGGATCTCTGCCTACTTCCTGATGAAGCAGCGCGACGTGGACGTGTTCCGGCCCTCGGTGCGCATCGGCCTGGTGGGGATGTTGATCGGTTCGGTCGCCGTGCTGATCACCGGTGACCTGCTGGCCAAGGTGATGACCGAGGTGCAGCCGATGAAGATGGCCTCTGCCGAGGCGCTGTGGAACACCACATCGGGGGCTTCCTTCTCGCTGATCACCATCGGAACCCTGGACGGTTCGAGCGAGGTGTGGTCGATCCGCGTGCCCGGCGTGCTGTCCTTCATGGCCACCGAGTCGTTCACCGGCACCGTCGAGGGCATCAACGACGTGCAGGCCCAGTTCGAGCAGAAGTACGGCCCCGGTGACTACCGGCCCAATGTCCCGGTCGTGTACTGGATGTTCCGGCTGATGATGGGCGCCGGTTTCATCATGATCCTGGTGTCGATCGCCGGTCTCTGGCTCACCCGCAAGGGCCGCGTACCGAAATCGAAGTGGGTGTGGCGGCTCGCCATGCTGGCGATCGCCGGCCCCGTCGTCGGCAACTCCGCGGGGTGGATCTTCACCGAGATGGGCCGTCAGCCGTGGACGGTGGTGGGTCTGTACCGGACATCGGAATCGGTGTCGCCCTCGGTGTCCGGGGGTGCGGTGCTGACCTCGCTCATCGTGTCATCGTGTTCACCATTCTCTACGGGATCCTGGCGTTCATCGAGATCGGGTTGGTGGTCAAGTACGTCAAGATCGGCCCGCCGAGCGAGGCCGAGGCGCTGCATTCGATCCGGCGCGGTCCGCCGCGGCGCGGCGGCTCCGGCGGGGCCGACGGAGGGGGCGCCGAGAAGGCGGAAGAGAAACAAATGGCGTTCGCGTATTAGCCTGTCTCACAGCTGGTTGCCCGGGCAACAGCGCGGGTCACCAGCAAGATCACCGCGATCCTGCTGACCATCACCGAGGGCAACGAGCATTCGCTCACCGGGATCGCGAGGCTTGCCGGGCTGCCGATCTCCACGGCCACCGCCTGACATCGGAGTTGGCCTCGTGGCGGCTGCTGGAGCGCACCGAGGACGGTCAGTACCGCGCCGGCCTGCGGCTGCGGATGATCGGCACTGTCGATTCCTGCCCGACGAGCGTCGCCGCACGCGGGCCGTGCGTGCTCGGAGCCTGTCGGGCCGCCAACAGGAGCCGCGCCCGTCTCGGGGTGCTGCGCGAGCTCGAGGTGGCGTACCTCGACAAGCAGCCGGGGCCGCGGCCGGCGACCTCGTTCGTGCCTGCTGCGACGCTGCCGGTGCACGCAACGGCACTGGGACGCGTGTTGCTGGCGTTCTCCCCCGCCAGGACGGTGGGGAAATCGGTTGAGATCGTGATCGAACTTCCACCAGCTATTTTGCATCGAAACGAGCACCGATCGGCGGTCCCGGCTGTGATCTGGCTTGAGCCGGGAACGCGCAACCTTGGGCTGATCAAGAATGCCCTGATCAGACGTCCGTCGCTGCCCTGTGTCGATGATTCCCGCGGAAACGATCCACTCATCAGTACGGTCTCGAGGTTCAGTGGCGCCACGGACCGGCGCCGTCGTCGGCGCGACGTACAGCAGGCTGGCGACACCCGCTGGCGGGTGTTTGCTGAGCGCGGTCGCCGCCGGAGCCGTCAGTACTTGTAGCCGTGATGGCGAAGCTCGAAGGCCTCATCGTGCGCCGCGAACCGGGCGGCTTCCGAAGTCCGGACCGCCAGGAACGCGCGGCGCAGGAAATCGCCGAACAGGATTGCCAGCACCTCGTCCCGTTCGAACGCGGTCAACGCCTCGGACAGATCCTCCGGCAGGTCGGTGATCCCGCAGCGCTCGCGTTCGTCGGCGGTCAGTTGGTGCGGTGCCCGGTCGGCGGGATCAGGCAGGCTGAGTTCGCGTTCGATCCCGTCGAGTCCGCAGCGGAGCACGGCCGCGAGCGCCAGGTACGGGTTGGCGGAGCAGTCCATCGGCTTGTACTCGAGATTGAAGGTCTGCTCCTCGTGGCCGTAGAAGGGCGAAACCACCCGCAGCGCAGCCTCGCGGTTGTCGAAACCCCACGCCGTGGTGGCGCCGGCCCAGGCGCCTGGCGCGAACCGGCGGTAGGAATTGACCGAAGGGGCGGTGACGGCGAGCAGGGCGGGCAGGTGGTCACGGATGCCGGCCAGGAAGGCGGCCGCGGTCTCAGACAGGTCGCCGGGCTGTTGCGGGTCGTAGAGCAGGTTCTTGGTTCCGGTCGTGTCCCACAGGCTCAGGTGCAGGTGGGCGCCGCTGCCGATCTCATCGACGAACGGCTTTGGTGCGAAGCTGGCCCACAGGTCGTGGGCTCGGGCCACGCCACGCACGGTGTCCTTCACGGCCAGGAAGTCGTCGGCGGCCTGCAACGGCGCGGCGTGCCGGACGGTCACCTCCTGCTGGCCGGGACCGTATTCGTTGATGGCCTGCTCCACCTCGAGATCCTGGGCGGTCAGCGCGTCGACGATGTCCAGCAGCACGGCCGCCTGCGCGTCGTGGCCGATCGCGCTGTAGACCGGAGTGCGGGGCAGCAGTTGGAGCGCACCGTCGACACCGCCGGCGAGGTAGAACTCCGGCTCGAACGCGGCCCGCGCCGCGATCCCGTTTTCGGCCAGCCGGGTGACGGTGCGGCGGAGGACCGCGCGGGGACAGGCGCCCCAGTCCTGGCGGTCGTGCCCGATCTGGTCGCACCTGATGGTCGCGGTCCGCGTCAGCCACGGCGACAGCCGGTACGAGTCGGGATCGGGGAGCAGGCGAACCTCGCCGACCGGGATCATCCCGTCGATGTCGATCAACTCGTCGAGAACGTTCAGGGCCATTTGTGCCCGGGTCAAGCCCGCGCCGGTGACGAGCTTGTCGGGAAGTTGTGGGACGTGGACCGCCTTGCAGCGGGTGATTCCCGCCAGATCGCAATAGGCGAAGCGCAACAGGCTGACCTGCTCCCGTTCGATGCGCTCCCACAACGCCTGCACGGATGTCATCCGGGAGCTCCTCGTCCTGGGCGGGCCCGGGTCGCGGGTGCGTATCAGGCACAGCAGTACACTCGCTGCCGATCAGAATCCTCCCAAATGGTAGTCCGCGCGTCAGTTCGCCAGACATCCCGGCCAGACATCCCGGCCAGGCGTCCCAGCAGTAACGCCTGCAGGTGCTGTCCTCGCGTCGAGGAGCAGCACCCGCAGGAGGTTCACTCATTCGTCGGCGTCAGATCATCTGGCGGCAGTGACCGACACGGCGTCGACCCCGACCGCAGCCGAACCGTCGTCACGTCCGGCGAACGACAGCAGCCCGCTGACCACCCGCGAGGCCGATGCCGGACCGGCCGGATTCTTGATCTTGGTGACTGAGCCGGTGTGTCCGGCGCAGCTCATCGTTCCCTCCGGACTCATGAAGCGGCCGCCGGGATCGGTGGCTCTATGGCTCCCTTTCCGGCCTCGGCGACGTGGAGGTCGCCGGACGGGGCTACCTTCAATTGCCGGGATTGTTCAGATCGGACGCCACCACGACTGGCGTGGACGGGTCGGCCGCGGCGACACCCGCTCCCACAATGGTGATCTCGATGGCCATCGCCAGCGCCGATAGCAGGCAGACGATCTTCCGCATTTCTGTCGGGCTCACCTAACCGTCGTGCACTGTCGCAAGATGACCGCCTCCGGCGTGTGCCCGTCAGTTTCTGTCCGGGTGTCGGGCACGGAATGGCGCACGAGTGTGCCGTGTGGTCATTGAATGAACCCTTGGATCGGCGCACCGAAACTCATGGGCCTCTGCGTGCCGATCGGGTCCTGCTCACCGGTCCACGTCACCTCGGCCGTCCGGATCCTGCTCGCCCATGCCCGGCCCCAGATCGACACTGACTGGCCACAGCGGATATCCGCTCCTACACCGTATGGACCGTCACCGACCGCCCCGTGCTCCGCGTACAGCTGGAGGAGGCGCCGGCACGCGGTGGACCGTCACTGACCGCCCCGTGCTCCGCGCACAGCTGGAGGAGGCGCCGGCACGCGGATGGTCCCACTCGGCGATCGAACTCGGTGTCGGCATGGAAGCGCGATCGGGTCTACTTCACGCCTTGGAGCGTAATCTGAGCGCAAGCAGGAAGGGCGAGGGAGCCCGCCGCCGTTGGGCCTGTTCGTCGTGGGCGCGATGGTGGCTGCACCAGTTCCTTGGATCATGCCGAAGAGGACAGCCGTGGAGCCGGAACAACCAAAGGAAGATCCCGCTGAGCGGGAGCTCTTCGAGACGATCAAGGCGACCTATGCCCTGGCCCTAGAGCCTGAACAGCACGCAATGATCAAGGAGTTGCGGTTCCACCTGCCGACTATTTCCTTCGGGGAGCGCATGGTGCTGATCGACGATATCGAAAATGCGATCAGCCAGAATATAGAGGGCCGAGAATTCGACCTTTAATCCCCAGTATTCATTGACACGTCGGTAGCTTCGGAAAACATGATTCGTGGCTGACCCGCGCGACGCCCTCTGATCTGAAGTCCGTCCGCCGGCCAGCACGCATACTGCGGGTACCTCCGGAAGCGGTGTCGATTGAATCCGAATACCCGGTGACCCACCTCGAACGAGCGAACATCTGATCCGAGGGCATCCACTTCCCCGGAGAGCACCATGCCGAGTGTCGGTTGCCTCGGCGCACCCAGAGCGAGTCGCGCCATGATCCGGTAGGCGGGAGTCCGCCTCAGCCCCCGGAGGTAGCAGCCGCTCGATGTCACGGCGGTGGCCAGAATGCGTATGCGCACCTCGTTCTTCCGGGGAGGATCTCGAGTGCCCGGCCGCGACCGACCAGACGGGAGAGCCTGGCCATCGGACCGCCCCCGCGGACCACACCCGTGCCGACCTCGAACTGGCCGAGCAACGCGTTCTCGCGCGAGGCGAACCGCAGGTCGCAGGCCAGCACGAACTCGCTTCCCGCGCCGCGGACGCGTCCCCGGATCGAGGCGATGCTGACCACCGGCGCACGGGACAGACGGACAAGTAGGTCAAGCCACGCGTGCATTCCGGTCGGACCGACTCCCAGTGCCGTGGTCCTGCTTGGGTCGTTCTCCAGGTCGTCGTGGGCCAGGTAGAAATCGGGGTTGTCGCTGTCGAAGACGACGACGTTGAGGTCCGCATCCTGCTCGATCAGGCCGACGAGCTCAGCGAGTTCCGCGACGGTCGTCGCGGTGATCGTGTTGATCGGAGGGTGGTCGAACGTCACGCGGCAGTTGCCGGGGCTGCGGCGGTCGATGCTCAAGTGCGTCCAGGACCGCGATTCCGGCGCCAAGCCGTTGTTGGAAGGGCTGGTGTCGGTGGTGCTCATGGCGTGCTCCGGAGGGCCGGATTGGCATCTTGCGGAGGACGAGGGCAGGTGTGGCAGCCAGGATTCCGCGACCGTCGGCCGTAGCGAAGATCAGCAGCGCCATGCGCCGGCCATATCGGTCGGAGACGTGCCCGGGCGGTCGGAGACCCCGCAGGAAAGCGTGGGTCTCCAGCCGCAGCGGCCGGTGCGGGCGTCAAACGGGCGAGACGACGACGTGCTTGACCTTCGCCATGTAGCGCCCGGCGGCCGCGGAGGCCTCGTCCGGGGTGCTCCCGATTTCGCGGGCATCCATGTACGCGGCGTACCAGTCCCACCAGTCGTGCGGTGGGGCGACTGCCTCGAATGAGCCGTGATGCTCGGCCGTCTCGTGCAGGAGGGCTGCAAGCGCCGGGATGTCCATGGGTGGCCCTCCGCTCACGCCCACTCGCGTCCCGGGAGCCGGGCCGTGATCTCCTGGAGCAGCCAGTGGTTGCCGTCGGGATCGCTGAACGAGGCGTAGGTGGCATAGGAGCGGCCCTGGGGATCTGGACCCGTGGCGAGGGCGTCGGTGTCGGCGTGAAAGCCGCCGCCGAGGCCACCGCCGGCGTCGTGGAACATCTCGCTGAACTTGACGCCGTGCGAGCGGAGCTCGTCGCGGGCCGCGTCGATGTCGTCCACGGCCAGGACCATGATCGACCCCGGCTGGGCGGAGGTGATCCCCTTGCCGAAGATGATCGAGGCCGTGGACGCGGGCGGCGTCAGCTGCACCACGCGAAAGTCATCGCCGGCGGAGGCGTCGGCGTCAAGCCACCACCCCAGGCCCTGATAGAAGCTCTTGGCCCGGTCGACGTCTGCGATCGGCAGGATCACGACCTCGAGCCGCAGCGGGACGGGCGCGGCGCCGGACGCCTCCGTTGCGGTGTCACTGCTCACCTGCGTACTGCTCATGAGGACCTCCATTGGGTTGGGTTGACCACACAGTCACCCCGCAGTGCGCTGGTCGCGCCCGTGGGGTCACTGGTCCTGGCTCCGGGCCTACCCGTGGCCTGCGCCAGCCCTCAGCCACCAGGTCGTCATCAAAGCCCCCATAACTTTGCACCTGCACGGCTCGGGTCTTGCCGGGAGTCCACTGGTGCACACCCGGGCCGATCCCGGACCAGGGACTCGACCCGGGTGTCGCCGGGCGCGACCGGACTCGAACTCCAGGCATCGTCCCGTCAGTGTCTTCGACCCCAGGACAGGAGCAGACCATGGCAAGTGATATGGCCTCCGGCGACCCCTCCCCGGACTACGACGTGATCGTTTCTCGACGGCGGGGCCCCCGGCGAGAACTGCGCTGCGGCGCTGAATGCACGCGGACTGCGCGTCGCCGTCGTCGAACGAGAGCTGGTCGGTGGCGAGTGCTCATACTGGGCGTGCATTCCCTCCAAGACCCTGCTGCGCCCGGGCGAGGCGGTGCACGGCGCGCGCGAGGCCGGGGCGAGCGCACGGATCGATGTTGAGGCCGCGCTGGCGTGGCGGGACTTCATGGTGTCGGGCTATTCCGACGTCGGCCAGGAGCGCTGGCTGGCGGAGCGGGGCATCGACCTGCTGCGAGGAGCGGGCCGGCTGGCCGGCACCGGCGTGGTCGAAGTCGAGGGTGTCCGGCACACCGCAGCGCACATCGTCGTGGCGACCGGCTCAGCTCCGATCGTGCCTACGATCCCTGGACTCCGTGAACTCGAGGGCGTCTGGGGCACCCGCGCACGT